>NZ_BBKT01000051.1 GCF_000747665.1 Thermoanaerobacterium saccharolyticum | reverse complement strand
CTTGGCGATTTCTTGAAATCAAAGCTATTTTCTGTGCCACAGATTGGGCTGCTTTGCCGCTTATTCCTGTATCTACTTCATCAAATATTAATGTAGATATGCCATCAAAATCAGCCAAAATAGTCTTTAAAGCCAACATAATTCTTGATAACTCACCGCCAGACGCTATTTTATCAAGTGGCTTTAAAGGTTCACCAATATTAGTTGATATTAAAAATTCCACTTCGTCCATGCCATTTTCATTTGCCACATCTTTTTTTCTGATATCGACTTTAAAAATCGTATTGGGCATATTTAACTCACTCAAGACATCACTTATTTTCTTTTCAAGAAAATCTGCTACATTTTTTCTCCTTTCATGTATTTCATCGGAAATCACTTTAATTTTCTGCATGATTTCCTCTTTTTCTTTGTTTATCTTATGTATTTCTTCTTCCGCGTTTAACAACTTTGTAAGTTCATCATTTTTCTCTTCTTTATATCTAATTATTTCTTCAATCGTCCTTCCGTATTTTCTCTTTAAATTTCCCAGTATGTCCAATCTTTTTTCAATTTCATTTAACTCATTTGCATCAAAATTAATATTTTCAATATAATCTCTGATTTGAATAGAACAATCATCTAATGTATATAAAGCACTTTGAATCATTTCTCTCAATTTCTCAAGCCTTCGATCTATTTTATGCGAGGCATCTAAATTTTTTAAAACTACACTGAGATTGTCTAAAATTGATGCATTGTCATTAATACCTTTATAAAGCAAATTGTAACATTCATTCATAGAATTAAATAATTTTTCTGAATTGATTAATATGTTTCGCCTTTCAAGTAAATTTTCTTCTTCTCCTTTTTTTTATTTTTGCAGATTCTATTTCATTTATCTGATACTTAAG
Source organism: Thermoanaerobacterium saccharolyticum (assembly GCF_000747665.1). Taxonomy (GTDB): domain Bacteria; phylum Bacillota; class Thermoanaerobacteria; order Thermoanaerobacterales; family Thermoanaerobacteraceae; genus Thermoanaerobacterium; species Thermoanaerobacterium saccharolyticum. Next base: position 87,523 of record NZ_BBKT01000051.1, on the reverse strand, counting down.
AAGATCTATTTTTGACATCTTTTCTTTGTCATCTGAATAAAATTCCTTTAGCCTTTTATTGAGAATGTTGTATTCACTTAATAAATCCTTTAACGTGCCTTTTAAATCAAAAAAATTCTTATCTTGAAAATTATCTAATATTGACAAATGCTTACTGCTATCTAACAGAAATTGATGCTCATGTTGACCTAATATGTCAACCAAATACGTTCCTAATTTGCTTAAAAAAGATAAAGGAACTATTCTGCCATTAACCCTGCAGTAGTTTCTTCCGTTTTCTGTTATGTCTCTACTGATAATCAGAGTATCATCATCTTCATGTTCAATACCTGCTTCATCTAAAATCTTATGTATAACATCAGTATTTGAATCTACTAAAAAAAACACCCTCAACTGTAGCCTTTTGAGCACCATTTCGGATAATATCTTTGTTTGCTCTCCCACCCAGCAAAAGCGTCATTGAATCTATAACTATAGATTTACCAGCACCTGTCTCACCAGTAAGAATGTTTAAGCCATCGTCAAAATCAATCTCAGCCTCATCGATTAAAGCTATATTTTTTATGTTCAATGCAAGGATCATCATAATCCCCCTTAAAAAACATTCATTTAATCAATTCATTAATTCTGTCTATAATTTCTTTGACGGCATCTTCTGATCTCACAAGCATAAATATAGTATTATCTCCCGCAAGAGTTCCTACTACCTCATTCCAATTTAATATATCCAAAGCTTCTGCAGCAGCAGGTGCGGTTCCAGAAAGTGTTTTAATTACTATAGTATTCCCGGCATAATCTATTCCTACTATTCCAGATAGAAGCGCAACCAATTTGTCAGTTACTTTGGTATCTTGATTTTTCATTGGCGCATATTTGTACTTTTTGCCGTCTGCACTCAATACTTTTATAAGCCTTAACTCTTTTATATCCCTGGATACTGTCGCTTGTGTGACCTTTATACCTTCTTTTTGAAGGGCATCTGCTAATTCTTCCTGTGTTTCAATTTCATTTTTACTTATTATTTCAAGAATCTTTGCATGTCTTGCTAACTTCATCATCAACAACACTCCTCATTAAATGTTGAAATTCCTCTCTGACAATTTACTGCGCAAAAGTTCGAAAAAGTTCATGCTTTTTAAGCGTATCAAATTAGTGTATCTATTGCTTTTTTTTACATAAATTGTATCACCACTGTTTAGTTTGTAGCCTTGTTGTCCGTCTGTTGTTGCCATTACATCTTGATTTTCCCCTACTATAACAAGCTTTACTTTATCTTTTTCTGATACTATAATAGACCTTGAATGCAGTGTATGAGGACATATAGGTGTTATTATAAACAATTCCAGATTAGGGTACACTATCGGTCCACCTGCTGACAAAGAATATGCTGTTGAACCTGTAGGGCTAGATATAATTATCCCATCAGCAAGATATGTATTAACGTACTGTTCATTCACAAATACTTTTAATTTGACCATTCTGGAAAAAGAACCCCTCGTTACTACAATGTCATTTAAAGCTATAAGATTAACTGCCTCCATATTCTCTTTGATTATGCTCGCTTCCAACATCATCCTTTTGTCTATGAAAAATTCATCATTAACAATCTTTTCTACTGCTTCAACTACATTTTCGGCATCAACTTCCGCTAAAAAACCTAAATGCCCTAAATTTACGCCAAGGATAGGCGTAGAAAAAGATGCACATTGTCTGGCAACGTTTAGAATTGTCCCATCTCCCCCTAATGCCACGATAAAATCACTGTTTTCAAAAATCTCTGTTCCGCTTTTGCCATATTCAAAAAAGCCGATTTTCTGTGCGACAACCTCGTTTAGTATTGGTTTATATCCATGCTGGATAATCCACTCGACTAAACTTCTCGTAGTCCTTAAATTTTTGTCCTTATGAATATTCGGTATAACACAAATGTTCTTCATTTAATCACCACATAATCAGTATCATAAATTCATAATTCTACAAAACTTTTCATTTTCCTTCTTTATTTTGCTTTTTATTTTCATTAAGAGTATTATGAGACAACTCTACTACTCCTTCTACATTAAGATCAGAATCTATATCTCTTCCATCTTTTGCATAAATCAAATATTCTATATTGCCTTCTGGCCCCTTTATAGGTGAAAAAGTGATGCCTTTTACACTAAATGACAGATCTTTTAAAACATCTATTATTTTATTTATGACTTCTATATGGACACTTTTATCTCGTACAACCCCATTTTTCCCAACTTTCTCTCTTCCAGCTTCAAATTGTGGTTTTATAAGAGATACTAATTCGCCACCATTTTTTAGAAACTTTTTTACAGATGGTATAACTATCGCAAGCGATATAAATGACACATCTATCGTAATTATATCGATAATATCCGGCAAATCATCAAGATAGCGAATATTTGTTCTTTCCATGTTTATAACTCTCTTATCGTTTCTTAAACTCCAATCAAGCTGGCCATACCCTACATCTATAGCATAGACTTTTTTTGCTCCATTTTTTAAAAGGCAATCTGTAAATCCACCAGTTGATGCACCCACATCCATTGCTATTTTGTCTTTCACATCAATATTAAAGTATTTGATTGCCTTTTCAAGCTTCAGACCGCCTCGACTTACGTAAGGATTGCTTTTCGATTTTATTTCTAAACTTGAATAAACGCTTATAATATCTCCAGCTTTATTTATCTTTTTTCCGTCTGCAAAAACCTCTCCTGCCATTATAGAAGCTTTAGCTTTTTCTCTTGATGTGAAAAAGCCTTTTTGTACCAATAATAAATCTGCTCTTTCTTTATCTTTCATGACATCACCAATTCTATTATTTTTTCTGCCACAGAATCACTGTCCAATCCATATTTTTTAAATAAACTTTCTACATCGCCATGTTCTATGAATTTATCAGGAAATCCAAATCTGTAGAATTTCTTGCATATATTATTTTCATTTAATAGCTCTAATATTGCACTTCCAACGCCACCTATAAGTACATTGTCTTCTAATGTAAATATATAATCAACTTTTTTCGAAATTGTTATAATTGTATTTACATCTAAAGGCTTAGCAAACCTTAAATTCACTATGTAGGGGGTTATTGAATTATTTTTAAGCCTTAAAGACGCACTTACTGCAATTTTCACCATCTTGCCGAGAGCAAAAATCGCTACATTAGAGCCAGTATTAATGACTTCAGCTTCTCCTAATGAAAAATTAGGTTCTTTATTGACATCGTAATTTTCGGCTTTTCCTTTTGGGTATCTTATTGCACAAGGCCCTTTTATAAAGCTGGATAATTTCGTCATTTCAACCAATTCATCAGCGTCCTTAGGAGCCATAACAGTCATGTTTGGGATCATTCTTAAATACGATATATCAAACACACCTTGGTGCGTTTCTCCATCTTCTCCTACGAGGCCGGCTCTATCTACTGCTAAGACAACTGGAAGATTTTGAATACATATATCGTGTATTACCTGGTCAAATGCTCTTTGCAAAAAAGTCGAATACACTGCAAAATAAGGCTTATACCCATTTACTGCCATACCAGCAGCAAAAGTCGCTGCATGTTGCTCTGCAATGCCTACATCATAAAATCTGTTTGGAAACTTTTCAGCAAAATAATTTAATCCTGTTCCATCCGGCATTGCAGCAGTTATTGCAACTATCTTTTTATTATTTTCAGCTAAATGAGTCAATGTTTTCCCAAATACATCCGAATATGTGTCAGCCTTTTTCTTAAAATCTCCTGTTCCTATATCAAAAATTCCAGCGGAATGAAATTTATCAGGATTATCTTCTGCAAATACATATCCCTTTCCCTTTTTCGTTATCACGTGAATTAAAATAGGTCCGTTCATTTTTTTAGCTCTTTTTAATACGTCAATTAAGGAATCCAGATCATGACCGTCAATTGGTCCTAAATATGTAAACCCCATTTCCTCAAAAAACATTCCAGGTACAATTAATTGTTTGATGGAATCCTTTATTTTTTCGATTGATTTATGGATGCTTTTCCCAATAGGCGGTATTATGTTTAAGATATTCTCTAAATCTTTCTTCAACCTAAAATAGCTTGGATCTGTTCTTAATCTACTTAAATAAAGTGAAAGACTACCTACATTTTTTGATATAGACATCTCATTATGATTTAATATTACTATGAGATTTGTCTTAGATCTGCCTGCATCATTTAAAGCCTCAAAAGCCATTCCACCAGTAAGCGCCCCATCACCTATTACAGAAATTACTGAATATTTTTCATTATTTAAATCTCGTGCCTTTGCTATTCCCAAGGCAGCAGATATAGATGTGCTGCTGTGTCCCGTTTCAAAAACATCATGCTCGCTTTCATTTCTCTTGGGAAACCCCGACAAACCACCTAATTTTCTCAATGTATTAAAGAGATCTCGTCTTCCTGTTAATATCTTGTGCACATAGCTTTGATGTCCTACATCCCAAATAATCTTGTCCTTAGGCGATTCAAAAACGTAGTGAAGTGCAATAGTCAATTCCACTACTCCGAGATTTGACGCTAAATGCCCGCCTGTCTTAGAAATATTGTTTATCAAAAAACTGCGTATATCACTTGAAAGCTCTTCTAATTCAGTTAAACTGCATTTTTTTATATCATTAGGCGTAGAAATTTTTTTCGAGCACAGTGTCCACTCACTTTCTATTTTTTATTTTTCTTAGAATTAGATTGGAAAAATTCTATACCTGTATTTTTTTCAAACCACGCCAAAAGTATGCCAACAGCAAAAATGATTGATTGGCTTTTATACATTCCTAAATTTTTCCCTAAAGATTTACCACCAATTGTAACCGCTGATAGTATTCCTCCAAAAATAGTCGCATAAATAGTGCTTTTAGTGCTGGAAATTGACAACTTAGCAATTATGCTGCTTAATGCAGCACCAGATACTATTCCACTTATATCGCCAATTATGTCGTTGCAAATATTTGTAACGATATTTGCATTTCGTATCAATTTAATCGATTGCTTAGCTCCAAAAACCTTATTTGATGCCATAGAATGAAAAGGTTCTTCGGTTCCTGTTGCAACAGCTATGCCAATTATGTCAGATAAAACTCCTATCAATACTATAACCAACAATACAAAAAAAGCAATTATTATATTGCTTTTCTTTAACAAAACATCCGATGAAAAATTCAATATCACAGCAAAAATAAAGCTAAAAATGAAGGCATTTATAGTCCACTTGTAATTTATGTTAAACTTTTTAGATTTCATTAATAAAATCCTCCTATGTACTTGAAGTGGTAGCATATTGAGTAAATTTTGTGGCTTAGGTCCAGCAGGGTTTCCCCTTCAGGCACCAACTGTCGCCATTTGGCGGTTTCCCTTTAAGCCTGAATCTACTTTGTCGCCAAAAGTATGACTGGATTACCACTTAGTCCACACTGTAATCCTCAATATGCCTCCTTCGAGCAGCCTAGGAGCTTTCCTCGACGGTTTGTTAATTCCTATCCTCTTTTGCAACTAAGGTTTCATCAGCAATAGCTTTAACTTAAGAGCTCATTAAGTTAAAGTTCAGTCTGATAGCCACCTTAATCACTCAAGGCAGGCTACACTACCCACAGCTTTATTACCGCATGGTAGGTTCACCCTATGCCGTAGCACATTATGCCACGGGAATAGGTCTCCACGAAAAGGGGGTCAATGCCCACATGCCATTGCAGGTTGCCCCTCTTTTCTTAACTCCCAGCACAAGCCCTCGATTGGGCATCAAAAGCCAGCACCAGGAACTTCATCGATATGCCTTTAACGGATTTTTAGGCCCGTCTTCGGAATTAACAATACCGACTAGGATACTGCACCACTTCATGTCGATATTGATTATAGCATTTTTATGTGTTTGTATCAAATATAATAATTGTTCAAGTTTTGTTGCTAAGGGCTAAATGTATTGCATAATAACATGCTGCACATATTAATTTAATTTATGCTGTTTTATGCTCTAACTATCTCTCTCTGCCATGTACTGAGTAAGATTTTTTAAGAATTCACCCTTTTCCCCAAAACCGTCTAATATATTAATTGCTTTTTCAGTCAACTCATTTACAAGATCTATAGAACGTTGTAATCCCAGTACGCTTACAAACGTGGATTTTCCATTAACCATATCACTGCCAATATCTTTTCCAAGTTTCATTTCGTCTCCTAAAATATCTAAAATATCATCTTTTACCTGAAATGCAAATCCTAAATATTCTGCGTAACTGCTTAATTTTTTTAAAGTATCATCATCTGCACCACCCATTATCGCTCCTGCTAAAATTGAAGCTCTTATTAAAGCACCTGTTTTATGGTCATGCATGAATTTCAAATCGTCTACGCCAATTTCTCTGTTTTCTGATAGTAAATCTACAACTTGCCCCGCTATCATTCCACGACATCCTGCCGCACGCGCGATTTCGTCAGCGGCCTTTAAAATGTTTTGACTTTTACTTGAGTTCAGTGCTTGCTGAATCAACACTTCAAATCCATAATTTAGCAAAGCATCGCCAGCAAGAATCGCAATCGCTTCACCATAGACTTTGTGATTTGTAGGTTTTCCACGCCTTAAATCATCATTGTCCATTGCAGGCAAATCATCGTGAATCAGCGAATATGTATGTATAAATTCTATTGCACACGCAACTGCCAGTGCATCTTCTTTATTCCCGCCAACTAATTCGCAAGCAGATATGCAAAGTACAGGTCGAAGCCTTTTGCCACCAGCAAAGACACTGTACCTCATAGCTTCAAACAAGACTTCTGGCCTATCAGTTAATGATAAAAATTCATTTAACCCTTTATTAATATATTCTATCTTTTCTCTAAGAATGTCATCAAACATCTTTGTCCTCCTCAAAATTAAATGGTATTTCTTCATTTTCGTCAATGAGCATTGTTATTTTACCTTCAATATCGTTTAGCGCTTTATTCAATTTTTGGGATAATTCAAGGCCTTCTTTGAATAGTTTAAAAGATTCTTCTAAAGACAGATTGCCATCTTCTAATTTTTTTACAATATCATCTAACTTGTCCATACTTTTTTCAAAGTCCATATTTTCGCTCATATCTCATCACCTCATTGACAGTACAAAGTGCTTCGCCATCTTCAAACAAAAGGTATATTTTATCATCTGATGAAATATCATTAGCCTTTGTAACTAAATTGATTTTGTCTTTATCCATCGTCATTGTGTATCCTCGCTTTAAGATATTTAGCGGACTCAAAGCATTTAGCTTCTCTACAAGGCTTATATACTTGTTCTTTTTGTCTTTTAATATTTTGTAGATACTATCCTCCATAATTCTATTTAAAGTATTTAAGCGTTCTTTCATCTGCCGATTTTTGATAATTGGGTTTTTGCCTATTACAAGTTTCTTCAGATAATCGAGGCGATATCTCTTTTTATCAATTATTGACAACATATAACGATATAAACTTCTTTTATAGTTTTTAATTTTTTTCGTTGTAAAAATTAACATCAGTTACTGCCAATTCTGCTGCTGCAGATGGCGTTGGCGCTCTTAAATCTGCAACAAAGTCAGCTATCGTAAAATCAGTCTCATGTCCTACAGCAGATATTACAGGTATTCTGGAATTATAAATGGCTCTTGCTACTATCTCCTCATTAAAAGGATAAAGATCTTCAAATGATCCGCCGCCTCTACCTAAAATAATCAAATCAACATCACTTCTTTTATTGACCTTTATAATAGCTTCCACAATTTCTGAGGAAGCTTTAGTCCCCTGAACTAATATGGGGACCACCATTATATCTATCGACGGCTTTCTCCTTCTTAAAATATTTATAATATCGTGAACAGCCGCACCTGAAGGTGATGTAATCACCGCAACTTTTTTTGGGTTTTTAGGTAGATTCTTTTTCTTATCTAAATCAAATAAACCTTCACTTTTAAGCTTTTGCTTTAATCTCTCAAAAGATAAAAAAAGAGAACCTAATCCTTCAACCTCAATGTTAAAAACATGCAATTGAAACGAACTGCTTTTCTCATAAACGTAAACTCTACCGGTTACAATTACAGACATGCCATTTTTTACTTCTACATTTATGTTATCGATATAATCTTCAAAGACAACGCATTTTAAAGAGGAATACTCATCAACTAATGTAAAATACAGTGCTTGTCCTCTAAAATACAAATTTGATATTTCGCCTTTTACCATTACATGTTTTAATATTATGTCACCTGTAACTATGTTTTTTAAATAATCATTAACTTGTTTGACCGTGAGAGTTTTTAATAGCATTTTTATATGCCTCCAATGTATTTGATAAGACTATAGACGTCGTTACAGGACCAACTCCACCAGGAACTGGTGTTATATAGCTGCATAAACCCTCTACACTTTGAAAATCACAGTCACCGTATATTTCTCCATTGTATTCATTTATTCCAGCATCAATCAGTATAGTGCCTTTTTTTACCATTTGACCATCTACAAGATTTCTCCTACCTACTGCTAATACTAACACATCCGCTGTTTTGGTATACTCCTCTAAATTCAATGTTTTCGAATGGCATTGAGTAACCGTCATATCAAGATCCAGCATCAATTTAGCAACCGGTTTTCCCAATATATTGCTTCTTCCAACGACAACAGCATGTTTTCCAGTGTAATCAACATCTAAACTTTTTAAAATCGTCAATATTGCATAAGGTGTACATGGCAAGTAGAGAGGATTACCCGAAAATAAGCGTCCCATATTGTATGTCGATATACAATCTACATCTTTTATAGGATTGATAAGATCGTAAATTCTTTGTGCATTATATGACTTTGGAAGAGGCATTTCTATCATTATACCATGAATGCTATCGTCTGTATTTAGCTCATTTAATTTTTCTAAAAATTTATCTTCCTCATCATCGTTAAAGAAATATGTATAAGCATCAATGCCCACATTCGCACAAGCTTTAAGTTTAGTATTTGCATATATCAACGAAGCTTCATCATTTCCAGCAACGAGAATCGCAAGTTTTGGATGGTAATTTTTTTCAAGTATTTCGGATTTTACTTTTTCTCTTATTGATTTTGCAATATTTCTACCATCAATCACCATTTGCATCACCGCCAATAATATCCCTTACCAAATTCCCCAAAATTCCGTTTATAAAAGCCGGCGATTTCTCGGTGCTGTACTTTTTGGCAATTTCCACCGCTTCATTAATAGAAACACTGCTTGGTATGTCAGCAGAATATAGTATTTCGTAAAAACTGCAGCGCATTATTGCTAAATCAATCTTCGCTATTCTATTAATATCCCAATTCTTAAGATACTTTTTAATTTTTTCATCAATATTATCAAGATTTTTAATTACTCCAAAAAGCGTATTTTCTATATAGTCTTTCTCATCTCCTGGATCATTGTCCTCAAGGAATTTATCGAAAATTTTTTGAGGCTCCAGCTTTGATATATCGTATTGATATAATAGTTTTACCAACCACTCTCGAGCTTGCGTTCTGTTCACATTTTTCAACTCCTCTAATCGTAATTTGCTAATTACATTTTATCCATTAAAATTAACCCTCTGCATTAAGAGGGTTTAAATATCATTTATTTTCTTTTGGAGGTTCTTTGGATTTTTGTTCTTTTTCCATGTTTACTCCTTGAATATGTATGTTGACTTCTACAACTTTAAGTCCTGTCATTGTTTCTATTGCCTTCTTAACATTTTCTTGTACATTCCAAGCTATTTCAGGTATTCTGACACCATAATCAACTACGATGTACAAATCAATGGCCGCTTCTTTTTCACCAACTTGTACCTTCACACCTTTTGATAAATTCTTCCGGCCTAACATTTCGGTTATTCCATTGACAACTCCACCACTCATTCCCGCGACACCAGGAACTTCTGTAGCAGCTAATCCCGCTATAACAGCAACAACATCATCTGATATTTTAATCGTTCCAAATTCAAGTTCTTGGCTTATATTTTCCTCCATAATAACACTTCCTTTCAATAGATATTATATCAGACAATCAAATATTTTACAATTATGACTAATTCATTCTATTCATTATTTTTATGTTATCGAGAGGAAAACCTGTTTGCTGAGATACAACATCTTGTATTTTTGCAACTTCCTGTGCCGATAATTTATCAGCTTGTACTATGACATTTGCAGTATTATTGTCAATCAAAACTATGGCATCTTGAAATCCTTTTGCTTTAATCAAATTCTCTAATATCAATTCCTTTTGATTCGTCTCTGTCAACTTGATAATCTGTTTTTGAGCTTCATCCCGAGTTTCCTGGCTTGTATTCTTGTTATTTACTATTTCTTGCAATGCCTCTAAACTACGGCTTCTGTTAATATCTCTGTCCTGTCTATATGAAGCAAATAAACCACTGGATAATGTTGTTGTCGCTTCAGTCTGTTCATCGGCAGATGAGGAAGTGGAAACTTTGCTATTGTCTATCAATTGTGAATTTAAACTGTTTTTGCTTGAAGCATTTTTATTAATTCCATTTTGATAATTATAATTGATTACAAAAGCTATCGCTATAAGCAAGACCAATGATGCTATTGCTATAGATTTTTTCTTTAAATACATCATAATAGACCCTCCTAAATTTTATTTTGAAGATACGACTTTAACTTTATATGCGGGAATGCCTAATGCCGTCTCTACAGCCGTCATAAGTTCATATTGAACATTTGGATCTTTTGCACCATCAGCAACGACGACAACACCCCTTACCTCAGGCATCACTTTTTTTAATATCATTGGTTGATTTTCTCCACTGGTGTTTTGTGAAGTAACGATTTTATTATCCGTCTCACTTTGAATGGTTGTTCTCGTGCCTCCATTGCTGTCCTTTTCGTTGGTAGTGGTTTCTGATTGTACTGTATCCATAGCTGCTACTACTTCTTCATCAGAATCTAAAGTGACAAGCACATCTACATTGCCAGCTCCGTGGATTTTGGATAGTATTTCTTTTAATTCAGATTCCAATTTACTTGCATAATCTTCATTTGTGACTTGCGTTTCAACCATTTGTTTATCTGAACTTTTATTTGTTGGTTTAGGCTTAAAAAAGACGCTGGCCCCAATCAATATAATCAAACCAATAATGAAAATTACAGTCAAATCTTGTATAGTCTTATTATCAGCTTTTAAAATTTTTTGCTTTAGTTTATTAAAATCCACAATTTTATCCCCCTTTCATTTTATCTTTCCTCTATAGTTATATTCTTTAATGGCACATTATAGAATTTACTTAAATCGTTTTTGATGTTATCAATTTCGCTCGTTTTTTCATTTGCTTTGCTCACCTCAATTGAAATATTTCCACTGTTGTTCGATGATTCATTCTTGTCATTAAAGATTGTTATCTTGATTTCTTTTACTAATCCAAAGCTCTTATCATTTAAATCGTCAACTATTGATGATTCCACCTCTACATCTGAGGCATTTACCATAGATAATATTCTCTCTTTTATCTGATCATTTAGCCTTTTTTTATACTCATCGACTATAAGCTTATTTCTTTCCATCTCCGCTTGTTTGGTCATTCCACTTATGTCTACATTGTTATAGTTATACTCTTTTTCCAAAGCATTATTTATATTGATGCCGCTTTTAATAAATCCTAATACTGGATTTATTATTGCAATCATGATTGTTAGACCTATTACTACCTTTACGTATTTTTTCATGCTTGATGATGGTATCAAAAGTTCAAATATTATAGCTAATATTGAAATATATGCTATTTGAATTATCCAACTTTTTACTTCATCCAAGAAATTCATCCCCTTTGTAGCCTATCGCATCATGACGCTGATACTTGATGCGTTAATTACGGCTGTTATGGCTAAAAACATCATTACGGTTACAGATACTAATGCAGCGAATACATACGCCACAGATGTTGAAATATCAGACAAAAAATCGACTATTTTTTTGTCGGCAATGGGCTCCACAACTGCAGCAGAAAGTTTGTATATAATCATTACTGAAAATATCTTTATAATGGGTACTATAGCCATCAAAACTATGGCTATCAATCCAAAAGTGCTTATTGCACCTTTTATTAGAAGCGATGCACTCATAATTGTATCTATGCTGTCAGATAATATACTGCCGACAACCGGCAGAAATGCTCCTACTGCGTATTTAGTTGTTCGCGAAATTACTCCATCCGCTAAAGATGATGTAATGCCTTGAATCGTTAAAACACCTATAAAAATACTTAATAATATTGAAATTGACGCTGTACAAATTGTCTTAAATAAATCGGCAAGCTTATTTAAAGTAAATTTATCGGAAATTCGGCTTATTATCCTAATGGCTGTCATAAATAAAATTGCAGGAAGAATAAAATCCCTTATTTCCTTGGCTGTGAATTCAACAATCATCACCAATGCAGGTTGAAAAAAGGAAGCAGATACAAAAGCTCCAACTGAAGCCAACATGGTAATTAAAACTGGCAGTATTGCTTGCATAAAATTAACCATGCTATCTATCGCATCTTTGCCGATATTTAAGACGCTCATAAAACTTTTAATCGCAACTATAACTAAGACAATGTAGACAGCCATATGGGCTACTTGGCTTATGCCTCCATTTTCAAAAGAGTTTTCTAAATTAGTTAGTACAGCACCGATAATTGCTAATAGTATAAGCTGTATCAAGATTTCAACAGATGCTTTTACTTCATTGAAAAAAATATTTAATATACCATTAACAATGTTTTTAACACTAAAAGTCTCCTTTCCATTTAAAAGATTATACAAATATGTTTTAACGTCTGTTATCTGAAACACATTGCCATTCTTCTCATTTATTCCATTGATCAATGAGTCAATTTGACTTGTATCTGCACTGCTTATTTGGCTGTACAAATCGTCTTTTGTGTCAGCGTAAATCTTCATTGGAAACATCGATACTATCGTCAATATAAAAATTAAACATAAAGTTTTTCTCACGTTTATCACCTCACGGCAGTATGGAGACAATAGTGTCCACCAATGCTATAATAATTGGGAGGGATAAAAAAATGATTATTATTTTCCCTGCCAATTCGATCTTTGTAGCTATATTTTTTTCATCTGCATCGTTAGAAATCTGCACTCCTAATTCTGCAATATATGCAACTCCTATTATTTTAAGAATTGTTTTCACATAGATGCTGTTTATGCCGCTTTTATCCGCAATTGTGTTTAAAACGGTTATTATATTGCTGATTTTGGGAATAATGATAAAAAATATGAGTATGCTGGCAGATAAACTTATTATGATAGCGACATCTTCAAAATTCTCTCTAAACAGTGAAAGAATTATTACACATATGATACCAATCGCTACAATCTGAATGATTTCCATAAAAGATTTCCTTTCGTTTGTTAATATATTCAATACAACTGGAATATCGTTTTTACAGCAGTAAATAGATTGTTTATCATTGTAATTACCATCATCAATACCACTACTACTCCTGCCAATGTAACCATCATGGCTTGTTCTTCTCTCCCAGACCTTATAAGAATCTGATTAAGAACAGTAACTAAGATTCCGATTGCAGCAATTTTAAAAATTATATCTATGCTCAAAATCACTACCTCCTCTATAGAAATATGATAACTACAGCAATTCCTATCAATATGCCAAGGCTTTTATACAATCTTTCATTTTTTCTGCTTGACTCCTCAGCATCAGTAAGCTGTTTTTTTAATAACTCGGAAGCTAATTTGAAATTCTTTTCTTGATTATATATGTCTGAATTTCCGAGGCCTTTTCCGAACGATTTTAGTATTTTTATGTCATCTTGGCTTAAATTTATGTTTTCAACTTTATCAAGTGCAATTTCCCATGCTTCACCAGCCGTATACCCTTCATTTGAATTTAAAATTTGAGATACCAATAAAAAAAATCTTCCGACGCCTGATTCTGATGTCTCAGATAACTTGGCAAATGCTTCAGACAATGTTATTTGGCTGTAGGTTATTTCAGTTATAAGCAAGTTTAGGCTGGATAAAAAAGATCTTAATGTTTGCCGTCTTAATGTATATTTAAGTGCTTTCATATAACCTATCATGGCAGATGAAATTAGAACCAGAACCATTCCAACGATTTTCAGCATATTGTCTTACATTCCTTTCTATAAGGGCCTTTAAAAATCGCATTAAAATCTCTGTCAAGAATGGCTTCTATAGTACCTGCTCCTAATTTGCGGCTTAAAATAACATACCTATCAAACTCTCTATTATTTAACATTTCATCAATGTACTTTTTCCTCGCCACATCTTCTATGCCGTTTCCATGAACTGTCGTAATTATGCTTACTCCTGCATTAAGTGCTTCGTGAATAGATGATATATCCTCAACTTTACCTATTTCGTCAGTTATTATGACTTTTGGTGACATAGATCTTATCATCATTAAAATGCCAATATGTTTTGGACATAAATCCAGTACATCCGTCCGGTATCCAACATCGTTTTGCGGAATGCCTTTAAAACATGCAGCTATTTCTGATCTTTCATCTACAATTGATACCTTCTCTCCTTGAAAATTCAATTCAGGCATTCCATTGCTAATATTGCGAGCTATATCTCTTATAAGCGTTGTTTTGCCACATTGTGGAGGTGAAATTATCAACGTGTTATTCACTACGTCTGGATACTTTACAATGTACCTCATTATTTCATCTGACGAACCGATACATTGCCGCATTATTCTGTAATTAAAGCCAGATATGTTTACAATTGTTTTTACAGATTCACCATCGATGACACATTTACCACATATTCCTATTCTATATCCACCTTTTATCGTAATATATCCATTTCTAAGCTCATTCTCAAAAGCATATATGGATGATTTAGAAATAAGCTGCAATGCTTTTTCACAATCTTCATTTGTGACTATATACGCCAAATTTGGAGAATTAACTATATTTCCATCAGCAGATAAAAACCTTTCTTGATTATTCACGTAAACCATCAATGGTTTATCGATTCTAAGCCTTATTTCCTCCAATCCTTCCTTTAAATACTCATCTAACTTTATGATTATGTTTCTTATATTTAATGGTAAAGAATACAATAGCTCATCGTAATTTTTGCTTTTGTTTATCATTACATGTCCTCCTCTCTACAAAAATTATATTTAGGAGTATAAATATTTATGAATAAAAAAATGCCCACTAAATAATTTAGTGAGCATTTTTACGCTATTTGATTTTAATAGCTATTCTTTGTCATCATCTTCATATATTATTACATCTTTTACGTTAACTGTCTCATTGCAATGGGGGCAGACAATTTCGCGTCTTCATCGTCTAAAAGCTCATCTTCCACGCTCATAAGCATGTGACAGTTGGGACATTCAACTTCAACATAATCGTACTCATCATCAGATTCGTCATCGTATATTTCATCTTCTACTTCTGACAAATCTTCATCAATGGCACCTACATAATCATCAAGCTCTGATTGTGAGGCCTCAAGATCATTAATGGCATCTGCAAAGTCTTCCAGCGCATCAATGATGGCAATTAAAACTTTGCCTTCTTTTGATTTTTCGTCAATATCCAACCCATCTACTAAGCCTCTTAAATACGATATGCGCTCATACAAATACTCCATCTTACATACCTCCTCCTTTACTATTATTTTTTAAAAGGTGCAAAACTATACTCTTTCCAGATACTCTGATGTCCTCGTATCGATCTTTATAACATCACCTTGATTTACAAATAGCGGAACTTGAATGATGGCTCCTGTTTCAACTTTAGCAGGTTTTGAACCACCTGTTGCGGTATCACCTTTAAATCCAGGTTCCGTTTCAACAACTTCTAATTCTACAAAAGTAGGAGGTTCTACTGAAAAGGCCTCACCTTTATAGAATTTTATTGTTGCTATCATATTCTCTTTTAAAAATTTCATGGCATCTTCGACTTTTTCGTAATTCAAAGGAATTTGCTCGTATGTCTCAGTATCCATGAAGTAGTATAGATTGCCATCATTGTAAAGATACTGCATATCTTTTCTTTCTATGACTGCCTCGTCAACTTTTTCGGTCGGGTTAAAAGTTCTCTCTACAACAGCACCTGTTATGACGTTTTTTAACCTTGTTCTGACGAAAGCAGCTCCTTTCCCAGGTTTTACGTGTTGAAAATCTACAACCGTAAAAACTTGACCATCAATGTCAATAGTCATCCCTTTTCTGAATTCTCCTGCTGATACCAATTAAAATCCCTCCATCATTAGTTAAACTTCAATTAATTCCTTTGGCGAATTTGTCAAATCTATAACGCCATCCTCTTTTAATAATACCATATCTTCTATTCTAACGCCAGAGAAATTAGGAATATATATCCCTGGTTCAACTGTAACAACCATTCCAGCTTTTAATAAATTTGTCTTCTTGGGACCCATAAAAGGATTTTCATGTATCTCTAATCCTACGCCATGACCTAATGAATGACCAAAATAATCACCATAGCCTTTATCAATGATCACCTTTCTTGCAAGATAGTCACCATCTTTTTCTATAATTCCCGCTTTTAAATTGCTGATTGCATTCACCTGTGCTTCTAAAACTATATTGTATATTTCTCGCTGCTTGTCATTTGCTTTTCCAACGACAACAGTTCTTGTCATGTCAGAACAATACCCATTTACTTTGCAACCATAATCGAATGTTACAAAATCGCCATATTCAATGATTTTATCGGAAGCTTTTCCATGTGGCATTGAAGATCTTTTGCCAGATGCAACTATAAAATCAAAAGATTTTTCTTCTGCACCAAGCTTTTTCATGTAATATTCCATCTCTAAAGCCACATCTTTTTCTTTCATGCCAGGCTTTATAAAATTCAAAAAGTATTTGAAGGTTTCATCTGTAATATACTGTGCCTTTTTGATATTTTCTATTTCTGTTTCATCTTTTATCTCTCTTAAAGATTCCACAAAGCCATTTTCAGGTTTCAGCTCTATTTGTAAAATATCTTTCAATTTATTGTACTGTTCAAAAGTTATGTAGTTTCCTTCAAATCCAAGTCTATCAGCACCCATATTTGATATGCAATCTCTAATTGCTTCAAAAATATCTGATTTGTGTTCTACTATTTTAAAGTCTTTAACTTCATAGGAAGCTTGCTCAGTATACCTTGAGTCTGTGATAAAATACGACTCATTGAGACCTACAATAGCAACGCTATCGTCACCTGTAAATCCAGTCAAATATGTGACATTTACGGGTTTAAAAATCAAAAAGCCATCTAATCCCTTTTCACTTAACAATTTTTTAGCTTCATTTAATCTGTTTTTCAAACTATCACTCCTTTAAATTGTCTTCTAATAATTTAATTGCATTTAAAGCCAAGACATAGCTAAAAGGTCCAAAACCTGATATTTGCCCAAGACATTTAGTAGCAGTCACAGAAACGTGCCGAAAATCTTCCCTTTTTTGTATGTTTGAAAGATGCACCTCTATTACTGGTATATCTATAGCACCTATTGCATCCATTATTGCATAGCTATAATGTGAGTAAGCACCAGGATTTATTATTATGGCATCAAAATTATTCTTTGCAGAATGAATAAAATCTATGATCTCACCCTCACTATTAGACTGCTGAATTTTGACAGCCAACTCGAGTTTTGAAGCTTCTCTCTTAATTATATTGTTTATTTCATCAAAACTTACCTCTCCGTAAATGCTTATCTCTCTGCTACCCGTCAGATTCAAATTCGGCCCATGTATAATAAGAACTCTCTTCATATTAAAAACCTCACTTTAAAATTTATTCTCTTATTTGACCATTTCCTAAAATTACATATTTATATGTGGTCAATTCTTTAAGCCCCATGGGGCCTCTTGCATGCATTTTTTGTGTGCTAATGCCTATTTCAGCACCAAATCCAAACTCTCCTCCATCAGTAAATCTTGTAGATGCATTTACATATACCGCTGCTGAATCAACTGCTTTCAAAAATTTCATTGCATTTGTATAGTTTTCTGTAATAATGCTTTCAGAATGGCCAGAAGAATATTTAGCTATGTGGTCAATCGCCTCATCAATGCTTTCCACAACTTTAACAGCCAGTATCAAATCTAAGTACTCTGTTTTCCAATCGTCTTCAGTCGCTTCTTTTACATTAGGGCAGATGGATTTTGTCATATTGCAGCCTCGTATTTCTACTCCCAAAGATGTAAGTTTATCCACCATAACAGGCAAAAAATCTTCCGCCACGTCTTTATGGATAAGAACTGTTTCAATAGCGTTACATACACCAGGTCTTTGAGTCTTAGCATTGACGATGATATTAATAGCCTTTTCCAAATCAGCATCTGAATCAACAAACACGTGACAATTTCCTACTCCAGTTTCAATAACAGGTACCGTTGAATTTTGTATAACATTTTGTATTAGATTTGCACCACCCCTTGGTATAATTAAATCTATCTTACCATTTAACTTCATCATGCGATTTACTTCTTCTCTGTCTGTATTCTCAATAAGTTGAATGGCTCCTTTTGGAATACCGCATTCTTCTGCAGCGCTTGAAATAACCTTAACAATGGCTATATTGGAGTTTATTGCATCACTGCCACCTTTTAAAATAACTGCATTTCCTGATTTCAAGCATAACCCTGCAGCATCGGCTGTTACATTTGGCCTCGATTCGTAAATTATGCCTATGACTCCAATTGGACAGCGCATTTTCCCGATTTGAAGCCCATTGGGCCTTTTCCACATTTCTTCTATATTTCCAACAGGATCAGGAAGCATGGCTATCTCTCTAAGTCCATTTGCCATACCTTCTATTCGCTTTTCGTTTAACTTAAGCCTATCAATTAATGATTCCTTTACTCCTTTAGCCTTTGCAATCGAAACGTCTTTTTCATTTGCCTCTAATATTTCGCGCTTATTTTCCACAAGCTTCAAAGCCATATTTTTAAGCGCTTCATTTTTAATGTTTTCATCAAGAATTGCAAGTATCCTTGACGCCTTCTTGGCAGCATCGGCTTTTAAATCGACTTCCATGTTTTTAGTCCTCCTTACACAACATTTTATTATACACTATTAAGTTAAACTATGACAACTAAATTGTCTCTGTGGACAACTTCATCGTAATTTTTATATCCTAAAACTTTGTCTATTTCAGTTGATTTTAAACCCTTTATTTTGCTAACTTCATCAGATGTATAATTAATCAAACCTCTTGCAATCTCTTTTCCATCCTTATCATATATTGATACACAATCCCCTACAGAATATTCTCCATCAGTTGATATAATACCACTTGGCAATAAGCTTTTTCCATTTTCAAGTATGGCCTGTCTTGCCCCCTCGTCAATAGTCAGCTTGCCTGATAATTGTGCATTGAACGCGATCCATACCTTTCTATTGCTGATAGGATTTTTAGCAGGCATAAAAACTGTCCCTATTCTTTCACCTGCTGCAATCTTGTTTAAAACATTATCAAGCTTGCCATTGGCAATTACCATTTTGACACCTGAGTTGTAACAAATTTTTGCCGCTTGAATCTTCGTATACATACCACCTGTGCCAAAATCTGTGCTAGAGCCACCAGCAATTTCAAAAAGCGCATCAGAAAAATCATAAACTACATCTATCAGCTTAGCTCCATCTGCTTTAGGATCTCTATCATATAGCCCATCAATATCAGTCAATATAACTAAAAGATCCGCTTCTACAATACTTGCTACAAGTGCTGATAGAGTATCATTGTCACCTATTTTTATTTCATCTACAGTAACAGTATCATTTTCATTTATGATTGGAACTACATTATACCTTAATAAGTTTGATAATGTATAGCTTATGTTTAAATACCTTTCTCTTATAGAAAAATCGTCCTTTGTAAGTAAAAGCTGAGCTGTAGTCTTCCCATATTCATTAAAAAATTTTTCATATAGCCCAATCAGCAATCCTTGTCCAATTGCCGCCAACGATTGTTTTTCCGGTAGTGTCTTAGGTCTTTTCAAAATATTTAGTTTTCCCATTCCAGCTCCAATGGCACCAGATGTCACAAGAACAACTTTATCGCCTTTATTTTGCAAATTAGATATTTGACGTACAATTTTTTCCATCATTTCCAAATTCAATTTTCCATTTTCATAAGTCAATGTGCTTGTTCCGACTTTTACGACAATTTTCATGTTCATCTGCCCTCGACTTTTTATCTTGTTTTTAATTTCGAATATACATCTACTACTGTCAAAGCCGCATCATTTATAGACATATTTGAAACATCAATAGTATAATCTGCAAATTCATAATAGTGCTGTCTTTCTGCTAAAAGAGCTTTTATCTTTTCATAAACGTCACCAGTAGCAAGTATTGGTCTTTTGTCATTATCTCCAATATTTCTCAAAATTACCTCTGGGTTCGCCTTTAAGCATATAACTACGCCATGTTTTCTCAATTGTACTATATTAGAAGGATTTAATACAACACCACCACCAGTCGATATGACATGATTTTTTAATCTGGAAGCTCTTGCAACAGCAATTTTTTCAATTCCTCTAAAATATTTTTCACCGTATCTATCAAAAATCTCCGGAATCTTCATGCCAGAAATTTTTTCAATCAAATCATCAGTATCAATAAAGCTGAAGCTTAAAATATCAGCAACTCTTTTGCCAACAACTGTCTTTCCTGTAGCCATAAATCCGGTTAATGCGATGTTCTTCATTAAAATTTTATCCTCCAATACGCATAACTTTCTTACTGCTTATTTGCTGCTGTAGGTGGTGCAATTTTAGAAACATTATTTATTGCACTGTTTATACTATCTGAAATAATTTTGTTTATGTCAATTCCTTGCAAAGAATTCTGATTGCTTGAACTAACGTTTGTATTTTGATTTTCTTTATTCGCTTCAACTAATGATTTAAAAGGATCACTTTTCCCACTTGCTTCAAATGAATTCAAATTGCTTCCACCCTTTTTGCTCATGGAATATATCACAATATCTATATTTAACAGTAAATTATTAGATTCATTATCTTTACTTATCTCAAATGATTTTATATTGCTAAGCCTTTGCATTGATTGTAGTTCTTCAATAAAACTCGATATTTTTGAATAGTCGCCTGCAACTTTTATGTTGACAGGAATCTCTACATATTTTGTCTTGGTGGTTTTGTTATTATTTGTTTGATTTTCAGGACTCTGCAATTGATTATCGGTTGAATTAAAATTCAACTCTTCAAAATTTACGCCAGTCTTTGCGATTGCATCATCAAGCAAAACTACAAAGCTTTCAATATTTTCATTGTCAGGAAGTTCTTCATTGCATATTTCAATTTGCCTATCAAGCTCTGATAAACGGTTTTTCATTTTATCTACACTTAATGTATTGTAATCATTCACCTCTGTCTGTAACGTCATGACATCATGCCTTAATTTATCTACTATTGCCAGTTGTTTTGTTAAGACAAACTGATAATATAAGCTAACGAAGGCGACGATAAACAATACACCTATTAGCATTTTTTCTCTCGTCGTCAGTTTCATATAATTATACCACCTTAAGCTTAATTTGCAAAGTATATTGAATCAAACCGTTATCAGATTTTTTTGTATCTAAGAGATTAACGTCATCTACATATTTTAACTTTCTCAGATTCATCATGAAATCAGATAAGTATTTATTCATATAAGAATCGCCTGTTATTTCTAACATACTTCCATTAAATTTCATGTTCGTTATTGAAACATTTTCTGGAATATTAGACGAAATATCATTGAGTATTTCCGTCATGTTCAATTTTTTATTAGACAAATCTTTTATTATTTTTTCTTTTTCTGAATAATAATCTCCTTTACTTTTAATAGTTGAATACATATCTTTCTTTGCTTTTAAACTGCTTAATTGGGTGTTTAAAGCAGACTTTTGCTTTTCTAAATTATTGATATACATATTGGGCAAAAGTAAAATAAAAATAAGCGCAAAAGTCGCAATCAAAACGCCTATCATGGCAACGGTATTCTTTTTCCTTTTTTCGTCAAGTAATTTTATCTCATCGGGTATAAGATTAATATCTTTCAAATTACTCCCCCCTAATCAAAGAGCCAAATGCAGGCATAAAATATGTATATAGATCGTCATCATTGCCTGAAACAGGTATCTTAAAATAATCTTCTATATATCTTTTAAGCCCCGTAAGCCTTGACGTTCCACCAATTAGAAAAATTTCGTTTATGCTTTTATGGTAAGATGATTCAAAAAAATCAAAAACTCTCGATATTTCACTTAATTTAATGCTTACATATTTCTCTGTATTCTCTCTAAGACTCGCATAATTTTCATCATCTATAAAAAAAGGTTTTTCCCTTTTATATTCTTCAGCAGTTTTAAAATCTGTATTAAACATATTGGCAATTATTTCATTTATATCATTTCCTCCGAATTTTACTATTCTGCTAAATGCATATTTACCTTCATTTATTATCGTAATATCTGCATACTCTGCGCCAATATTAATCACCGATACACTTCCTGTTGGTTTACATAATTTTTTTTATCGACTTATAAATGCAATTGCTATATATATCTATGATTTCCAATCTCAATTTCAATGTTTTAGCTAAGTTCAAATACCCTGAAATCATTTCTTTCGGTGCTGCCACAATAATTGTCCTTATCTTTTTATCATCTTCATCATGCCCAATTTGCTTATAATCAACAACATAGTCGTCTGAATTAGGTATATACTGATCAATTTCATATTTTAAGGCATTCTTTAATTCATCATCTTTCATAAATGGCATTACTATTTCTCTAATTATTATATCTGTGCTTGAAATGCAAAAGGATAGCTTCTTTTCCTTTGTAAATTTCTTTTTCAGTATTTCATTAAGGAAATCAGATAATACATTTATATCGCTCAAATATCCATTCCTAATGCAATTTTGAGGCGTTCTTTCCATCACCATATTATTTAATTTATTATTTTTTTTATCACAACTGCCAATCTTAGTGTAAAAACTGCCTATATCAATGCCTATCATTTAATATCCTCTCCATGGCGCCTATGTTGATTAACATAAAAGGCTGATCTTGTGATTTGACTAATGATATCTACCTCAAATTGCCTTTTCAATTCATTGACTTTTGTGTATATCTCACCTTTTTCAGTATCATAATATTTAGGAGGCAAATTGTTTAGCGTTAATGCCATTATATCAAGTTTACATTTGTCGCATTTGCACACATCTAAATCTTTTAATACATTGTCAATGACATCTTTAACTGCTTCTTCCATAAAATTTTTTAATTCCATTTATAATCTCTCCTTTAATTTGATGGTGGTGTATTATCGATAATCCAACTGCTGATAGTAATTGGATTGCCAGATTTATTTAAATCGAGAATAATCAATGCATGTCCATATTTTTTTAAATTCTTAAAAGTTCCTATAGTTTCTATTCTTACTGTATATTTAGGCAAAATGTTTGTCCCATCAAAAGTCTGCAAATCAGTTATTTTAATATATGAAATAGTTACGGCAATCGTATTTTTATCATCTAAATAAAATTGATAATTTTGATACGCATTAAAAACATTGTTTTCAAGGTATTGCCTAACTGCCTGATATATTGCTTCATACATAACCTCTTTTGGAACAGTTTGGGGCGGTATCAAAGAACTATATTTATTTATTAATGTATTAGCTGTATTATTTATTAAATTATTTAGATTATCAAATAAATTTTTATTAAATACTCCCTTTGCTGTGTCTAATCCAGCCTCTGCGGCATTATTAACTAATATTGAATTCCCATATGCATAAGAAGCTTTATATTCAAATAAAGAGACATCTAAAATAGACAACGCAAGCACAGACAATATAAGTATTATAATCAAAGTGAATATTAAGGCAGAACCTTTATTATCCATTAAAAATATTTCACTTCCTTAAATATATATCTGATGTTAATGTAATCTTACCTGTACCATCACTTTTTTGACCAACTATTTTAACATTAATAATAGTTCCATCCTGAGAAGGAGTAACAAAAAACCCGTATATATTTGTAGCTATTTCATTCCCATTGTTTAAATAATCAAACAGCTTATGTAACTGGCTATTGTAGAGAATAATGTTTTTATCATCAATCTTTATTCCTGTATAGCCATTAATGTTATATGGGGTAATTTTACTTTTGTCAGAACATTGATTAACCTTATTCATAATGTACGTCATAGCATATCTAACATTTTGTTCTACATCAGAACTATTAACCACGTCTGAGTATGTTTTATATCCAGAATAGTACAATGTAGCATATATCGACACTACAAGTCCTATTAAAGACAATACCACTAAAAGTTCAATTAATGTAAAACCTTTATTTCCATTTCGTAGGATCAAATAACCATCTCCAGTCGAAATTTGGATCCCACCACTGCAATGCTGGCGGAAAGTTTATATTCCCAATTTTAGCAGATATCTCATCCGCAATTGTCTTTAAAGTGTAACCATCTTTCAATATATACGGAAATTTAAATATTTTCCAAATATCAATAGCATCAAAAATAGTCCCAAACACCATGCCAAATGCGCTAATTAAATCCAATTTGACAATAGGATATAAGAATAATAATGCGGCTAATGAACCCCATGCAAAAACAGTAAATATATTAGATATATCTCTATAATTAATAGTACTTCCACTTGGAATATTAATAGTTGGTGGTGTGTATGCAGTTACATTCGTTGCAGGTGCAACTACGTAAAGCGTATATACTAAATTGGTTTTGTATTGGTAATTAACCTGAAACTTATATTTCATAAGTCCATTTCCAATAGATTGAGGATTTTCAGGTACAGATAAATAATATCCCTCTTGAATTTCTGGAAATACTTTTTTCTGTAAATCGTCGTTATTCTTTATATTTCCCGCCTTTATATCTTCTGCTATGCTTTGAGCTATTGTAGCTTCCTTTGTTCTGATTTTAGAATCCGCATTTGTGATTACCGATTCATGAAATAGACCTAAAATAGGTATAGCTGCAATCGAAAATAAAGCTATCGCTACAAGAACTTCAATAAGTGTCATGCCAAATGCATTTTTTAAATATTTCAACTTGCTTCACCTCAATAATCCCCCTTTATCATTACTCTTCCTGTAGCAGGCAAAATGGTTATATCTATCCTTTTGTTCGAATTTAATAAGCTTATAGTACATCCACCTAGTGTTGGTGCACCTTGATTTGAGAAAGATATTTCTAAAGGTTTTTCATTAATATTCCAGTATACAGTAATACCATCAGGTAATATTTTTGTTTTTATCTTTTTAACCATTGTACCTGGTTTATTTATGTAATACCCTTTGTGATCAGTTTGTATAGTTAAATACAAGCTTTCATTTTCATAGATATTTTTGTATTGAACATACCTTATGTCGCTTATAAGCTCATATGCCACCATTCTTAAACGCATTTCCGAAGTTTTTGCATTGAAAAAACCTGTCTTTGGAACTGCTATCAATACGATAATAGAAAATATCGACACTACCGTTATCAACTCTATTAGAGTTAATCCACTTTCATTTGCTTTCACACATCTTTGCATTCTTTCAACCTCTTATAAGCTTTATATACATATTTAGCAAATCGTATCCGTATAATATAGAGATAATACAGGCAATGCTTATATACGGTCCAAAAGGTATATAATCTTTTCTCGTCTTGATTTTAAACAAAATCAAGACGATACCGCCAACGGCACCTAATACAACTGCCAAAAAAAGCGTCGATATAGTAAGTTTCCATCCTACAAAAAGGCCAATCATGGCCATAAGTTTTATATCTCCACCACCCATGCCTCCTCCTGACAATAAAGATATTAAAAGAATCACTCCACCACCAACTAAAAAGCCTACAATGTAGTCCCATATGCCGTAATTAATCGTAATCAACCTAAATGCTGCTCCAACTATCAAACCTATCAAAATTATTTTATTTGGTATTATCTTATGTTCCATATCTATAAATGTTATGACAATCAATAATGACGCTAAAAAAGCATACGACAGCGACTTTATGGATATGCCAAAATAAATAAATAAAATAAGATATATAAGTCCTGTTAAAAGCTCAACAATAGGATATCTTATTGATATTCTACTTCCACAGTATCTACATCTGCCTTTTAAAAAAAATATAGCTTAATATAGGAATCAAATCATAGGGTTTTAATTCCCTTTTGCAATTTACACAATGTGATGGAGGATATACTATTGACTCATTCCTCGGAAGTCTGTATATGACTACATTTAGAAAACTACCAATTATTGCGCCAAATATAAAAACAAGTATATATAGAATAAACATTTCTGCCTCCTTAATAATAGGTATATGCGGGCACCAGTGGTGCCCGAAATATTTTTATGGATACAGTTGTTGAGTGCCTACACTAACAGTTGCATTTCCACTTGAATCTACTGAAAGATTAAAACTTCCACCCGACGATGGCGTTGGAACTTTATTGAGATAACCTTTTGTTACTAAATCATTAATACTTGTAGGTGCTGAACCCTGTTCTAAAAAATACCTTTCCGCAGCTTGGCCTATAATTTGTGCATTTGCTTTGTCTGCGTTTGTTTTTGCAGTATTTAATGACCCTGTTACTCTCGGCACTGCAATTGCTGCAAGTATTCCAAGTATTGCTATTACTACAATCAATTCTATCAGTGTAAAACCTTTTTCATCTTTATTTAATGCCTTCACAAACCATGCCATTCTTTTCACCCCCTTCCCATAATTTGTTTATTGACCTATAAAGTTGTACATTTGGAACATAGGCATCACTATAGACACCACTATGAATCCAACTACTAATGCTAATACGACTATTATCAAAGGCTCTATCAAAGTGGTCATCTGCGATACGGCTGTATCCACTTCGCTGTCGTAAAAATCCGCTGTTTTCTTTAATATGCTGTCCAATGATCCCGAATCTTCTCCAACCTTTATCATTTGAATAACCATCGGCGGAAATATATCGATTTTCTTTAAAGGCAATGCAAGCCCGTTTCCCCTTTTTATTTCTTCTTCCGCTTTTTTTAAGCCATTTGCCACAACAGTATTGCCTACCACCTTTTCTACAACAGACAATGATTCCATTAGTGGAATCCCTGAACCTATAAGCGTTGACAACGTCCGAGTAAACCTTGATGTGATGATCTTCACATTTAGTGGACCAAATATCGGCATCTTTAACATCAAAAAATCAAATAATTCTCTTCCCCTATTTGTTTTTATAGTTCTTAAAAGTACAAAGATTAATAATACAATATTTACCAAATAAACATACCAATAATGTGCTATAGAATCGCTTAATCCTAAAAGTATCAATGTAGGCGTCGGCAATTGCGCTCCTGCATTTTTAAACATGCCTACAAATGTAGGAAGGACGTTTGTAACAAGAAATACGACTACCAATACTGCAACGATGGATACAATCACAGGATATGCCAGTGCTGATTTTATTTTTTGGTTTAAATTATTTTCCTTCTCAAAATGTTCAGCCATCTCATTTAATACTTTGTCTAAAGTACCACTTACTTCTCCTGCTTCTACCATGTTAAATAAAAGCATCGGAAATACATCTGGATGCTTTCTCATTGATTCAGAAAGAGTTTTTCCCTTCTGCACATCCTCATATACTTCATCCAGGGCCTTCTTAAGCCGTTTATTTTCAACTTGCTCAGACAAAGTTGCAAGTGATGCAACAATAGGAATACCTGCATTTATTAGAACCGAAAACTGCCTGCAAAACACAGCTATATCTTTTACCTTCACTTTACGAGAAGAATTGATACTTTCAAAAATGTCCTTCTTCTCCACTTTTTCCTTAACATCTAATATGTAATAATTTTTCTGCTTTAAGCTATCTACACACGAAGACAATGTATCAAGCTCCATAGTGCCTGTTATAAGATTTCCATCCATATCCTTTACTTTGTATGTATAAGTTGGCATCTAAGCCACCCTTTCAAGCCATTATCTTATACTACTAACCGAGAAAAGTTTTCTCTGTCAACGCAATACGTAAGCGCATCATCCATAGAAATCAAATTCCTTTTTAATAACTGCGATATCCACATGTCCATTGTCACCATTCCAAATTTATTTCCGGTTTGCACCATCGATTGAATTTGAAATGACTTACCTTCTCTTATTAGGTTTCTTATTGCAGGTGTGGCTATCATGACTTCTACAGCGACGACTCGCCCTGAATTGTCTATTTTAGGCAGCAATTGTTGAGACACAATCCCTTCTAACACATTTGAAAGCTGTACTTTTATCTGCTGCTGTTGATGCGGTGGAAAAACATCTATAATCCTGTCGATAGTCTTTGCTGAACCTATAGTATGTAAAGTAGATAACACAAGATGCCCTGTCTCAGCCGCTGTTATAGCTATCTGTATCGTCTCAAGATCTCTCATCTCCCCAACAAGTATAACATCAGGGTCTTCTCTTAGTGCTGCCCTTAATGCACTGGCATACGACATCGCGTCATGTCCGATTTCTCTTTGATTTACTATGCTCTTTTTATGCTTATGCAAATACTCAATAGGATCTTCAAGGGTCAATATATGACAATTGCGTTCTTCGTTTATTAAATCGATCATAGACGCTAATGTCGTAGATTTTCCACTGCCTGTAGGTCCTGTAACAATTATGAGACCACGGGTTTTAAGCGCAAGTTCTTTAATCACTTCTGGAAGTCCTAATTCATCAATTGTAGGAATTCTCAATGCGACAGATCTTATGGCAAGGCTATATGTTCCTCTTTGCTTATACGCATTTATTCTGAACCTTCCAAGCCCTTTTATTGAATACGACAAGTCAATGTCACCCATATCTTCAAGCTTTTTTAATTCATCGCTTGAAAGCAAATCCTTTGTTATTTCTTCAGTATCTTGAGGTGTTAATTGAGGCAAATTCAATTTTATAAGTTGACCATTAATCCTGAGGACTGGAGGAACGCCAACTGTTATATGCAAATCAGATGCGCCTTTTTCTACAACCATAGCCAGAAGTTCACTTGTTTTCATCGTAGTATCACCTTTAGCAAATTATTTAATATTTTAATAAGCTTCATCGTATGTAAGACGTAACATTTCATCTACAGTAGTTACACCTGACAAGACAAGCTTTTTAGCACTTTCTTTAAGCGTATTCATACCATTTGATACAGCCTCATTTAAAATCACATCTGCCGGAGCTTTCTCATTTATAAGCTCTTTTATCTTGGGAGTCATCATCATTATCTCATATATAGGAACTCTGCCGCGATAACCAGTTTTATTGCAAACAGCACATCCTTTTGATCTATACAATTTAAGAGATTCATCAGCGTCAATTCCTAAAATAATCTTTTCTCTCTTGCTGGCATCATACTCTATTTTGCAGTTATCGCATATCTTCCTCGCCAGTCTTTGAGCAATAACGCCAACAACAGATGAAGAAACAAGATATGGTTCAATTCCCATATCAATAAGCCTTGTTATCGCACCTGCAGAATCATTCGTATGCAATGTAGATAAGACAAGATGACCTGTTATGGAAGATCTTATTGCTATTTCAGCAGTCTCTCTATCTCTTATTTCGCCAATCATTATTATATCTGGATCCTGCCTAAGTATAGATCTTAAAGCAGAAGCGAACGTAAGGCCAGCTTTTTCGTTGACTTGAACTTGATTTAATCCCTCAAGAGTGTATTCAACAGGGTCTTCGACAGTTATTATATTTTTATCAGGTTTATTAAGCTCGTTTAACATAGCATAAAGAGTCGTGGTTTTTCCACTTCCGGTAGGCCCAGTAAGAAGGATTATGCCATTTGGATGTCTAAGTAAATTATCAAATAGTTTCAAATCATCATCGCTTAACCCCAATTTATCTTTTGTGATGATATAACCACTTTTATCTAAAATCCTAAGCACAAGTTTTTCACCGTAAATTGTAGGTAGAGAAGATACCCTTATATCTACACTTTTGCTGCCTAGATTCATTTCGATTTTTCCATCTTGAGGTATCCTTCTTTCAGCAATATTCATATTGGCCATGATTTTTATTCTGGTGATAACTGGCCCTTGGGTGCTTTTAAATACCCTCATTGCCTCATGCAGTTCACCATCGACTCTAAATCTTATTCTTAAGTCATTTTCGGTAGGCTCTATGTGAACATCAGATGCGCGATTTTTTACTGCTTGCTCAATAATTGAATTTACCAATCTTACTGCAGGGGCATTGTTAATCTCATCTTCTGAAACATCCTTTAATAAATTACTGTCGTCTTCAACTTTATCATGGCTTAGCTCTTTTTTAAAGTCTTGAACAGCTTTTTCGGCCTCTTCTTTACCAAAAACCTTGTCAATAGCCTTCAGTATACCATCTTCGGAAGCAATCAATGGCTTCACATCAAGCTTCGTAATAAGTTTTATGTCATCAATGGCAAAAATGTTCAGAGGATCTGCCATTGCAACAAATATGCTGTTGTTTTCCTTTTTTATAGGTATGGCAACGTGCCTTTTGGCCATTGATTCTGGTATAAGCTTTGCCACATTAGCATCTATAAATACCTTTCTCATGTCTATATGCGGTATGCCCAATTGAAACTCTAAAGCCTCGATAATTTGCTCCTCTGTTAGATATCCTTCTTTTACAAGAATTTTACCTAACTTTTCACCAGTCTTTTTTTGTATCTTAATTGCATTATTGAGCTGATTCTCATCTAAAAGACCAACTTCTACAAGAAGATCTCCTAATTTCTTTTTTATCATCAAAGCCCCTCCAAAATAAATAAACCCGACAATGATGCCGGTTGCGCCACTATATCAATGAGTCATAAAGCGCCCACATATAGACTCACATCATCTATCTCAATCAAATCCAAATTTATGAAAATTAAAACACATAAATTATATTCTACATTATTTAACAAAATCCTTCTTTTTGAGAAAATTTAAAATAATTTTTTTATCGAAATTTACTCCAGTCCAAATTTTAAATGAATCATTTGCTTGATTGATAAGCATATCAAGCCCATTAATGTATTTTATCTGGTATTTCTCCGCATAACTTAGAAATAACGTCTTTTCAGGATTGTAGATAATATCATAGACAAATTTTGATTTTGCAACTACACCTTCTCCGATTGGAGACACACCTACATTTGGATGCATACCAACGCTGGTTGCATTTATCAACATATCAATCTCATCCAACATATTTAAGTCATTATACCCAATCCCACGGCTTTTAATATTAAAATTATTTTCCATGTGAATACTAATTTCTTTTGCTTTATCTATCGATCTATTGCATACATATATGGACTTAGCTCCTAAAAGCGCTAATCCTGTGGCCACAGCTTTGGCAGCACCACCAGCACCTAAAATAACCGCATTTTTGCCTGTAACATCTACATTGTGTTCTTTTAATGATTCCATGAAACCTGTTACATCAGTATTATACCCTTCTAATAAACCAGCGTTATTTTTTATTGTGTTCACTGCTCCAATAACTTTTGCTTCATCTGAAATACAATCAAGATACTTTATAACACTTTCTTTATGAGGAACAGTAACGTTAAGGCCTTTTATGCCCAGTGCTTTTACACCCATAATTGCATCTTTTAAATCCTCTTGCTTTACGTCAAAAGAAACGTAAACCGAATTAAAATCGAGATTTTCAAAAGCATAATTATGTATCAAAGGCGATAGGCTGTGCCCTATAGGATGTCCTATCACACCAAAAATACCTGTTTTTGAATTAATATCCATTTTTTTCACACCTTTTTTAGAACCTTTTTTTCTAATTTTCTCATGATTTTAGTCCATCCAAACTCTTCGTTCGACAAAGGTCTTACAAGTATTGTGAAAAGTCCAACTCTATGTCCACCAAGTATATCGGTAAAAATTTGATCGCCAACAACAGCAGTTTCATCAGGCGTAGAATCAAGCATTTCCAATGCCTTATAAAAAGCGGACTTTCTCGGCTTTATAGCCCATGAGATTCCTTTTACACCTGTACCTTTAGTAAAATTATTTACTCTCTTGGTCGTATTGTTTGATATAAGGCAAACTTTAAAACCTTTTGACTTCAAAAATTTAAACAAGCTAATCACCTTTCGATCTGGATTTAAAACCTTTTGTGGTACAAGCGTATTGTCAATATCAAAAATCAATGATGTTATTCCTCTTTCTTTTAACTTTTCAAAGTCTATATCGTATATTGAATTAGCATACATATCTGGTATCAATTTTTTATACAATAAATTCACCCCAAACTTACTTTAATTATACTTTAAAAAAAAAATAAACTGTCAATACAGACAGCATTTGGATTAAAACCTTCAGTTCACACTTTACATAGTCATTTCCTTAAATAATTTGTTTAATGCCTTTTTTTCTATCCTTGACACATAAGATCTTGAAATTCCTAACATTTTTGCTATTTCTCGCTGAGTTTTTGCACCGCCATTTAAGAGACCATATCTTAATTCAATTATCAATTTTTCCCTATTTTTAAGGACGCTATTTAACTTGTAGTACAGTTTTTTAACTTGCATTCTTAATTCTACTTGATCACTTACCTCATCTGTCTCAGTCCCTAAAATATCGATTAGCGAAATCTCATTGCCTTCTTTATCAACTCCTATAGGATCATGTAGAGATATTTCAGATTTTATCTTCTTTTCTGCTCGCAATGACATCAATATTTCATTTTCAATGCATCGAGCCGCATATGTGGCCAAATGAGTTCCTTTTGAAGAATCGTAGGTTAAAATCGCCTTAATAAGACCTATTGTGCCTATAGATATTAAATCATCTACATCTTTACCTGTATTACTGTACTTTTTTACAACATGGGCCACAAGTCTTAAATTTCTTTCTATTAAAATATTTTTCGCTTCTTCATCACCGTTTTTAAAGGCTTCAAAATACTTTTTTTCTTCTTCTGCTGTGAGAGGTTGGGGAAATGAATTAGCATTTGTTAAATAGCCGAAATTGATTATGTCTTTCACTATTGATGTCACAAGCGCTATAAGCGCTGCCCACATAAGTGCCACCTCCACATTTTAAGTCACATATTAAATATATGCAACTTAAAATCTTTGGTGCAAGTCTCATTTATAGTATTTCATTATTTCTTCAGCTATTTGTTTAAATATTGGAGCTGCTTTAATTCCACCAATATCACCATTTTTAACAAAAACTGATATTGCATAAACAGGCTCATCATAAGGAACAAAGCCAGTAAACCATGCATGATATATATTTTTTTCTCTGTTTACCTCAGCCGAACCAGTTTTTCCCGCCGACTTATACTCGGTTTCTGCGTTTTTTCCGGTTCCATTTATTACAACATCTCTCATCATTTCTTTTACACTATCTGCTGTGCTTTCACTTACAACTCTGTATGAATTTACTTTATGTAAATTTTCTACAATATTGCCATTCTCGTCTACAATAGCTTTTAAAAGATTAGGAACATTTCTTATACCATTATTGGCAATCGTCGCTGCAACATCAGCAGCTTGCAACGGAGTCATTGCGACATCTCCCTGCCCAATCGAAAGATTTCCTATCCCAGCACCTAATGTATTTTCCAAAGATGGCAATGTGCCAATTTGTTCCTCTATAGGCAAATTATCATCTTTTGTTATTCCAAATTTTTTTGCCATTTCTATTATATTGCTGCCACCTGTCTTTTGCCCAATCTTTATAAATGTCGTATTTGATGAGACTTCAAATGCTTTAATCATATTAATCAATCCATTTGACTCATCCATAAAATTATGGTAAATGACACCATCGATGTTTATGTACGGTTCGTCAATAAAGTTATCGTATATATTAACCTTTTTATTTTCTAATGCAGCAGACGCCACTATTATTTTAAAAATGGATCCCGGTGGATAATCCATCACCGCTTTATTTAGCAATTCTTCGTTTTTGCTGTTTAGATAATCACTAACTTTATTTTGATCGTAGTTGGGCCTTGAAGCCATTGCCAAAATATCTCCATTTTTTACACTTAAGACAACCGCAGCACCATTAATATTGTTTTTATCCAAAATATTTTCTACCGCTTTCTGAATATGATAATCGAGTGTAGTTTGAATCGAATATACATTTTTATCAGTGCTTCTTATTTTTACACCCAATCCTTTTAAATAGTCATTATTGTTGTCTTTAAATACAGCTATGGAATCATATCCGTTAGTGCTTAAAATTTTGTTGAATGTATCTTCCAATCCATAATTAGTGCTGCCACTATATCCTATTATATGTCTTGCCAATGAATTAGAGTCATATCTTTGAGGAATATTAATTATAAACATTCCAACAGGTAACTTTTCGTCGTATGTATATTTAACTTTATAACTAAGAATATCTTTTCCAGCATTTAGATTTTTATATATCTCACTTTCTGAAATACCTGTTAGTTTATTTATGATTTCTGATGCTGCTTTTTTATTGATAATCAAGCCAGGAATTGCATACACATATTTTATTGAATTTCTGTCTGTAAAAGGTATTAAATTTCTGTCGTATATTTCGCCACGTTTTTTGTCTAAATTCAAACTTTGGATTTTTTGGTCTACAGCAATTTTAGCGTATGTTTCGCCTTTTACGTATTGTATATAAAAAAGCCTTATTAATAAAGATAAAATAAGAAAAATGGTTGTAGCATTTAAAACAATAAACCTAAGGTTTTTCTTGTTCATAAAAAACTCCTTTCTGGGTTTATTATATCCCATGAAGGAGTTTAACATTCACAAAACTATACTTTTTTCCTAAGAATGTAATATTTTTCTACCCTCCTCTTTAATGGAATCTTCACAATCATCTGTGGATGTGGTGCAACTTCTATTTCATTGCCTTCTATATCATACATTTTATCAATAGTCTCCGTAAACACATCTTTAGGACCTACGATCTCTACTACATCGCCCGAAAAAAATCTATTTCTTTGCTCAATTATAGCCATGCTATTTTTGTCATCGTAATCCATCACCATTCCAACAATATTGTAACTTCTAATGTATGATGAAGAATCATAATTGTGCGATTCAGGGCCAGGCTTCTCGAAATAGAAACCAGTCGTAAAGTCTCTATTGCTGACTTTCCCTAATTCTTCTAAAAGACTTTCATCAAAAACATATTTATCGCCAAATTCCAGATAGTCATCAATTGCTTTTCTATAAGCTTTTGTTACAACAGCAACATAATACGAGCTTTTGTTTCTACCTTCTATCTTTAGGCTGGTAGCACCTGCTTTAATGACATCCGGAATGTATTTTATCATGCACAGATCTTTTGAATTCATTATATACGTTCCTCTGTCATCTTCTTCTATCTTCATGTACTG
This sequence comes from Thermoanaerobacterium saccharolyticum, assembly GCF_000747665.1. Lineage (GTDB taxonomy): Bacteria > Bacillota > Thermoanaerobacteria > Thermoanaerobacterales > Thermoanaerobacteraceae > Thermoanaerobacterium > Thermoanaerobacterium saccharolyticum. The sequence continues at coordinate 52,094 of NZ_BBKT01000051.1, read as the reverse complement.
TCCAGGTCTTTTCTCTTCAACAAGATAATATTTCCATCTGCATGGATGTGTACATTCACCTTTATTTGCATCTCTTCCCGTTAAGTAATTGCTAAGAAGACATCTGCCAGAATATGAAATACACATTGCACCGTGGACAAACACTTCCAATTCCAAATCATCTGGAGTTTTTTGTCTTATCTTCCTTATCTCTTCCAAAGACAATTCTCTAGCCAAAACAATGCGCTTTGCCCCTAAGTCATGCCAAAAAATTGCGCTTCTATAATTAACGTTATTAGCCTGTGTGCTTATATGAATTTCAAGTTTTGGCGCAACTTCCTTAACTATTGAAAACACACCAGGATCAGAAATTATCACTGCGTCTATTCCCGTTTTACTAACTTCGTATATATATTCTGGCAGTCCAATAAGATCATCATTGTGAGGAAATATGTTTACAGTTAAATAAGCTTTTTTACCATGATTTTTGACATACTCAACGGCATATTTTATCTCATCCATGCTAAAGCCGACTGCAGCTCTAAGTCCATAATTGTTTCCACCGAAATAAACAGCATCGGCTCCATAATTTATCGCAACTTTAACTCTTTCTATATCACCGGCCGGCGATAATAATTCAACCATCTTTTCACTCCTTTACGCTTATAGACAATCCATCACCTATGGGTATAATTGTCGTAGATATTCCTGTCTTGTTTAAAACATACAAAATAAAATCTCTCATCCTGTAAACTATTGTTCTTCGCTTATGTTTTACATGCTTTTCAGCAGCAACATAACCTTTATACAAAATATTATCACAAATCAAAATACCTCTATCATTTAATAGTCTTAAAGATTCGTCAAAAAATTCTTTATAATGGCCTTTCGCTGCATCAATAAATATTAAGTCGTACTTTTTATTAAGGCAAGGCAAAACATCCAAAGCATCACCTTTTATAAGTTCAACCCTATCTAACAGAGAAGCTTTAATAAAATTATTTTTTGCCATCTCAGCCATATCCATGTCTTTTTCAATAGTAAGGATTTTGCAATTTTCATAAGCTAATAGCATTACGATAGAAGAATAGCCAATGGCTGTACCTATTTCTAAAATATTTTCTGGCTGCTTGACTTTTATAATTGTCTCCAAAAATTTTGCAACTTCAGGTTTTACAATTGGAATAAAATTATCACTTGCATAACTCTCAATTTCTTTAAGCAGCCCTTGCCTTACATCAAACAATTGCCTTATAAATTTTATGTCGCTATCTATCATAAACGGCACCTCTTATTTCAATTGACCTTTTTTTCTGCATTTAACTGATCTAAATACGTCTTGCTAAAAATATGAGAGCCATCATTTTGAGCCACATAGTAGTAATAATCATGTTTTGCAGGGTTTATAGCTGCTTCTATGGATTTTAAACCTGGATTGCTAATCGGTCCTATCGGCAATCCGTAATGCAAATAGGTATTATACGGTGAATTAACTTTCAAATCATCAAGAGACAATTTATCTTTGTGCTCTCCTATGGCATATTCAACGGTAGCGTCAATCTGCAATTTCATGTTTTTATTTAATCTGTTGTATATTACACCAGCAATAAGTGGTCTGTCTTTGTCTATTTTAGCTTCTTTTTCAATCATTGAGGCTACTATCACAATTTTGTCGGTAGTCATGCCAATATTGGTTTCTTTCCCTTTTATATAAGATTTATATATTTCGTCAAACCTTGCCAGCATAAGATTTATAATATCATGAGCACTTGCCCCTTTTTTTTATAATATATGTGTCAGGAAAAAGATATCCCTCTAAGCGATCTGGCCTGTCTTTAGGAATGTCTTTTAAAAATTCATAATTAAACACACCATTTTGAGCTTCATTCATAAAATCGCTTTTATTGACTATACCCATCTGTTGCAAACGGTCTGCAATCTCACTTACAGTAAATCCTTCAGGTATAGTAAATTTAACAGTATCTAATACAACCTTTCCTTCTTTCAATTTCTCAATTATCTCATCCGTAGTCATATTTGAACTTAAAAGATACTTTCCGGCTTTCATTTGGTCGCCATCATCGTAAAATTTTGAACGAAAAATAAAAAACCACTCGCTTTTTATTAAGTCTTTATTTCGCAATATCTTAGCTATTTCTAAAGTAGACGCACCTTTCGGTATGACAACTTCTTTTTCAGTCGGGTTATTATCAACAGGCTTAAACAAACTCTCATAATATATAGCCGCTGATATGATAAAAAAGACTACAACGACAATCGTAACAAGCGATCTTTTCTTTACTTTCTTCCCCTTTACATTTATCATCATGAGCTCTCCTCAAATCAAAAATCGACACTTTATACAAAGATTATATAATTATATACAAATAAAAACAAGTAAGGTTTTTAGCCTACTTGTTTTTATTTGTTATTTTAAATTAACAACATCCATTATAATCTTTGTAATGTCATCCATTATGCGAGAAAAGCTGTATTCTGCAGAAAGATAAGCACTTAATTCAGGATTTAAGCTTAGTATATCATAAAGCTTTTTCAACATTTCCTCATCTTCTTTTGTTATTTCTTTGCCCGTCAGTTCTTTCGTCTGAATTTCTAATTGTTTTTTTCTAAAATCTTCTAACATTTTTTTTATTTTGCTCGTTAGACTCAATTTTTTTGAATGCGTCTTTAAATGCTTTATATTCAGGCAGCTCCTCTATTGCTCTTTTTAATTCATACGCTTTATCATATACGTTCATACATTAATCCTCCTATATTTCCATTATTATAGGTAATATCATTGGATTTCTCTTTGTTTTTTCATATAAAAAGCTGCTTAAGCATTCCTTAATCATAGTCTTTATAGACGACCATTCTGTTATATCATCCTTCTCGCATTGTGAAAGAGTTTCTTTAACGAGATTTTTGGCTTCCTCCATCAAATCTTCTGACTCTCTCACATATACAAAGCCTCTTGATATTATATCAGGCCCAGCGATTACAGAACCTTTTTCTTTAGATATGGTAACAACAACCACCAGTAAACCATCCTGAGAAAGATGTTTCCTATCCCTTAAGACTATATTTCCTACATCTCCAACGCCTAAGCCGTCAACCAATACTTTGCCTGCAGTTACTGTACCAGTAATCCGACCTGAATTTTTTGTAAATTCAATCACTGTACCATTATCAGCAATGAATATATTTTTAGGATCCATACCAAGATCTTCTGCCAGTTTGGCATGTTGTTTCAAATGCCTGTATTCTCCATGTACGGGAATAAAAAATTGCGGTTTTATTAGTGTGTGGAGCAGTTTGATTTCTTCTTGGCATGCATGTCCGGATACATGTACATCAGCCAATGCATCGTATATTACTTCAGCGCCTTTTTTGAACAGTTGATTTATTACTCTTGATATTAATTTTTCATTGCCAGGTATAGCAGAAGCAGATATTACAACTGTATCACCCGGCACTATCTCAACTTTTTTGTGTTCTGAAGATGCCATTCTTGTCAATGCTGACATAGGCTCTCCTTGGCTGCCAGTGGTAATAATGACTACTTCACTATACGGAAGTCTATTAGCTTCATCGATATCTACAAGTGTACCTTCTGGTATGCTTAAATACCCTAATTCATTGGCTACATTTATGACATTTATCATACTTCGCCCTGAAATCGAAACTTTTCTTCCATACTTGTAAGCAGAATCGATTATCTGTTGAACGCGATGAATGTTTGATGCAAATGTAGCTACGATTATCCTCTGTTCAGCTTTTCTGAATATATTGTCAAATGTTTCTCCAACAGTTTTCTCAGACATCGTATAACCTGGTCTCTCGATATTTGTACTATCACACATCATGACAAGAACGCCTTGTTCTCCTAATTCGGCAAATCTATGAAAATCAGCCACTTCTCCACCAATTGGAGTAAAGTCTATCTTAAAATCGCCAGAGTGAAATACAACTCCAACAGGTGTATGGATAGCCAGTGCCGCCGAATCAGCAATGCTGTGAGATGTTCTTATAAATTCTACTCTAAGTTGTCCAAACGTCACTATCTCTCGAGGTTTCACCGTTACCAATTTGCTATCTCTTAAAAGCCCATTTTCTTTTAATTTGTACTCGACTAAGCCAAGCGTCAAGCGTGTCCCATACACAGGCACATTTAATTGCCTTAGAACATAAGGCAAAGCTCCAATGTGGTCTTCATGCCCGTGCGTCAAAACGATAGCCTTGACTTTTTCTTTATTCTTCAACAAATACGAAATGTCTGGGATGACAAGATCTATACCCAACATCTCGTCATCAGGAAAAGCAAGACCGCAGTCAATAACAATAATGTCATTTCCGTACTCAATTACGGTCATATTTTTCCCGATTTCATTTAACCCGCCCAAAGGTATGATTTTTAATTTTGTCTTATTTGTCAAATACATATCTCCCTTCTTCGTTAATATCGCTAATAATATTTTAACCAACAACAATAAAACATTACCCGTACAACACACTAATTAATTGTATTATACTTTATTTAATGCTCATCTTCAAGTAGATATAAAAAATTAAGCCCGTCAATCTGACAGGCCTAATTTTTATTTTGTTTGCACTTGCTACAATATCCAAAAAATTTTACATTATGATCGATTATTTGAAAATTCTTTGTATTTTCTATCGCTTCTTCTAAATTCTCTAGCAAATCTCCCTCCATTTCAATCACACTGCCGCACTTTAAACAAATTAAATGGTGATGCTGATGATCTTCATTGTGATAAAGTTCATATCTGCTGCGTCCATCATCGAAGTTTAATTTGTATATTATGCCCATTTCATCAAAAAGCTGTAATGTTCTGTAGACAGTAGCAAGACCTATTTCTGGATACTTTTCCTTTACAAGATCGTATATTTCCTCTGAAGACAAATGCTTTTCGCGATTTTCTATTATAACGTCAAGTATTGCCCTTCTCTGTGTGGTCAACTTTAATCCTTTTTGCTTCAAATTCTCCTTTATATCATCTATTTCGTTCACTTTTTCACCACCTTACATTTTACCTGTTTATAAAAGTTTATGCATTATATTCTCAATTGTCAACTATTTTTGCAAAAATAAAATTAGCTTTATCATTAATATAACCTTATACTAACACAAAAAAAGATGTATTTTCAATTGAAATTAAAAATATTTTTATAAATCCTTTATTTGCACATAAAGCATCAATCTTTTAAGATAAATAACGTATTTTTTGAAAACGACAATAAAAAAGAAAGATCTGAATGGTGTTATTTCCCAGGTAATGTTTGTTATATGATATGGTTTAGCTTAAAAAAATAGATATACCTTCCAGGTATATCTATTCGCCGTCATGATGGTGATGACAATCGCAGTCATCATCACATTCATATTCTTCCAATAATTCATTGTAAGCTTCTACTACATCATTAAACTCATCTTCGTCATCTATTCCGACAAATATGTCTTCACCATTTTCATCCTGCTCAACTCTCAAAATATACGCATCATCGCTGTCACTATCTACCGGTGCAACAACGGCATATCTTGTGTCATCAAGTTCAAAAGATGAAATGAGTTCAAAATCTACTTCATTGCCATCTTCGTCGATAAGCTCAATAATGTCATTATTAAATTCATTATCCAACAAAATCACCTCATTTCTAATACCGATAATCTCATTGTATTATACAAAAAATTTCCTGTCAAGTTAAATTGATTTTCTTTTATAATCAAGATATCCTTGTAGAATTATCGTCGCTGCTAATTTATCTATGACTTTTTTTCTCTTTTCCCTTCTCATATCAGCACTTTCCACAAGCATCCTATTAACCTCGACTGTCGTCAATCTTTCATCCCACAACATAATGGGCAAATCAATTTCTTTTTTTAAATATTCCACAAAATCAATAACTTTCTGCCCTTGAGCTCCTATTGTGCCATTCATATTTTTAGGAAAACCAACGACAATTTCTTCAGCTTTGAAACTGTTTATAATTTTATTAATTTCTTGTATATCATTATATAGATTTGACCTTTTTATAGTTTTTATTCCCTGTGCTATTAAACCTGATGGATCGCTTATAGCAACTCCAATCGTCTTATCGCCAACATCTAAACCTATAGTACGCAATGTTATTCTCCCCAATCAAATGCAATATGCCCCACACAAAAGTGTGAGGCTAAATTCTATTTTTCAAGATAATTCTTAACGAGTTCTTCTACTAATTCATCTCTCTCAATCTTTCTTATAAGATTTCGAGCATTTTTATGGCTTGTAATATATGTAGGATCACCTGACAGAATATAACCGACTATCTGATTTATAGGATTATACCCTTTTTCCAACAAAGCATCATAGACAGAATTCAGTATGTCTTTCGCTTTACTGTCTTCATTTTCAAAATGAAATCTTACGGTTTCGTCATTATGGTCGGTCATCTTTATCACCTCTATGGGATTTTCATTTAATATATTATACGACTATAATATATTAAACTATGAATGGTAGTCAAGTTAAATTTTTATTGAAGCTTTTCAACTATCAAAGATCTTGAAGCTTCTATAGCTATATTTATCTTTTCTAAATTATTGCCAACACCTTGAGCCATATCAGCTCGTCCACCGCCTTTGCCATCTGCAACTCGGCATATTTCCTTTATAATATTGCCAACGTTAATTCCACGTTCAACCGCATCTTTTGTCGCCATTCCTACAAAATTAATTTTTTGATCTTTTGTTGTAGCAAATATTATAACAGCGCTTTTAAATTTGTCCTTAAGTATATCTCCCATCATCTTAAGCTCATCTACATCCAAATCATTTAATATAGCACTGACAAACTTTACTCCACTTATATCCTCTGCAGAATTAATTAACTTATCCGACATTGATATCACTACTTTTGATTTTAGCTGTTCTAATTGCCTTTCTAAATCCTTTATAGTTTGACTTAAATCAGCAATCCTATTCACAATGTCTTTTTCATTGACCTTTAGTATCTGTTCTATATTAGAAATTAATTCTCCTTTTTTATTCAAAAACTCTAAAGCGCCTAATCCTGTCACAGCTTCAATTCTCCTGACTCCTGCAGCAACACCACTTTCTGCAATGATTTTAAAAGCTCCAACTTGAATAGTATTAGTGACATGGGTTCCTCCACAAAGCTCCTTACTATAGTCAGAAATATTTACGACCCTTACCATATCACCGTACTTTTCTTGAAAGAGTGCCATCGCACCTTTCTTAATAGCTTCATCCTGTGACATAATGTCTACAGATACATCAATGCTTTCGTAAATCTTTTTATTTACCTCATCTTCTATCGTCTTTATTTCATCAGGGGCAAGACCTTGATAATGGGTAAAGTCAAATCTAAGCCTCTCTGGAGTAACCAAAGATCCTGCCTGATGTACATGATCACCTATAAACTTTCTCAATGCACTGTGCAGTAGGTGTGTTGCAGTGTGATTTCTGGCTGTGCTCATTCTGCTTCTCTCATCTATGATAGCCTCTACTGTATCTCCTACATTTAAAATGCCTCTTTCGACAGTACCAATATGGATAAATTTATTTCCACCAGCTTTTTTGCAATCTTTTATGTTAATATAGACATCTTCGTTTTTTATTACACCGCTGTCTCCAACTTGACCACCGCTTTCTGCATAAAACGGCGTCGTATCTAAAATGATATTTACTTCTTCTCCAGCTTCAGCAGAATCCACTATCTCATTGTCCTTTATAATAGCCAAAACTTTTGCATCCGATTTAAATACATCATAACCTATAAATTTTGTTTCAATGTCTTTCATAGTTGAATAAATATCTTTTTCCCAAAGGGCATTGTCCTCTTTCCTGCTGTTTCTGGCCCTTAGTCTTTGCTTTTCTAATTCTTGTTGGTATCCATTTTCGTCTATTGACATACCAGATTCATTCAGTATCTCTTTAGTAAGCTCAATAGGAAAACCGTATGTATCATATAATTTAAATGCTTTGATACCATCCAGTACATTTCCTCCAGAAGCTTTCAAATCATTGATATATCCGTCAAGTATATCTAATCCTTGGTCAATCGTTTCTTTAAACCGCTCCTCTTCTTTTTTTTATTACATTTTTTATGTAATCTTTTCTTTCTTGTATTTCAGGGTACGCACCTTTATAGTGTTCGACAACAACATCCACTACATTATATAGAAATGGCCTATCAAGTCCCAATAACTTGCCATATCTTGCTGCTCTCCTTAATAACCTCCTTAGAACATAACCCCTGCCTTCATTTGACGGCAATATCCCATCAGAGATCATAAATGTAACTCCTCTTATATGGTCTGTTATAACTCTTAATGACACATCATTTTTCTTATCATCGCCATATTTTACACCAGCCATCTCACCAACATAATCAGTAATGCCGCGAATTACATCCACGTCAAATATGCTGTCAACCTCTTGCATTATGGTCGCTATTCTTTCAAGACCCATACCTGTATCTATATTTGGCTTAGGCAGTGGATTGTAGTTCCCTTCTGCATCTTTGTCAAATTGCGTAAATACGAGATTCCAAAACTCAATAAATCTGTCGCAATCACATCCAACACCGCAAGTAGGCTTTCCACAGCCTTTGTCCTCTCCCCTGTCAAAATATATTTCTGAGCATGGCCCACATGGTCCTGTACCAATCTCCCAAAAATTATCTTCCTTACCCATTCTAACAATCTTCTCTGGTGGAAGTCCAACGACTTTATTCCATATTTCATATGCCTCATCATCGTTTTCATAAATAGTCACCCATAATCTCTCTTCAGGCAACTCTAAAACTTTTGTCACAAACTCCCATGCCCATGGGATTGCTTCTTTCTTAAAATAATCGCCAAAAGAAAAATTGCCCAGCATTTCAAAGAAAGTCCCATGCCTTGCTGTCTTTCCGACTCTATCTATATCAGGAGTTCTAATGCATTTCTGGCATGTAGTAACTCTTTTGCTTGGCGGAATTTCCTTACCGGTAAAATACGGTTTCAAAGGAGCCATTCCAGCATTGATAAGCAGTAAACTTTTATCGTTTTTAGGCACAAGCGAAAAACTTGGCAATCTTAAATGTCCTTTGCTTTCAAAAAAACTAAGATATTTCTCCCTTATCTCATTCATTCCGAGTTTTTCCATAAATATCCTCCTTATGTTTACAAAAAAAACGCCCTACAAGGGACGGCAGAAACCTTCTCTTTTTATGTATATTTTACAAGAAAGCCTAATTAAAGTCAACAATTGCAATTATACCTCCATAAAAATATCCTTAAATATCACTTTTGCTACCGCTACGACAGGAACTGACAAAAGCATACCTAATACTCCGAAAAACTGCTCTCCCACCAAAAGAGCAATTATGACTGTTATAGGGTGCAAATCTACATTGTCGCTCATTATTTTGGGGGCTATTATGGCACTTTCGATTTGTTGTACTAAAAAAAATATGGCAAATGACCATATGCCTTTATAAAAAGAATCCATAAGTCCCATAACAACTGCTGGAATCGAACCCAGTATAGGCCCAAAATATGGTATTATATTTAATATACCGGCTAATATTCCTATCAGCAATGAATATTTTACTCTTAATATCATCAGTCCTATTGACGTCAAAATTGTCACTATTAACGAAATATATATTTGACTTCTAATGTAATTACTTAAGACATAGTCAATGTCTTTTAAGATTTTCAAAAAACTTCCTCTCATTTTTTGCGGTATAAATTGGTTGATGCCATTCTTTAAAGCTTCTTTGTCTTTTAGTAAGTAAAAAGTAATAATAGGTGACAATATCAAATTTACAAGATGACTTGTCATCGAGATAATGCCTTGCATTGCTCTGTCGATTATTAATTCCATTTGTCTATTAAACATATTCGCTCGTTTTGCAAATATATTGTTGAATTCTCTTGGCAAATATGATAAATAATCATTTTTTTATATTATTGATTTTGTAAGTCAGCAAACTAACATAATCTGGTATCATTTTAAAAAGATTCGATATTTCATTTACAATTACCGGAAATATAAAAATGGCAAAAAGTGATAATACAATCATCAGCAAAAAATAAACAATTATTATAGATTGTACTCTTTTTATACCTTTCCTTTCAAGGTATGTCACAATCGGATTTATGAGATATGCAAGTATAACAGAAACCAATAAAGGTAGCAAAATTTCTTTTATTTTATTAGCATTTCTATAAAAAAAATACAAAGCAATGATCGATATAATTATCCATATAATGTATTTAATATATCCTTTGCATATTCTCATATAAAACACCTTTAAATAAAAGGGCTAAAAGCCCTTTTACATTTTATTTGCCCTACGCGCAATTTTGGTTAAACCCATCTGAATTAATTGCCTCATTTTTTTTGAATTAATTCTCGGTAAAATAAATGCCGCTGCCGCTGCGCCAGTCAAGAAACCCTTCAAATATTTGCCTTTGTCCTCCATGATAATCCTCCTATCTTAAATTTCAATCAAGCGTAAACCTGCAAGTACAAAAACTTTAATTCAACATATCGATGATTTTAGTATTCCACTTTTTTAAATTAGTAAACCTGTTATTTTATTATTTCCAATACAAAGATGACGATATAGAATATCCGGATAATATTGTCAAAAGTGCTATTACATTCGATGATATTATATTCCTATTTAAAATTCCATTAAACGATAAAATATAAATCATAGCAGACGGCAACATAAGAGGAATGAAGTTCCATATATCAAATTTTAATTTGCTGTGATTAATAGGTTTATATAACAGCTTTGAAAAGCCTATCAAGATCCCAAAAACAAAATAAATTAATGACATGCTCAAAAATGCCATACGTGTGTTGAATGACTGTGAAAGCACTAAATCTATCCTTTTGATTATTAAATCGCTGATTAACAAATAAACATACATCGAAATAATATAAAATTTTTTAATCATATCATATTAACTCCTTAAATTTTATTATATTCTGATTCACTGACATAAACTCCCATAATAAACTTATATAAAAAAAATTTAATAAAAAATAGAGACAAATGCTCACTTCTTTGGTATTAATATGTTGTTATCACACTATAACAATACCACTCAAAAGAGTTATAGTGATACTGTCACAAAATTTATTACCCTATTCCATCATTTGTAGTTACAAAGTGTTCCTGCTCACCATATAATAAATAATTTTTAAAAAACAATATTACAACAAAATTTATAGAAGCACATATAATGATATTTATCCAACCGGGAATTTTGTCAAGTAAAATTCCAAATATCATTTGCCCTAATGGAGTCACTATCATTAAGCAAGTACTTATCGTTGCTATTATTCTTCCCATTAACTTTAAAGGTATTACTATTTGCAACATAGTAGTCAAAGCTATATTCCCGATGGATGTAATTAATCCGACAAAAAATATTATTATCATTAAGCTTATGTATGGTTTAAGAATGTAAGAAAAGCCCTGCAAATAGATAGGAGAAATTGTAAATGACAATAAAAAATATAATATAGAAACCGAAAATATATCTAAGAATAATATTTTACCTAATTTATATTTTTTTGTAATTATACTAGATATGAATGGTGATGCGATCATAGAAATAGCTGTCAATAGCGGATTAAAATTGACCCATTTTCAACGGTTTTAAATTGACCCACAATACGTTTTTTTAATTTAAGTCTTCCCGTTTGGACTACCGTAATAAAGACCAGTCTTTAACCTATCCTTTAAACGATAGCTGTTACCTCTTATGTTGATTATATGAGCATGGTGCAGCAATCTGTCCAAAACCGCAGTTGCAAGAACTGGATCCCCCATTAGTTCACCCCATTCCCCAAATCCTTTGTTGCTTGTAAGTATTATGCTTCCTCTCTCATACCGTGCACTTACTAGCTGAAAAAAGAGATTTGCTCCAAGGTTATCTAAAGGTAAATACCCTACTTCATCTACAACAAGAAGCCTTGGCCTTATGTAGTTCCTCATCCTCCTTTCTAATCTGCTCTCTTCATAACCTTTTTTAAGGTCTTCAATTAGTTTTGATAGGGTGATAAAGTAAACTGGTATCCCCTGCAATAGTGCTTCTACAGAAAGTGCTACAGCTAGATGTGTCTTACCCACTCCAGGAGGTCCAAGAAATATCACATTTTCCGCACGGTGTACGAAGGCCATTGTAGCAAGTTCTTTTATCAGCTTCTCATCTACACTTGGCTGAAATGTAAAGTCAAATTCTGATAGTGTTTTTCTGTATGGGAGTCGGGCTAGTTTGAATCTTACTTCAATATTTCTCTTCTGCCTTTCTGAAAGCTCTGTTTCAAGAAGCTCATTTAAGAAGTCAAGATATGTGCTGTTTTTGTGCTGCGCTCTTTCAAGGAGTGAATCAAGTAAAGAAGCTGCATTCAGAAGTCCCAGTTCTTCAAGATGTAGTCTGGATTTCTCCAGATCTATCATATCCTGTCACCTCCGATAGACTTTCATAAAGACTAAGTGAGCGCTTTTCAACTTCTAATGAAAATAACTTGATTGCTTTTGGCCTAGGATAAAGCATCCCTTCTGCTGCTTTTAAGCCTTTGTACTGGTCTTTGAGAAAAACTGTACTTCTTGAACGATAATGTTTGTCATGTACTGCTATTACCTTGTTGTTATAGAGAATTTCAATTTTGTCATTTTTCTCTCTTACAACTACCTCTTTCCCGCTGTACTGCCATGGTACTCCATATCTTACACCATCATAACTCAAAAGTCCATCTTTATGTACCTTCCTCGGTTCTTCCAAAAACTTTTGATATTTATCCAATGAAGGCAAAGGCTTTAAGTTTTCTTTCTTTAGTCTGTCAGTTGGTCTTTCTCCTGTAGTACCATGGACTCTTCTGTTCTTCTTATCACACCACTCTACTGCTTGACAATTTAAGTCACCATAATCTAAAAATCTTCTCCCGGGCAGAAAATTGTCCTTGACAAAGTTTATTCCGCTTTCTACTTTGCCTTTTGTCTGTGGGCGTCTGACTTTGCACACTTTTGGTACAAACCCCAAAGTTGCTGCTAGATCCTCAAATACTGTATTCCATATAGGCTTCTTGTTTGCATCTGTACCTATGATTACAGTTTTCATTCTATCAGTAAGTACAACGTCAGTTACTCCATCAAAATATTCAAAACCATGTATAAGGCAGCGATTGAATGTGTGAATATCACAGCGATTTGTGAATTCCACATACATTGCTCTTGAATAACCAAGCACCATAACAAAGAGGTAGAGTTTTCTTACTTCTCCTGTTTCCTGATCAATGTAATTGTATTCACCCCAGTCAACCTGAGCTTGTTCTCCAGGCTTTGTTTCATAGCGGCATACAGCCTGAATGTGTTTTGAAGGTCTAAACTGCCTCACGTAGTCTCTTAAAATAGTTTTTCCTCCTGTGTAACCTTCTTCTTTCATTCTTTCGTAAACAACTTCACAGTTAAATATTCCCATGTTAATATACTCATGAATAATATTTTTATAAGGGTCAAGTTTTGAACCTCTCTTAGGACGAGGTTTTCTTTCGGGAATTCCCTCTGTTTTAAGATACTTTCTTATTGTATTTCGAGAATACCCTGTTTCTCGTGAAATTGCACGAATACTCTTGCCTTCTGCCTTGAGTTCATGTATCATGATAATAGATCCACTCCCTAGCATTTTTTATCTCCCTCCGATTCTTTTGATTTGATTTAGATCAGAGGGATATTTCGACAGGGGGTGGGTCAATTCCTTCTCGTTACTCCTGGGTTAATTATACACCGTTAGTAACAATAGCAAATGTAGATTGCAAAATTCCATATTGATAATCTGTAATTTTTAATATTTGTTTCGATATATATGTCAACCCTACAGATAATATAGGATTTGATGTGAAGTTAATAATTATACCTATAATTAATATATTCAAAATTAGCCTTTTACTTTTAATAAAATCAATACCCGTTAAGAAGTCATTTAAAAACGAAATTAGGTTTATTTTTCCTGGATCATCATTTGTTTTCTGTATTTCTAACATAGACTCACACATAAATGAAAGAAGAAAACTTATAGCATTAATTGTCAATATTATGAATATATTAAAAACTTCTAATAAAATACCAGCTATAATGGGTGAAATCAAATTTGCTATATTCATAAACATCGTATTAATACCATTAACATCCGCTAATTCATAATCTTCTGCAATGGAAGGTATAACTGCTGTTATTGTAGGATTAAACATTGATGAAATAGTAGAAAGTAAAACTGATAAAATATAAATTTGAGTTAATGTTAAAACGCCATTTATTTTGAAAATGACAGCATAAATTGCAACAATTGCTGCGCTTAGTAAATCTAACATCATAAGTAATTTCTTTTTATCAAACCAGTCGGCAATGACACCTGCAATATTGCCAAATACTATTTGAGGTACTAAAGTAATAGCTAATACTGATGCAAATTTTGTTGCAGAGCCCGTAATTTTTAAAACGTACAACGATAATGCAAAATTTTGCATTTCACTTCCAATAAGAGATACAAATTTCCCAGTAATAAGAAATAAAAAATTCTTTTTTCTAAAGAGAGAGAGATTCATCTATTTACCTCCCGTAAGTATTTATATCAATTGACGAATCTTAAAAGTCCAAATACAATCAAATTCTGCACATTCTTTTGTGCTATAGAATTATCAATGATTAATTTTATTACAAAGGGTTTAGCCAAAAATAAAACAGTAGATATTATGATCACTGAAAAACCAATAATCTCTTTAGCTATAAATGGCTTTATGATTTTAAATATGTACTTAAAATCACCTTTCTTCATAATAACGTGTCTTCCTTTCTTACAATATATCAAATAAACTTTTAAAAAGTCAAAAAGCGATTATTTTGAATTGAAATTTTCTATTCCGTAGATTTTTTTATTGTAAAAATACTTGCAAATATTGTATATTTCAATTATTATAACAGAAATCACCATCATGTCGTCTATAAAATATACATAAATAGGCAATCTGTTATAAGAATATAGTTTAATGATTTTGGCATCTCCTATGAAATGTATGGCAGATGCAATATATATATTCTTTGTTCGCAAATACAAATAATTTGCAATAATACCTGAAATAAATACATTTAAAAAGTATGTTATGTTCATATTTCCATGATGTACTAAATACGTTATAGAAAAATGTGACATCGAAAACATTGCATTCGTCAGAAGTATAGCAATTATTACTTTTAAAGTTTTATTCTTCAAAGTAATTGTTTCTAAAACTTTGTAATAAAGAACTACCCTAAATAAATACTCCTCTTCTAATGCTACAAAAACAAAATAAAAATTTTGAAATAGTATAGTCATAAAGTCTCCAGTATTCCATACAAAATAATATCCAATATGAAACGCATTTGATAATACTATTATAAGTATCATAAGCAACATTGTATAGGCAACTAATTCAAAAAAAGATTTTAAGGTAAATTTTACATATTTTATGTAGTTAAATTTATTTAGCAAATATAATGCAAAAATTAACATCAAAAGCTGTATGTATATGCTAATATAAAAATGAGCCAAAAAGTGGCTCTGTGCTAACGAAAAAGTGATCCACTTTTCACAAAAAAACTGTAAAATTTATTATACAAGATAAATTTTACAGGAGGTTGGAAGGTGTGATTATTGACATGAATT
The DNA here is from genome assembly GCF_000747665.1 of Thermoanaerobacterium saccharolyticum. Lineage (GTDB taxonomy): Bacteria > Bacillota > Thermoanaerobacteria > Thermoanaerobacterales > Thermoanaerobacteraceae > Thermoanaerobacterium > Thermoanaerobacterium saccharolyticum. The sequence continues at coordinate 36,383 of NZ_BBKT01000051.1, read as the reverse complement.
TATATCAAAAAATTAGAGAAATGTATACAGTTCATCAAATGTCGCAAAGGGCTATAGCCAGGGAATTAAAAATTTCAAGAAATACTGTAAGAAAATACTGCAAAGGTGACAATGTTCCTTGGGAGAGAAAAGAATATTCTCGTGAGCCTGATGTCTTAACACCTGATGTTATGGACTTTATCAGACAGTGCATTAAAGAAGATGAAACAGAAGGAATAAAAAAACAACAGCATACAGCCAGAAGGATATATCATCGTCTAGTAGAAGAAAAAGGATTTAAAGGTGGAGAATCTACAGTAAGATTGGCTGTACAACAACTTAAAGATGAGATGCCAAAAGCATTTGTACCCCTTGAATTTGACCCAGGAGAAGCAGCACAAGTAGATTGGGGTGAAGCTACTGTGTACCTTGACAATAAAAAAGTTACTATAAATCTTTTCTGTATGCGACTCTGCTATAGTTGTGATATTTTTGTAATGGCATTTTATCGTCAAAATGAAGAATCATTTTTAGAAGGTAATGTAAAAGCATTTGAACATTTTGGTGGTGTGCCACACAAACTAATCTTTGACAATGCAAGAGTTGCAGTAAAGGAAGGTTTCGGGACTCATGCTAAACCTCAGTCCCGTTATCAAGCATTGAGTGCACATTACGCATTTAAAATGGAATTCTGTAATCCAAGTAAAGGAAATGAAAAGGGGTTGGTAGAAAATCTGGTAGGCTGGGTAAGACGCAACATTTTAGTTCCTGTCCCAAGAGTAAAGGATATTGATGAGTTAAACCAAATTCTTATGACAAACTGTTTGAAATACCGTTCCCATCAAATACGCGGCCATGAACAGGCAGTCGGCCAAATGTATGAAATAGACAAATCATTATTATACTCACTTCCTAAATATGTGTTTGATTCAAGTAAAAGCATATCAGTCAGTGTAGACGAGTATTCAACAGTGCGTTTTGATAGAAACAATTATTCAGTACCAGTAAAGTATGTAGGTAAAAATGTCAGCATCAAAGCATATGGAAATATAATAACCATCTTTCATCGTGGACAGGAAATTGCTAAACATAACAGAAGCTATGGTTCCAACAAAACCACTTACAAACTAGAACATTACATAGATCTATTAGAGCAAAAACCCAGAGCTGCATTCAATGCAAAGCCAGTAAAAGACCATGTCAAACAAGAATTATTAGAGTGGGGACAAACACTTCCAGGTGGAGCAAAAGACATGGTAAAAGTTCTGAGACTTTGTGTAGACTACGGTTCAGACAAGCTTCTGGAGATTAAAAAACAAATTCCAGCAGGTGTGACACCTACTGTTGATTTAATCCGCAGTTATTTAATAGATCACAGCACATCAGTGAAAAGTACACAAAAAATTATAGATACCGTAAATGTAGAAGAAGTTGATTTAAGTATATACGATAGACAATATGGGGTGGCACAATGAGTGAAATAAATGTAGCTAAAGAAACAATAAAACTTTATGCCAAACAGCTAAAACTGCCTACTTTTGCACAATACACAAGTATTATTAAACGTATGGATAGCAATATGGGATATGAGGAATTTCTCATAGAATTAATGAAAAAAGAAGTAGCTTCCAGACAAGAAAATCAGCAAAAGCGCCGCATACACAAAGCGGGATTTCCTTACATGAAAACCCTTGACGAATTTGATTATACCAGACTCAAATACGTCAAACAAGCCTTTATATGGGAACTTGCCACATGTGAATTTATATCTAAACGACAGAATGTCATTATGATAGGGAACACTGGCACAGGCAAAACTCATATTTCAATAGGCTTAGGGTTAAAGGCCTGTAAAGAAGGATATAATGTAAAGTTCTATACTGTTGCCAATCTTGTCACTGAACTTACAGAAGCACAAGAGTACAAAAAACTTTTAAAACTTGAAAAACAGTTAGAAAAAGTGGACCTGTTAATTCTAGATGAACTATCATATCTATGTTTTAATAGAAGCCAAGCTGATTTATTATTCAGGATAATTTCGGACCGTAGTGAAAAAGGAAGTGTAATAGTATCTACGAACCTTGAATTCTCTAGATGGACAGAAATATTTGAAAATACTACTATGGTTGCAGCATTAGTAGATCGTCTAACTTTCCGTTCACATGTGTTAAATATGAATGGAGAATCTTTCAGGCGTGATAATTCGCAAATAGAATAGATTATTATCCGCGTAGATGGTCACTTTGCAAATGATTTTATTAACTATATGTAAATAAGAGCAAATATTATTTTTAAAAACCCACATATCAACCATAGGGAAAGTCTTTTAGTAATGGCTCAAAAATTCATTAGCACATGGATCACTTTTTCAATAGCAGAAGTGGTTCAAAATTTCATTAGCATGTGGCTCAAATTTCTATTGACATTCACAGCTGTATTCCATAATTCGTCATAGTTGTTAAATATAAGTTATTGTATTTTAAAATGAAAATTTTTATTATGTATATAATTGAAAATACTATTGCGATAATAGCACAAACTGTTAAAATTATTTTTGTTAATTCTTTTCCTTTTATCATATCAAATCCTCCATATCTTTATAAAAATAATATGTCTAACTCTGTTCGTATCTGCTAAATAGTCTAAGATAATAGCGTTTAACCATATAATAACTTTCTATTAACATAATCGAAATTATTAAAAGAATAATTTCCTCGTAACGGTAGTATCCGATGTCAATTGTTGTTAAAATCGGAAAGTCAAAATAAAAGTGCATCATGCAAGCTAAGTATATATTTCCACTTCGTAAAAAAAGATAACTGAAATAGATACCTGTTATAAATATTTCAAAAAGTTTAGAAATATTATAATGACGTATAGGATAATGGGCAATTGAGAATAAAATATTTGTTAATATCACGCTAAATACTATTTTTAAGATGTTGCTTTTTAAATTTAATATTTCAGATATTTTAAAATAAAGAGTAATTCTATATAAATATTCTTCTGATAAAGCAACTAAAATAAATAAAATCATTTGTGATATTGCAACAATATAATCTACCTTGTTCCAGCTTGCAATAATATTCTTAAAATCGGTCAACAAAAAAATATTATATATTTTAAATATATCCAGTATATACTTGGTAAAAATCAGCGACAATGTCATGAATAGTAATGCTTTGATTATAGATTTAAAAGACGTCTTAATATATTTTGTATAATTAAATTTTTTTAGTAGAAATATAGCTAAAACTAACAACAAAATTTCCGTAATAAAATTGTAAACTAAATTACTACTTGTTATAACTAATGGATCATTATTTCTTATATTAAAAAAATGATATATACCTTCAAACAAATACATCATCATAAATTGATAAAAATATAAAGCCATGACAAAAATAAAAAATATTAAAATTAAAATGCCTAATTTTTTTATCATATACCTCACCTTATTGTTCAATTTTATTTTAAAAAGCTATTATTCAATATAATAAATTTCTGGATTTTATTATAGTATCTTTATATTTTTTTGTAAAAGTAGTATAATATTTAAAAATAATTGTAATATTTCACCAATGTAATATACTTTTCTAATTTACGTTTTTTCTTATACTTTTATATGCCATCAATTAAAAAATACAAAATTGTAACTAATAGTTACAAGGTGGTGTTATTGTTGGATCTTTACATAGGAAGTAAAATAAAGGCTTTAAGGCTTCAAAAGAAAATTTCTCAAAGCCAATTGTGCGATAATTTTATGAATAGGGTTGTTTTAAGCAGGATTGAGAATAATAAAGCTTTACCTTCTTTAGAACAACTTATTCACATATCTGAAAGGCTTGAAGTACCTTTAAGTTATTTTATTAGCGACGTCAAATACGACAAATTGATAGAATATGCTGATAACTCATCTTCTATCATCGGCGATTTATTTAATAGCCAGAATTATTATGAAATAGTAAAATTAATCGAGTACAATCATGATGAATTTTTAAAAATACAAGATTTTAACAAATATTATTATGCTGGCGCATCTTTTTTTTAATATAGGGTTATATAATGACGCTTTAAAATATTTAAAAAGATATGTTAATTTATTTCTTAAATCAAAGGAAGATATTCAAAAGTTAAATATAGACAATTTTTGTCAGGCTTTAAATATACTATTTAAAATAATGCTTAAAAATCATAATTATGAAAAAGGAATATGCTATTTAGAACTGGCTAAAAAATATTTATGCGAATTTGATTCTTTGAACCATTCTATCTGCTTTATTATACATAATAATCTTGCTTATCTATACCTTAATACTAATCAATTTCAAAAGGTTATAAATTTGCTGGAAAGTTTTATTAATACGCATGACAATTTTATATATGTAAGAGCTATGCCACATATTTATATGTCTTTAAACATAGCTTGCTATAATGTGGGTGATTACGATAAGTCCATTAAATACATAGAAAAGGCGATATTGTTGTTTAAATTTTTTGATGATGAATATGATGTCGGAAGATGTCATCTAAACTATATAAATTCTCTACGATATAGCGGTAATTTTGATAAAGCTTTTGAAGTAGTCAATAGATGTAAAGATGAATATAAAAAATATAATAAGCTATACTTAAGCTTTTTCATTCAAGAAATGATATTATATTTTAATATAGGCAATTACGAAAAAGTAATGGAGATTTCAAGCAATATAGAAGTCAACCAACTCTCTGAAATGAGTAAACACAATTATGAATTTATGATGGGCCATATAAAATATTTGCATAATGACTTTAATGGGGCTTATGGTTTATTTAAAAAATGTGAGAAGTATTTTTCAGCACAATACTATTATCGCGATTTATCATTGCTCTATGATGATTTATATAACATGACAAAAGACATTTCTTACAAAGCAAAGCAAAATGAGATTATGAATAAAAATGGGAGAAAAAATATTGTGATGGTTCAGCAATGAATCCATCACAGGTAATTATACAAGTTTTTTCTCCTCTTTAATCCTTTCAAAAAGTGGCGACATCTGCCTCAATCTATCTACTATTTTAGGCAGTTTATTTATTACCGTATCGATTTCTTCTTCTGTATTTTCTTCTCCTATGGTAAGTCTCAATGAACCATGGGCTATTTCTTCTGGCAGTCCAATCGCTAATAGCACGTGAGATGGGTCAATGCTTCCTGCGGTACATGCAGAACCGCTGGATACACAAATTCCCTCCATATCAAGGCTTAGTATAAGCGATTCGCCATCGACAAATTCGAAAGAAACATTGACATTTCCAGGAAGTCTCTTTATTGGATGTCCATTTAGACGGGTATACGGTATTTTTAGTATCCCATCAATAAGCTTATCTCTAAGCACTGTCAACTTCTTTATGTGTTCATCGATATTTTTAGTGATAAGTTCTATCGCCGTGCCAAATCCCACAATTCCAGCTACATTTTCTGTCCCTGCTCTCCTGTTTCTCTCCTGCGCGCCACCTTGTAAAAGTGTATCAATTCTTAAGCCCTTTCTAATGTAAAGTGCTCCAACTCCTTTAGACCCATATATTTTATGAGCTGACATTGACAACATATCCACATCTAATTTTTTTACGTCGATAGGCACATTTCCAACTGCTTGTACTGCATCTGTATGAAACAATACACCTTTTTCATGAGACACATTTGCAAGCTCTTGGATTGGCTCTATAGTACCTATCTCATTGTTTGCATACATTATCGATACAAGTATTGTACTGTCTTTTATAGCTTTTTTCAGTTCATTTGGATCTACTAATCCATACTCATCTACAGACAAATAAGTTATTTCAAATCCTTGGCTCTCAAGGTATTGGCATGTATGCAGTATTGCGTGGTGCTCCACACTGGATGTTATTATGTGGTTGCCTTTGCCTTTTAAGGCATACGCAGCACCTTTTAAAGCCCAGTTGTCTGACTCTGTACCTCCGCTTGTAAAAAAAATTTCATCTGAATTAGCGCAAATTGCATTGGCCACTTTATCTCTGGCTTCTTCAATTGCCTTTTTAGCTTCTTGCCCATAAGAGTAAAGTGAAGAGGGATTGCCAAAGCGATTGCTTAAATACGGCATCATTGCATCTAAAACTTCCGATCTTATTGGAGTAGTCGCTGCATTGTCGAGATAAATCCTATTCATAAAAACCTCCTATATATAATACATGTAAGAATTTTTCTGTATCATTTTTTTATAATCATCGACCATGTCCTGTAGCGTGATCGAATCAATCACTTTATTTATAGCATCTCTGATTTTTTCTAATACAACTTTTGTTGGGCACCCACCCGATCTACTGCACTCAAATGGTATATCCTCTACAACACAATCTGAAGGAGCAAGTGATCCTTCCAAAGTTCTAATGACATCGCCAACCGTAATCTTATCCGGTGGAGCCGATAACATATACCCGCCTTGTGCTCCACGTATGCTTTTTACCAAATCAGCTTTTCTCAAAACAGCAATAAGCTGTTCTAAATAATGTTCTGATAATCCTTCATTTTCAGCTATAACCTTTAAAGATATCGGTCCCTCACCATAATACAAAGCAAGCTCAAACATAGCTTGAACTCCATATCTTCCTTTTGTCGATAATTTCATATAGACCCTCCTTAATACCGACTATTCTGCTCGGATTTCTACTAAATAAAATAACATTATAAATTTATTTTGTCAATAATTTATACGAATGTAAAACTAAATCTTATTGTATCCTTATGATAAATAATTATCCTTAACCATCACTGCCATCTTTTATAAATCTGAGCCAATCTGATATTTTCTTTTCATATCCCATTGTAGATGGATTGTAATATTTTTTACCTATTAATTCGTCTGGAAGGTATTGCTGTTTTACATAATGATTTTTAAAATCATGTGCATACTTATACCCAACACCGCGATTTAATTTTTCAGCACCTTTGTAATGAGCATCTTGAAGATGCTTTGGAACTGCACCAGTTTTTTGATTCTTGATGTCTTCAAGTGCTTTATCAATGCCAACCACCGATGAGTTGCTTTTAGGCGCACAGGCAACATAAATTGCAGCTTGTGCTAATATTATTCTGCCCTCAGGCATCCCGATCTGATTTACTGCCTGCATGGCAGATACCGCTATATTAAGCGCATTTGGATCAGCATTTCCCACATCCTCTGCTGCACAAATAACTATTCTCCTTGCAATAAACATGGGATCTTCTCCAGCATAAATCATCTTTGCAAGCCAATATAAAGCAGCGTCAGGATCAGACCCCCTCATACTTTTGATAAAAGCAGAAATAGTGTCGTAATGATTGTCACCATTTTTATCATACTTTAGCACTTTTCTTTGTATACATTCTTGAGCTACTTCTATGTCTATGTTAATTATCCCATCTACATCTCTCTCTGTAGTTAAAAATGCTAATTCTATTGCATTAAGTGCAGCCCTTGCATCACCATCAGAATATGCAATTATATGATTTAACGCATCATCCGTTATCTTAATCTTTTCATTTCCAAGTCCACGCTTTTCATCTTTTAAAGCTCGTAAAACTATTTCCTTTACCTCATCATCGCTAAGTGGATAAAGCTCAAATATCATAGACCTTGATACTAAAGGACGGATAACCTCAAAATATGGATTTTCGGTTGTGGCACCAATCAAAATTATCGTTCCATCTTCAACATATGGAAGCAGTGCATCCTGCTGTGATTTGTTAAAGCGATGTATCTCATCGATGAATAAAATTGTCCTTTTGCCATACATCGACAATCTATCTTTTGACTCATTTACTATCTTTTTTATATCTGCCACACCAGATGTTACAGCATTTAACTTTTCAAAACTAGATTTCGTCGTATTAGCTATTATATTTGCAAGTGTTGTCTTACCTGTACCAGGAGGTCCATAAAATATTAACGATCTGACTCTATCCGCTTTTATAGCTCTATATAGAAGTTTGTCATGCCCTAATATATGCTTTTGACCAACAAACTCATCAAGAGTAGTAGGTCTCATGCGATCTGCCAACGGTGCATTACTTTTTATAAATTTGTCTTGTGCAAATTGAAACATATCCATGATTTTCACCTTTTACAAACTTTATTCTTACATCAGCATTATTATACTATATATATGTATGTATATAAAAGTGAGCAGAAATAAAAAATGCCATCAAAAATGATGACATTTAACCTCCCAGCGTTATATCTTGTTTCGAGTACCATTCAAGCGCTTCATAAAGATGCTGAGGCTTGAAATCCGGCCAATAATCATCAATAACATAAAAGTCAGAATATATTGATTGAACAGGCAAAAAGCCGCTTAACCTTCTTCTGCCTCCCCATCTTATAATCAAATCTATTCGTGAAATATCTTTTGATGAAATTAAATCTAGTATATCTCTTTTTTCTCCATTGCTTAAAGCTTTTAATGCACTATTCAAATCCCACTGCCATCCATAATTGACAAGAAAATTGACTTTCATCTTCCCACTGCCAATCTTTTTTCGTTTACAATACGGCAATAGTTCTTGTGGAAACATGGGAGAATTATAGTTTCCTATGACTAAAAGATCTGCATCTTCTTTTTCAAGCATTTTAACGGCATCAATACAGGCTTTTTTAAATGCTTCTGTCTGAACAGAAGGGCGTTTTGTGTTATCTTGTGTAAAACCATAAAATGTTAATTCTTTAACACCAAGCTCACGGCATAACCTGTAAAGTGCAATTCCAGGTTCCAATCCATATGAATAGCCTGCTTCTTTCGGCATATTTTTATTTTGTGCCCATCGTCTATTTCCGTCAGGAATAATTCCGATGTGATTTGGAATGCGATACATTTTTGTCATCCCTTCTTTGCCTTGATATATACAGTTTTTCCAATTTAATTGCTATTATACTCTAAACACAAATGTTTTTAACTAAAAAAACTGTTATGCATAAAAGCAATAACAGTTTTTTTATGTTTATATGTTCCTATTTATAAAATCCTCAAAATCAGATTTTGGCCTTGCGCCTATGATTTTATCTACCATTTTGCCGTCTTTGAAAAGAGCTATCGTAGGAATGCTCATTATTCTAAATTGCATTGCAAGCTCATTTTCTTCATCTACATTGATTTTGCCAACTTTCACTTTTCCTTCATAATCTTCAGCTAACTCTTCTATTATAGGCGAAACCATCCTGCATGGACCACACCACTCAGCCCAGAAGTCTACCAATACTGGTATATTCGAATTAACAACCTCTTCCTGAAAATTATCTTTTGTTATTGTTACCTCTGCCATTTTCCTACCTCCTAATTATATTTTAAAAATTCTTTAATTATTAGCTTTTTCTTTTAGATTTATTTTATCCAACAAACAAAACTAAAAATAAAAAAGCTAAAAATCTTTAAGTTATTTCATAAATTTCATAAATGTTTCAACAAGCTCGTCAATCATATCATCTTGCTTTTCAGTGTTTATAGCATCTTTCACGCATCCAAGTGTATGACTTTTAAGCAATATTTTACCTACGCTATTTATAGCCGATCTTACGGCAGCAACTTGAATCAAGACATCTACGCAATATATGTCTTTTTCTATCATTTTCTGTATTCCCTTTATTTGTCCTTCGATTTTTTTTTAGCCTTCTAAGTAAATCGTCTTTCTCATCTTGATACGAATTCATATTTACCTCCTATACCCCTATTAGGTACAAATTTAGTATAATTCTTCTACGAAAATTTGTCAACAGATTTTTTACTTGTACCCAAGTATATCCTTTATGACTTCACCTGCCAAAATAAAACCAGCTACTGGCGGCACAAAAGATACACTGCCTGGTATCTGTCTTCTTTTGACACAAGTTCTCTCTTTATTTGTGCATATACACTGTTCTTTACATGTTTCCACATCGAACAGAGGTTTTATAGGCTTTTCTTTAGAATAAACTACTTTTAGCGATTTTATACCGCGTTTTCTCAATTCATATCTCATGACTTTTGCAAGAGGGCATATGCTCGTATCGTATATATCAGCCACCTCAAATTTTGTAGGATCTAGTTTATTTGCTGCACCCATGCAGCTAATAATCGGTATGCCCATCTCATTGCATTTAACAACAAGGTCTATTTTTGACGAAACTGTGTCAATCGCATCAACAACATAATCGTAATCAGGAGATAATAACATATTGCTATTTTCGCTGCTATAAAATGTTTGATGTGATATAACTTCAAGTTTAGGATTTATTTCTAAAAGTCTTTCTTTCATTACTTCAACTTTTGGTTTTCCAACTGTTTTTCTTGTTGCATGTATTTGTCTATTTATGTTGGTTAAGCAGACTGTGTCATCGTCTACTATTACTAACCTCCCAATGTCACTTCTTGCTAAAGCTTCTGCTGTGTATGAGCCTACGCCGCCCATACCAAAAACAGCAACAGTAGATCTTTTTAATTTATCTAAATTATCTTTTCCTATTAATAATTCCGTTCTCGAAAAAGCGTGTAACAATGCTGATTCCTCCAATAAAAAATCCCCATAGTGCCGTTAAGTCGGTGTTTTGAACCTGCTCTCGCAGGTGGGTGCCCTCCTGATAACTTCATATGTCCATTCAAAGATGGCGTATATTCCATTACCAGAGCCCAGGCTCCCTTTTTATAGGTGTTGGCTCAAAACATTACCGCATTTCACGCACACCATAGGGTTTCTAAAAATATATTAGCACATTTTTAAGGATTTTTCAAGGTTAAACGTTTATAGGTTGACCTTTATGTGCAATTCATCTAACTGCTCTTTAGATACTTCAGATGGCGCATCCGACATAAGATCGCACGCATTCTGAGTTTTTGGAAATGCGATAACATCTCTTATGTTATCTGTACCTGTAAGTATCATTGTCAATCTATCAAGCCCATATGCGATGCCACCATGTGGCGGTGCTCCATATTTAAAAGCATTCAGCAAAAACCCAAATCGTGCTTCAGCATCCTCATCGGTGAATCCCAGCACTTCAAACATCTTTTTTTGCAACTCTGTATCGTGTATTCTAATACTGCCGCCACCTATTTCCATGCCATTTAATACAATGTCATACGCTTTCGCTCTTACTTGTCCTGGGTTTTTGTCAAGCATTTCTATATCCTCATCTTTTGGAGCAGTAAACGGGTGGTGCATCGCAACATATCTTTTTTCTTCTTCACTGTACTCCAATAATGGAAAATCTACGACCCATAAAAATTCATATTTATTCTCATCGATGAGATTATATCTTTTCCCCATTTCCAATCTTAAATGGCCTAAAGCATCGTAAACTATCATATTGTTTCTGTCAGCTATTATCAATATCAAATCGCCTTTTTCTGCTTCCATCGTGTTTAAGACCTGTGTCAATTCAGCTTCTTTTAAAAATTTCGATATTTGAGATTTTGGCCCATCATCTGACATCTGTATCCATACAAGTCCCTTTGCCTTATATGTCTTTACATATTCTACAAGCTCATCTAATTGCCTTCTAGGGATAGATGCTGCACCTTTCACATTTATTGCCCTTACAGAACCACCATTGTCTATTGCGTCTTTAAAGACTTTAAATTCAGAATCCACAAATATTGATGAAAGATTTTTTAACTCCATTCCAAATCTTAAATCAGGCTTATCAGAGCCAAACCTGTCCATTGCTTCCTGCCAAGAAATTCTCTTGAAAGGAAGCTCTAAATCTATATTTAGAATTTCCTTAAATATTTTAGCTACCATACGTTCATTTATGGATATGACATCATCTTCATCAACGAACGACATCTCTATATCGATCTGCGTAAACTCAGGCTGCCTATCTGCCCTTAAATCCTCATCTCTTAAGCATTTTGCAATCTGATAGTACCTATCAAACCCCGATATCATCAAAAGCTGCTTAAATATCTGCGGCGATTGTGGTAACGCAAAAAATTTACCAGGTTGTACTCTACTTGGAACGAGATAGTCTCTGGCTCCTTCTGGAGTGCTTTTTATGAGAAGCGGTGTCTCTATGTCAATAAAGCCATTTTTATCCAAAAAGTCTCTCACTATTCTTGTTATCTTATACCTTGTAAGCAAAATCTTCTGCATCGATGGTCTTCTTAAATCCAAATATCGGTACTTTAATCTAATCGCCTCGGACACATTGTTTCTATCCTCCACCATAAATGGTGGTGTTTCAGCCTTGCTTAAAATCTTAAATTCGCTTACGTAAATTTCTATGTTTCCTGTCTCAAGATTTGGATTCACATTTTCTTCAGACCTTTTTACAACTTTGCCTGATGCAGCCAAAACATATTCATTTCTCACATGCTGTGCTTTATCAAATGCTTCTTTTGAAAGCTGCTCACTAAATACAATCTGTATGAGCCCGGTCCTATCCCGCAATTCTAAAAATATAAGTCCTCCAAGATCTCTTCTTCTCTGAACCCATCCCATCACGACGACATTTTTCCCAACATCGTTAATTGTAAGTTCTCCGCACATATGTGTTCTTTTCATGCCTGCTAATTGCTCTCCCATCAATATACCTCCATCTATTCTGATATTTTATCATAAATTTTATCAATCTCAATTGCATTTTCTTCTCCAGTGTCCATGTTTTTTAATTTCACCTTATTGTTCTTAAGTTCGTCTTCACCTAAAATTATCGTATACCTTACATTTAGTTTGTTAGCGTATTTCATCTGTGCTTTTAGGCTTCTTCCCATATTATCTATTTCAACTGAAATTCCTAAACTTCTAAGTTTTGTAGCCATAGAAAACGCATATTTTTTTGCTTCATCCCCTATTGTGCATATGAAAAGTTCTGGGCGTTTTGGAACGGGTATTTCAATGCCGCTGTTCTCAAGCGTAAGTAACAAACGTTCAAGTCCCAATCCAAACCCTACACCAGGTATAGAAGGGCCTCCACATTCTTCTACTAATCCGTCGTATCTTCCTCCCCCGCAAACGGTACCTTGTGCGCCGATATCGTTCGATATTATTTCAAAAGCTGTCTTAGTATAGTAGTCAAGCCCTCTGACTATCTTAGGATTAATGACAAAGTTAAATCCCGCCTCTTTTAAATAAGATTGAAGATTTTCAAAATGGTCTTTACAATCATCACAAAGGTAGTTAAGCATCAAAGGTGCATCTTTCAATATTCTTCTACAACTCTCAACTTTACAATCAAGAACTCTCATCGGATTTATCTTATATCTTTCTTTACAATCATCACATAAATTTTCAATATTCTCTCCTAAAAATTCTTTCAATGCTTCGTTATATTCTTTTCTGCAATTAGGACATCCAATGCTGTTGATATTTAGTTCCAAATTTTTAAGTCCTAATCTTTTAAATAAAGTCATAGCAACACTGATTACTTCAGCATCAGCTAGTGCATCATGTGAGCCAAACATTTCTATTCCAAATTGGTGATGTTCCCTAAGCCTTCCTGACTGAGGCCTTTCGTATCTATAAACTGGTGTTATGTAGTAAAGCTTAACTGGCATTGACTCTGCATACAGATTGTGTTCAACAAATGCTCTTACAGCAGGTGACGTACCCTCAGGCTTTAAAGTAATACTTCTCCCGCTCTTGTCATTAAATGTATACATTTCTTTTCTGACAATATCGGTTGATTCACCAACACCTCTTAAAAATAGTTCTGTGTGTTCAAATCCAGGTGTCCTGATTTCTTTAAATCCGAAATCAGCACATATTTCTTTAATCATATTTTCTAAATAATGCCATTTATAGACTTCCGATGGCAGTACATCCTTTGTTCCTCTTGGTGCTTTTGTAAGCATAAAATCAACTCCTCTTTATACATAACTATTATATAAATGTAAAATTCTCTCAATCCCGCAAATAAATTGCAGGGACGAGAGAATTTCCCGTGGTGCCACCCTGATTACAACTCTTTCCTTTAACGCAGGTCTACGTATTTGGCCTACATATCGACCAATATGCTAATAGGCGTCTTTCACAAAAGCAGTGATATAAAGATACTCTCAGTCACGGTATCTTCTCCCTTGTATATGTGCTTTTGCTACTCTCCTACTCATCGCATCATCATATCAAGCTATTTATTTGATATTATAACTTTAATATATTGACGTGTCAAGCCAGAAAAAACTACTGCTTTTCTTTTAATACTTTCATTAACTTTTCAAAATATTCAGGAACTGGCGCCTCAAATTCCATATAAATTTTCTTAGACGGATGCACTAAGCCTAAAAGCTTTGAATGTAGCGCCTGACCTGAAAGATTAAATCTCTGTTTTTTATATCCGTAAACTTCATCACCCACAATTGGATGTCCAATATATGCCATATGAACTCTAATCTGATGAGTACGACCAGTTTTTATTACCGCTTCTACAAGAGAATTGTTTTTGTACCTTTCGAGAACTCTGTACAATGTTAAAGCATAACGTCCATCTTTTACAACAGCCATCTTTTTTCTCTCAATATGATCTCTTCCTATTGGAGCCTCTACAGCTCCTTCATCGCTTTTAATTACTCCCTCAACGATCGCTAAATATTTTTTTTAAAATAGTCCTATTTTTTATTTGATTTGAAAGTTCCAGATGAGCTTTGTCATTTTTGGCAACGACCATTACGCCAGAAGTATCTTTGTCAAGTCTGTGAACAATCCCTGGTCTCAATTCTCCATTTATGCCTGATAAATTCGTGCAATGGTACAAAAGCGCATTGACAAGTGTACCGCTTAAATTGCCAGGAGCAGGGTGAACCACCATGCCTTGAGGCTTATTTACAACAATTATATCAACATCTTCGTAAATAATATCAAGAGGAATGTTCTCTGGCTTTAAGTCTATTTCTTCTGCTTCAGGTATATTTACGTCTATTACATCGCCTTCCTTTATCTTGTAATTAGGCTTTACTGACTTGCCATTAACTTTAACAAGTCCATCCAATATCAATTTTTTTAAATGCGATCTTGTAAAATCTACTTCTGAAGCTAAAAAAGAATCTATTCTTTTATCTTCATCATCTTTTTCTGCGATTATATTTAAAGTATCAGCTATATTCATGAGATACAATCCTTTCAAACATGCAGCCAGATGTATTTAATTTTCTCTTTTTAATATCAAGGTATAGCATAATAATATGGCTCCTACTACTATCATGGAATCAGCCAAGTTAAATACTGCTGGAAAAAACCTAAAATCAATGAAATCTACAACATATCCTAATCTAACTCTATCAATCAAATTTCCAATAGCTCCCCCAAGAATCATGGACAAAGTAAATTTATAAAATGTACTGCTGGGTACATTTATAATCGAGTACACCAATATTGTTCCAACAATAATCGTTATTATTATAAAGAACAATGTTTTATTTTGCAATATTCCAAAAGCAGCCCCTTTGTTTTCAACATATGTAAAGTTAAAAACATTGTCTATTATAGGAAAAGTTCCAATGGGTTTTAAATATCTCACCACAAAGTATTTTGAAATTTGGTCAATTAAAATAGCTAAAATGACAGTAATTAGTTCCAATTCTATCCTCCTAAAAAAAGCTTTAATTAGGGCTTTTACAAGCCCTAATTAATCACTTTATGTATTGTGCCAACAATTCTTCTATTTCATCTTCGTTTATAGATGGTCTTTTTACATTGTCATATAATAACCATTCTTCTGTATGGATTGTGGAATCACCAGGATTTAACTTTACCATAGGGCCTAATGACTCCATTTCCATCATCCAATCTGTCGTATATGTTTCATAAGAAGCATTGTAATCCGGATAAGTGGCATTTTCATCATGTTTGAATTTCTTTATGAAAAGATGTCCATGATTAAAGTACGCTGCCCATCCTTTTTCATTTTGAATCCCAAATTTAAATGGCTCTTTTTTATTAGGATCTTGCTCAAAAATTATGTACTTGTCTCCAAAATGTATTCTGTGATCTTTCATATAGGAATATGGCCACAATACCAAGGCTCTATTTGGCAAAAGTCCAGTATCTTTCATAGGTTGTTCAACGACTTGGAGACCTCCTGTCGCCATGACAGATATAGCCCATGGTGAAAGCTCCACCGCCCAAGCACCTTTATTTGTAAGCGTATGCTTAACCTTTGCAACAGGTTTATCTGGTTCTAAAGTTATTTCAATCTCCTTTTTTATGTAAGCATAATCATTAGGCTCTTGAATAAGCTTAATACCATTTTCTATTTCTTCGTATTTTATTGGAAAGTTGTCAAGCGTGTAAGTTCTTGGCATAGCTTCAGGACTATGCCACAGTCTATGCCCACCATAATTTCTCCAAATGTTTTCACCTTTTTTGCCTGCGTCTTCATCATTAATGCTGAATTCATTTGCTTGCCCTACAAATCCAAATCTCATTATCCTGGGACCTATTTCCGTTGTGGCTATAAAATCAACTAACCCATTTGAAACTTCAATGCAATCATTCCAACCAGAAAATGAAACTTTTTTAATCATAACACTCATAATACCATTCCTTTCTTAATAAAGCGTACTTGTATGATTCCTAAAAATTTTTGAATAAGAGCGCAATAAAGCACTCTTATTCATCATTTTAATAGCTCTAATGCCTTGTTGACGACATTTTCAACAGTGAATCCAAATTCTCTAAAGAGTATTTCGCCAGGTGCAGATGCGCCAAAATGGTCAAGTCCAATTACACATCCGTCAAGTCCAACGTATTTATACCAACTCATAGTGCTTGCAGCCTCTACTGCAATTCTAGCTCTCACATTATCAGGAAGCACTGTTTTTTTGTATTCATCTGGTTGTGCATCAAATATCTCCATCGAAGGCATACTTACTACCCTTGCCTTAATACCTTTCTCTTTAAGCACTTTGTATGCTTCGTAGATCAAACTGACCTCTGAACCACTGGCCAATAATATCACATCAGGATTTCCATCTTCTGCATCACACAATACATATCCGCCTTTTAGAGCATCTTTTGATGTCTCATCGTAGACAGGAAGATTTTGCCTTGTTAATATCAATGCCGTTGGGCCGTCTTTTTTGTTAAGAGCATAACACCATGCAGCAGAAACTTCTTTTGAATCTGCAGGCCTTATAACCGTCAAGTTTGGAATGCTTCTTAACATTGGTAAATGTTCTATCGGCTCATGTGTTGGTCCATCTTCGCCAACGCCAATGCTGTCATGAGTAAATACGTAAATCACAGGAAGCTTCATCAATGCAGATAGCCTTACAGCACCTTTCATATAGTCGCTGAAAACAAGGAACGTTGATACATAAGGTATTAGCCCTCCATAAGCAGCAATGCCATTTGCAATTGCTCCCATAGCATGTTCCCTAACTCCGAAGTGGAAATTGGAACCGCCTCTGTTTTCGCTGCTATAATCGCCTCTATCTTTTGTGTAAGTCTTTGTAGATGGCGCAAGATCTGCAGAACCACCGATCAGATTTGGGACAAGCTTAACCAAATAATTCAAAACGTCTCCAGATGAGGACCTTGTAGCTGTCTTTACTTTAAAATTCCAAAGGCCTTCGTCAGCGACTAAATCAACCGACAATTTCTCACTGTGCCATTTATCCCATTCTTCTGCTAATTCAGGATAGTCTTTTTTGTAATTCTCAAACATTCTATTCCATTTTTCTTCTTCTTTATTTAATTCTTCTATAATATTCTCGAAGTGTTTACGCACCTCATCGGGAACATAGAATTCCTTCTCGTATTCCCATCCTAAAAACTTTTTAGTTGCTTCTACATTTTTATCTCCCAGCGGCTCTCCATGCGCTGAAGCTTTGCCTTGCTTCTCTGGGCAACCGTATCCAATCACCGTCTTTACTATGATAAGCGACGGCCTTTCCTTATCTGCTTTTGCTTCTTCAATAGCTTTTCCTATCTTTTCTACATCATTTCCGTCATCTACCTTTATCACTTGCCAGCCATATGCTTCAAATCTTTTTCCAACATCTTCTGTAAATGCAATGTCAGTACCACCTTCTATGGAAATATTATTTGAATCATACAATGCTATCAACTTGCCAAGCTTTAACGTTCCAGCTAAAGAACATGCTTCAGACGAAATACCCTCCATAAGGCATCCATCGCCCACTATAGCGTATGTATAATTGTCTACTATATCATACCCTGGGCGATTAAATTTGCTTGCCATGTAAGTCTCAGCGATTGCCATGCCAACAGCATTTGAAATACCTTGTCCCAATGGCCCTGTGGTGATTTCAACACCTGGTGTATGTCCGTATTCTGGATGCCCTGGAGTCAAGCTCTGCCATTGCCTAAAATTTTTAAGATCTTCTATTGTAAGTCCATAGCCAAAGAGATGCAGCAATGAATATAAAAGTGCAGAACCATGTCCAGCAGATAATACAAATCTATCTCTCCCAGCCCATTTAGGATTTCTTGGACTGTGCTTTAAATATTTGGCCCACAATGTATATGCCATTGGAGCAGAACCCATTGGCATACCTGGATGTCCGGAGTTCGCCTTTTGCACCTGTTCAATTGAAAGTATACGTATAGTATTAATTGCTAATTCATCAATCCTATTCATACTTAACTCTCCTTTGCTTTTTAATTACCATTAATATTATATCATTGGACAAATCGTAATAAAAGAATTTAACTTAAAATTCGGGTAAGTTATGAATTATTTTTATATTTTGCACACTTTTTTTGTTGAGTTTTATAACAGAATAACAACGAAATAGATGCATTTAGTTATTGACTACATGTAAATACTGTGATATAATAAAATTCGTCGCAGGGGAGTAGCTCAATTGGTAGAGCGGCGGTCTCCAAAACCGTAGGTTGCGAGTTCGATTCTTGTCTCCCCTGCCATTTTTATGCCATTGCAATAAAATAAAGCCTGCATTTTCTTTACGAATTTGCAAGGCTTTTTAATTAATCATATTTCTGTCTATACAATCAAAATCTACATTATTATTAAGATTTATCATCACTCTAATGTTTTTTTGTAATCTTCATTGCTTATTTTATCTACTTCTTCCACATATCCTGAATTATAATCATCGTAATCATCATCATAATTATCAAGTCCTGCTTTAGTTTTATTATACCTTGCTACTGCTTGGTACGAATCCTCGGCATCAAATTGATTTTCTTCTTTAGAATCCATGTATCCCCACCCAAAAGGATATTTAATAGTTCTTTCTTCGTTGGGACGTGAAAACCTGAGATCGCTTAATTTTAAATCATTGTCCTTTGCACATTTTGCGCATAAAGGTGTATATGGCAGTGCTTCTAACCTTTCCATTTCAATTTCTTTATGACAATGATTGCATATACCGTATTCGCCATTAGCCATTCGCGAAAGAGCATCATCAATCTGCCTCAAAACGTGCTGCTCGTTATCTTTTAATGCATAATTTTTCTCTAATTCGTATACTTCCGAAGCAATATCCGCTGGATGGTTGTCCGCCATCGATAGTTCTTGGTAATACTCCCTCTCCCCAATTCTCCCTGTTCCATTATTATCATCCATCTCGTTTAGAGTATGCAAAATTCTATTTCTTTCATCAATAAGTCTTTTTCTAAAATACTCTAATTTTTCGTCATCCATAATACCACATGCCTTTCTATCACAAATTTTGTTGAACAATTTTAATTATATGAGCAATAATATTGCCTATAATAGGCAAATTCAATAAAACCGCTCTTTGCAATATGTATATTACAATTGCTCCAAGCAATGTAAATCCTATAGCCATTCCAAAACCACGTGCAAGCCCACCAACAAAGTTAAGCCATAGGAGTCTATAAGGGCTTTGCATCAATTCTACATAGTCAGCTATTTTCATTTTTTCCATCATCTCAGACATCTTTTCAATTTGTTTCTTCATTTCATTTAATAATTTATTATCCAAGCCCCATTCCTCCTATAAACTATTTTCTCTCTTTGGGTGAAGTTTATTAATAATTTATTGTTTTTTAAACTTAAATATGCTTAAATTAGTAATAAGAAGATGTATAATTTAATAAAATTATCTTAGTAAAATTGATGAGGGGAATAAAATGAAAAAAAAGAAAAACAAAGATTTTTTAAACCCTTTTTACAACAGAAAATGGCATAAATATGTAGCTTTGACTATTGTCATTGTGATGATAGTTGCATTAATAGCTGCTTTCAGTCTGCCGATTTTAAATTATTAAAAGTGCGCATAAAGCGCACTAAATCTCTTAATCAATTTCTTTAAGCACTTTCAATATTTCATCAACGTGTCTTTCAACTTTCACTTTCCTAAAAATTTTCTTTACTATGCCTTTTCTATCTATTACAAAAGTAGATCTTTCTATGCCCATTTTTTTCTTTCCATACATATTTTTTTCTTTATAAACACCGTACTCTGTTGATACTTTAGTATCATCACTTAAGAGTATAAATGGCAAATCAAATTTTTCAATAAATTTTTTATGAGACTCTAAATCATCTAAGCTTACCCCTATAACAACCGCATCATTATCTTCAATAGAATCTATGTTGTCTCTAAACTGGCAAGCTTCCTTTGTGCATCCAGGTGTGTTGTCCTTGGGATAAAAGTAAAGAACAACTTTTTTACCCCTATAATCTTTTAAAGAGACATTCTTCCCATCACTGGACATAAGCGTGAAATCAGGGGCTTCTTTTTCTACTTCAATCATCAACTTTTCCTCCTTTGATAATTATTTTCTTTTAATATTTCTTATCTTAATTATACCAATTTTAAAATAATAATCAATGCTTAAATTTAAAAAGAGGCAAATAACCTCCTTTTAAATTACCTCTTTGACTGATGATATGAAATTTGCTACATTATCAAATATTTCATCATTATTTCTTGAATCATTTATCATTTTAACTATTGCACTGCCAATTATTATTCCATCACAGTACGGAGCAAATTTTTTTGCCATTTCAGGTCCAGATATGCCAAATCCTATTGCTTTTGGCAAATCAGTGTACTTTGATACCAAATCCATGTACTTTTCAATATCAGTCTCAATAGAATTCCTCACACCTGTGACACCTTTTGTGGAAACACAATACACAAATCCTTTTCCATTTTCACAAATCTTTTTTATCCTGTCATTTGAAGTAGGCGCAACTAATGGTATCAAATAAATATCATGTTTTTCTGATAATTCTTTCATGTCTTTTCTTTCCTCCAATGGCAAATCAGGTATAATTAGTCCATCTACGCCTGAATCTTTTGCACTCTTTAAAAATTTCTCCATTCCATATTTATAAATGGAATTGTAATAGACAAGGTACACAAGCGGTACATCTGTATTTTGTCTTATCATTTTAACAGCATTCATTATATCATCTATTTTAACGCCCTTTTTCAATGCTCTTGTGGATGAAGCTTGTATTATAGGTCCATCTGCCAACGGGTCCGAATATGGAATTCCGATCTCTATAATATCAGCCCCGCCTTCAACCATTTTATACACTAAATTGATGGTTATATCTATATCGGGATCTCCAGCAGTTATAAATGCAATCAGTGCTTTACGCCCTTTTTTCTTTAATTCATTGAATTTTTTATCAATCCTGTTTTCTCTTGCATTGTTAACTTCTACACTTGACAACATCATAGCTCAACCTCCAAAACATTTGCTACTGTATTGACGTCTTTATCTCCTCTGCCTGACAAATTTACAACTATAACATCATCTTTTCTAAGACTTGGAGCAAGTTTCATTGCATAGGCAACAGCATGGGCACTTTCCAATGCTGGTATGATTCCTTCAATTTGAGATAAATCCATAAAAGCTGACAAAGCTTCTTCATCAGTTGCATACACATATTGTGCTCTGCCGGTATCCCTCAAATAAGCATGTTCAGGCCCTACACCAGGATAATCAAGTCCTGCTGATATTGAGTACACAGGCATTATCTGTCCTTCATCATCTTGAAGCAGATACGTCATCATGCCATGGAGGACGCCAATGCTTCCTTTTGCCATTGTAGCAGCATGTTTATCTGTATCTATTCCAAGGCCTGCAGCTTCTACCCCTATGAGTTTAACTGATGAATCATTTATAAAAGGATAAAATATCCCCATAGAATTGCTGCCACCGCCAACACATGCAACAATATAATCTGGCAATCTCTTTTCTTTGCTTAAAATTTGTTCTCTCGTTTCGTCACCGATCACCCTCTGAAAATCTCTAACCATTATCGGATATGGATGCGGTCCTACAACAGAGCCCATCACGTAAAATGTATCATCGATATTTGTGACCCAATGGCGTATCGCTTCGTTAACAGCATCTTTCAATGTGCCAGTCCCTGTCTTAACAGGAGTAACTTTTGCCCCCAACAACTTCATTCTAAATACGTTCAAAGACTGTCTTTTTATGTCTTCTTCTCCCATAAATATCTCACATTCCATGTCAAACATCGCAGCGCCTGTTGCAGTCGCTACACCGTGTTGTCCTGCACCTGTTTCAGCAATGACTTTCCTTTTGCCCATTCTTTTAGCCAGCAATATTTGTCCTAAAACGTTGTTTATTTTATGAGCGCCAGTGTGGTTTAAATCTTCTCTTTTTAAATATATTTTTGCGCCACCCAATCTTTCAGTTAAGTTTCTTGCAAAATATAACGGTGTAGGCCTTCCAGAATATTCTCTTAAATAATATTTGTATTCATCAATAAAATCTTTATCGTTTATCGCCTTGTAAAATTCGTCTTCAAGTTCTATCAATGCATTCATAATCGTTTCCGGCACATATTGACCGCCAAATTTACCAAATCTTCCTACCATTTTACACTCCTCACTTTACATATTAAATCTTTCACCAATTGATAACTTTTAAAGCCATCCACTTCAACACCACTGGACACATCTATTACATCCGGTCTAACTGCTTCTACAGCTTTTAAAACATTGTCAGGATTAATGCCGCCCGCTAAAATAATCTTACACTTTAAGTTGTCCTTTACATCTTTAACTAAATTCCAATCAAATTTCACACCTGAACCACCGTAAAAACCCTTTATCTTGCTGTCAAGAAGAATACCATCAGCATGATAATCTTGTAATCTAAAAACATCGCTTTTCACGCTAATCCGAATTGCCTTCCATACAGTATAATCATCAAAATTGTCTATATAATCTTGTGACTCATCGCCATGGAATTGTAAAACATCTAAATTTAAATAAGCAGCTATATCCTTTACTACCGAAACTTTTTCATTTACAAAAACACCAACTTTTTTTTATTTGTCTGTCGAGATTTTTAATAAGGTTATATGCCGTATTTACATCTACTTTTCGCTTGCTTTCAGCAAAAACGAAACCAGCATAGTCAGGTTTAAAATTATTAATGTATTCTATATCTTCTGCTCGCCTTATTCCACATATTTTCACCAATGTCATTTTAAACACCCTTTGATTGAATTACGAAATCATCAATTTTCCCACCATTTTTGATTATATTCATAAATGTTTCTCCGATTAATACAGCGTTTACACCTAATGATTTTAAGAATTTTACGTCATCAGAAGTCTTTATGCCACTTTCAGACACCAGTAAAACACTACTTGGCACGTATCTAATAAGCCTTTCTGTCGTACTTAAATCAATGCGAAAATCCTTTAAATCTCTGTTGTTTATGCCTAAAATATCTACATTCGCATTTAGTGCTATTTCAAGTTCACGTTCGTCATGAACCTCTACAATAGCATTTAATCCAATCTTTTTAGCAGTATCGTAAAACTTCTTTAAATCATCTCCAAGTACAGCCACTATAAGCAAGACAGCATCTGCACCAATTAATTTGCTTTCGTATATTTGGTATTCGTCAAATATGAAGTCTTTTCTGAGAATAGGTTTTGATGTTACTTCTTTTACATCGTTTATATACGCATCATCCCCTTTAAAATAGTTTCTTTCTGTAAGAACAGATATGGCATCAACATCAGCGTTTTCATATAGCTTAGCAATTTTTATGTGGTCAAAGTCTTCTACCATTATCCCTTTAGATGGAGAAGCTTTTTTTATTTCAGCTATAATCGATATATCATCACCAATCAACGCTTCTTTAAAATTCCTCACATTTTTATCACTTTTAATTTCTTTTAATATATCATCCAGCGGTTTTTCGATTTTTTTTTATTTCCAACTGTATTTTTTTCTTAACGACAATATCATCAAGTATCATTGCAAATACACCTTCTGAAAACTTAATATATCATTCAGCTTGCCTAATGCCTTGCCTGAATCAATGAGATATTCTGCAAGCTTGACACCTTCCTTGATGCTATCAACTGCTTTACCAACATATAAAGCTGCAGCGCTATTTAAAACTACAATGTCTCTTTTAGGGCCTTTTTCACCATTTAATATATCTAAAATGATTTTTGCATTTTCCTTTGCATCGCCACCACCGATATCCGTATCTTTTGACAGCCTAATACCGTAATCATTAGGATCAATTGTGTAATCAATAACCCTACCATTTCTCACTTCTGAAACAGTTGTAGTAGTGGTAGTGGTTATCTCATCAAGCCCGTCATTTCCATGAACGACCAAAGCTCTTTCGCATCCAAGTTTTAGCAAAACTTCTGCTAATATATGTGTCAGGTTTTTGTCATAAACGCCTAAAACTTGGCCTTTAACAGAAGCGGGATTTGTCAATGGTCCTAATATATTAAAAACTGTTCTTAAACCCAGCTCTCTCCTTATGGGGGCTACGTTTTTCATAGCTGAATGATACAAAGGAGCAAAAAGGAACCCAAATCCTACTTCATCGATGGATTTCTTTGTCATCTCTGGTTCTACATCGATTTTTACACCTAATTCATTTAATACATCAGCACTGCCGCTTTTACTGGAGACAGCTTTGTTTCCATGTTTGGCTATTTTGATTCCAGCAGACGAAGAAATAATTGCTACTGCAGTGGAAATATTAAATGTCTTTCCGCCATCACCTCCCGTTCCACAGGTATCTATTGCGTATGGTGAATCCAGCTTTAATTTTTTTGCATTTTCTATCATCGACTTTGCAGAACCGGTTATCTCATCGATTGATTCGCCTTTCATCCTTAGTCCTATAAGATAACCACCAATTAATGGCGGGCTTGATTCCCCCTTCATTATTGCATCCATAGCGCTTTTTGCCTCTGTCTCAGACAAATTCGCCCCTTTGACGATCTTTTCAATGGCTTCCTTTAACATTGCAGATCCCCTCCACAAAATTTTTTTAATATATTTTTACCATCATCTGTTAAAATAGACTCTGGATGAAATTGAAGTCCATATACATGATGGCGCTTATGCTTAATTGCCATAATAGTCCCATCATCTGTTTCTGCAGTTATTTCTAATGATTCTGGCAACAAGTTTTTGTCAATTACAAGCGAATGATATCTCATGGCTTTTATGGGGCTTTTTACGCCTTTAAACACTCCTTCACCAACATGATTGACAGATGAAGTCTTCCCGTGCATTATAGTGGTTGCTCTGATTATTTTCGCGCCATAAGCATATCCAATAGCTTGATGGCCAAGGCAAATTCCTAATATTGGTATTTTACCTTCAAACTCATCAACTATATTTACTGAAATCCCCGCATTTTCTGGTCTTCCTGGCCCAGGCGATATAATTATTCCTTTTGGATTCATTAAAGCTATGTCATTTAATCCTATTCTGTCGTTGCGGACAACTAATATATCGCTGTAAATTTCGCCTATGAATTGATACAAGTTATAGGTAAATGAGTCGTAATTATCTATGAGAAGAATCATCAAAGCACCTCCTTTAAGACCATTGCCTTATTTAAAGTTTCATAGTATTCCGCTTCTGGCTGAGAATCATATACAATTCCACACCCAGCTTGGATAAATGCAGTACCTCCTTTTAATAGCAACGTTCTTATTGCTATGCACATATCCATATCTCCATTGTAGGAAAAATAACCGACTGCTCCAGCGTAAAATGACCTTTTCACATTCTCCAACTCATCAATTATCTCCATGGCCCTTATTTTCGGTGCACCCGAAACCGTTCCAGCAGGAAGACATGCAATTAGTGCATCAAACGCTGTAAGACCCCTTCTCAAAATACCTGAAACTTTCGATACAATGTGCATTACATGCGAATAAAAATCGACTTCCATGAATCTATCCAATTTTACAGTGCCAAATTCGCTTACTTTTCCTATATCATTTCTTCCAAGGTCAACTAACATGACGTGTTCCGCCTTTTCCTTCTCATCGTTTAAAAGCTCATCTTTCAATATTAAATCTTCTTCAGCGTTTTTCCCTCTTCTTCTGGTTCCTGCAATCGGATTTGTAGTAACTTTATTTCCAAATACGGATACCAGGCTTTCTGGCGACGAACCTATCAGTTGGAAATCGCCAAAATCGATGTAAAACATGTATGGTGATGGATTTGCATTCCTCAGCCTCCTGTATACATCAAAAGGTGCAGAATCAGTTTTGATTTTAAGTCTTTGGGAAGGCACTACTTGAAATATGTCACCGTTTTTTATATATTCCTTTGCTTTAATTACAATATTGCAAAATTCTTCTTTGGTAAGATTATAATCAATATAAGGAGTAGGTTGTTTTGGTTTTATATCGTGAATTTTAACATTATTCTTTATGTTTAAAATTATTTTCTCCAATTTTTCTCTTATAAAGCCATAACTTTCATTTTCATCAGGAAATACGTTGTAAATAACAGATACATTATGTTTATAGTGATCATAGCAGATTATAATCTTGTAAAACATAAAATACGCATCAGGTATTCCTATTTCATCAACATTTTTCGATGGAAGATATTCATACTGTCTTATAATATCATATCCAGCATAACCTATTGCTCCGCCAGTAAACGGAAATTCAAGTCCATAATTATCATAATCGTATATTATATTTTCCTTTATATAGTCAAGAATTCTGCCGTATCTTATTTCCTTTTTATCACCATCAATATGGATTACGTCACCACTACATCTGATCTTCAAATACGGATTCGAGCCGACAAACGAATACCTGCCCCACATTTTACTACTTTCAGCACTTTCCAGGAGAAATTTATTTTCACCATCTAAATTGTAAAAAATGTTGATTGGCGTCAATTCATCACCGTTTATCACCTCGTAAACAGGAAAAACAGTTTTCTTACTCACAAGCCTTTCATATTCTTTTTCAGTTATATTCAATCAATACACCTCCTTAATATGCAAAAAAGTCACTTCATCCAATGGGACGAAATGACTTCGCGGTGCCACCCAAATTGTTTTATACTTATGCGGTTTAAAAAAAGCATCTCATCCACTAAGGACGAAATGCTTTCATTTCGCTTTGCCACCTAAGTACAAAACCTCTCATTGCAGGTACAGATTTCTCGATACCCTGTCATTTTAACGGTAGACTACCGGGCAATGCTACTTTCATTTCACACGCCATCTCGCAGGCCCATTCAATAACGCCCTCAGTACCTGGCTTCCACCATCCCAAGCTCGCTTTAACCTAATGCGATATTTACTATTCCTGCTCATCGATTTTTTTATTTCGATTGATTTAATTATATAACGTATTAAAATATATGTCAATAGTTTTAATCTTGTCTAAAATATAAATTATCTCACATCAGCACTCTCTCTATATTTGCCTATTTTCTCCTCGATCGTCACACCATCAGGTTTAAAGTCTATCTTCACGATCGAAATTACTCTCTTGGCACCTTCATCTGTGCATATATTTTGAGCTTTTTTCACAATATCCAAGAGAACATCGATATCTCCTTCCATAGTCGTTTCCATCGGGCCTACAAAATACTTAACACCTGTTGATTTTATGTAATCAATAACCTTATCCACGACTGTATAAATTCTTTCTTCTTCAACTACAGGCAATACTTGTAAACTTACATTTACAGCGCTCATATCTGATTCTCCTTGATTAGATTTATCATCTCTTTAACAATATTGCTGGACACTATTGCTGCTTCCTTGACAAATTGGCTAAAATCTTTCGCAGCATTACCATCAGCATTGTCTGAAATGCTTCTTATTACAACAAATGGCACATTGTTGAGATATGAAGTATGAGCAATTGCTGCGCCTTCCATTTCGACTGCTAATGCGTTAAAAAGCTTTCCCAACTTTAAAGCTTCGTCTTTTGACGAGATAAATTTATCGCCTGAAACGATCCTGCCAATATACGCTTTCCCATCAATATTATCATTAGCAGCCTTATAAGCCACATCTATTAGATATTCGTCAGCTTTAAATACGCTTGTCTTCATACGAGGTATTACTCCTAATTCATCTCCAAATGCTGTTGTATCAAAATCATGTTCTATCGCATCAGAAGAAATGACTATATCTCCAACATTTATGCCTTTTTTTAATCCTCCAGCAACACCTGTGTTTATTATACAATCAACTTTAAATTCAGATATCAATATCTGTGTTGCGATGGCTGCATTTACTTTTCCTATACCTGATTTTACAACAACTGCATCTACTCCATTAAGTATACCGCTAAAAAAATCCATATCTGCCCTATTTATCGTAAGCTTATTAACAATAGCTTCCTTAAGTAGATGTACTTCTTCCTCCATAGCGCCAATAAAGCCTATCTTTTTCACACTTATACTCTCCTTTCATCTTTAATTAAAAAAGGGAGAAATCTCCCTTTAGATATTTGCAGCACACCTACTGCAAATTGTTGGATGCTCTTTATTTTCGCCAACAGTCTCGCTGTACATCCAGCATCTTTCGCATTTTTCACCAGGTGCATGACTTATTTTTATAGCAACATCATAATCTTCGCTTTTGTACGCATCATCAGGTATAACCTCATCATTTTTGTGAAGAACAGTCTTTGATACGATAAAGACTGTATTGAAAGCTTCTTCAAACTGCTTCAAAAATTCATACAGTTCTTTCGACGCATAAATATCGACTTGAGCTTCCAAAGAATGTCCTATTTCCTTGTTTGAGCGAGATATCTCTAATGCCTTAGAGACGTCTTTTCGTATGTCAAAAAGTTTATTCCAGTTGTCTATTATCTGCTTATTGTCGTAGATATCATTAGGCTCTGGCCAATCAGCCAACTGAACGCTATCGAAATTATTTTTTGCATCGTGCTGCATATAGCTCCATATTTCGTCTGCTGTAAATGTCAGCACTGGTGCTATGATTCTTACAAAACCATTTAATATTGTGTACAAAGTAGTCTGAGCTGCTTTCCTTTCCTTTGATGCAGCTGGGAAAGTATACAATCTGTCTTTCAATATGTCAAGGTACAAATTGCTCATATCTACAATACAGAAGGTGTGAACAAGGTGCAGGAACTCATAAAATTTATATTTGTCAAAAGCTTCGGTTACATCCTTCACAAGCTCATTGTATTTGTACAAAGCCCATTTATCTATATCTAACAGTTCATCATATGGCAACAAATCTTTATCAGCATCAAAATCGTAAAGGTTGCTTAATAAAAACTTTGCTGTGTTTCTGATTTTTCTATATGATTCCGTCATCTGCTTTAAAATTTCTTTTGATATCCTCATGTCTGAAGTGAAATCTGCAGAAACAGCCCACAACCTCAATATATCAGCACCATACTCTTTTACAACATCGGCTGGATCGATTCCATTTCCAAGGGATTTTGACATTTTCCGCCCTTCACCATCTACAACAAAACCATGTGTCAATACATTTTTATACGGAGCGACACCTTTTGTAGCAACAGATGTCAGAAGCGATGACTGGAACCATCCTCTGTGTTGATCAGAACCTTCCAAGTACAAGTCTGCCGGCCATCTAAGTCCATCAGTAGTCTCTAAGACTGCTACATGGCTGGAACCAGAATCAAACCAGACATCCATGATATCCGTTTCTTTTCTAAACTCTGTAGAACCACATTCACACTTTGTACCTTGTGGCAGTATTTCTTCAGCCGATAATTCATACCAGGCATCAGAACCCTTCTCGGCAAACAATTTCTTTACCGCATTTATCGTATCATCGTTTATCAATTCTTTTCCACAGTGTTTGCAGTAAAAAATAGGAATCGGGACGCCCCATATCCTTTGTCTGGATATGCACCAGTCGTGTCTATCTCTAACCATGTTTGTAATCCTATCTTCGCCCCACTCAGGAATCCAATTTACTTCTTTTATCGCTTTCAGAGCTTCATTTCTAAAGCCATCTACAGATGCAAACCACTGCTCTGTGGCGCGGAATATAACAGGATTTTTGCATCTCCAGCAATGAGGATACGAGTGCGTGAAAGTCTTTGAAGCCAATAGCGCATTGGCTTTCTCAAGATCCTCTTTTATGACCTTATTTGCATCAGAGTAAAATAGTCCATTGTATTTTCCTGCTTTTTCAGTAAATCGCCCCTTATCATCAACAGGATTCAAAACATCAAGTCCATATTTTTGACCAACTACAAAGTCCTCTTCACCATGGCCAGGTGCTGTATGCACACATCCTGTACCTGCCTCTTGCGTTACATGATCGCCTAATATTATAAGCGATGTCCTGTCAAAAAGAGGATGCTTAGCCTTCATTCCTTCCAATTCTGAACCTTTAAAATTAGCAATTATTTGGCTGTTTGAAAGCCCTGTCTCTTTTTCAATGCTGTCAAGCATATCTTTTGCCATTATGTAAATTTCATTTCCATACTTTGCTAAAGCATAATCAAAATCTGGATTCAAGCAAATCGCAAGATTAGCAGGGATCGTCCAAGTTGTTGTAGTCCATATTACAAAATACAAATTGCTTAAATCATCAACAATACCTTTAAATTTTCCAAGATCATCTACAACTCTAAATTTAACGTAGATTGAATCAGATTTTTCATCAGAATACTCTATTTCTGCTTCTGCCAATGCAGTCTCACAATCTGTACACCAGTATACAGGCTTAAGCCCTTTATATATATATCCTTTCTTTGCCATCTCCCCAAATACTTCTATTTGCTTTGCCTCATATTCTGGTTTCAGCGTTAAATATGGATTTTGCCAATCTCCTCTTACACCCAATCTAATAAATTGCGCTTTTTGCTTTTCAATTTGTGAAAAAGCAAAATCACGGCACACCCTTCTAAATTCTACTGGACCTACATCATTTCTCTTTATCCCTAATGTCTTAATCGCTTGCTGCTCTATTGGCAAGCCATGAGTATCCCAACCTGGCACATATGGTGATTCATACCCCCTCATTGTCTTATATTTAACCACCATATCCTTCAAAACTTTGTTCATAGCAGTGCCAAGGTGTATATTGCCATTTGCGTATGGCGGTCCATCATGAAGAATGAACTTCTCCTTCCCTTTATTTTTAAGTAACGTTTTGTGGTATATATCCATGTTCTCCCATTTCTTTAATATTTCTGGCTCTCTCGTCGGCAAATTCGCCTTCATTGGAAAATCTGTCTTTGGCAGATTTAATGTTTTGTTGTAATCCATAAACATACCTCCTATTTCAAATTGCGTAATGCAGAAAAAATAAAAACCTCTCATCCAAAGGGACGAGAAGTCGCGGTACCACCCTAATTATTAAGGCTTAATGCCTTAATCACTCATGAGATAACGGGGTTTTCCCGGCTTAGCCTACTAAATTTCAGCCAGCAGCTTCGAGGTGATATATGACAAACTGACTTATTGGCTTTCACCGACCGCCAACTCTCTTAAAAGTTTTGTTTGCATAAATTGTCCTCTTCATCGCTTTTTCGCATTTTAGATAATTATACAATATGTAAAAAAAGACGTCAACATCTTACGTTGTAATGGCAGACCTTACTTTTACACCTTCAATGCTGCCAAGCTTGCCAGTTAAAGCACCGATGTCATCCGTCGTACCGTCGACAATCAGCGAAATGATTGACACATTTCTTTCTTTATATGGAATACCCATTCTGCCCACTATGATATCGGCATACTCGCTTAAAATATGATTAACTTTTTCAGACGCCAACTCCCTATTTTGGACTAAGATTCCGATTACAGCAAGTCTATTCCTCATCATTTCTCACATCGTTCTCATCATCAAAAAATTCTCTATCGTCTATAGATAATATAGCTTCAAGCTCTCCTTCAAGGAGTGTTTTAAATTTAGCCTTAAATACATTCAATTTTTTCCTTTGATTTTCAAGCTCTGCTCTAATCCTTACTACTTCTTGATTGGCTTTCTGCATTATTTTTTCTGCTTCTTGTTGTGCTTGCTGTATTATCAAATCAGCTTCTTTCTTTGCATTTAACTTTAAATCTTCAGCCGACTTTTGAGCGACTACCAGCGTATTATTTAGCGTTTTTTCTATATCAGTATAATTCTGCAATTTATCATTTAATATATTTACTCTATCCTTTAGATCAGAGTTTTCTTTGTACAACAGTTCATAGTCTTCCATAACTTTGTCCAAAAACTCATCAACTTCATTTTCATTGTAGCCTCTAAATGAACGCTTAAACTCCTTGTTATGTATGTCCATCGGTGTTAACATGCCAATCCACTCCTTGTCATCTTATATTATTTGTATTTTAAAATATGAACATATACCCTGCCTTTTCTCGATGTGCCCAAAACTTCTTGGAGTTTGATCCTTCCATAACCTCTTAAAGACATGATGTCCTCTTCTTTTACCTCAAATGAAGGTGACATATTTGTCTCCCAATTCACTTCAGTAAGTCCAGCTTTTATCATTTCCGAAGCCTTTGTCCTGGATATTTTAAATCCTGATGCGATTATACTGTCAAGCCTTATAGATGCAACGGTCGTTTTAATGTCCTCATACTCTATTGTAGGCTCTATAACCTCATCTAAGCCAATTGAACTAACAATAACCTTCTCTCGGCCTATCTTTTTCAAAGTCATCAAAACATAATCGGCTATATCATTATGCACTATTACATCACAGATTTCCTGCCTTTTAATTATATCACCAATTTTTTCTCTTTTTATACCTAATCCTAACAGTGAACCTAACACATCTCTATGTGACAACTTTATTAAGTCACCATTTATCCTTATCCCCTTTATTACATTAAAATGTTCACCATCATAAATCGGTAAAAACGACGGATATATACAAGCTATTTTTCTCTCAGCCTCCTTAAATCCACCATCAAATCTACAATCTATATCGTCATGTTTGGCAATCAACTTTAGCAATATCTTTTGATCTTTCATACTAAGAAAATCTGTAAATCTATCACGCCTATTTTTTTGTACCCAGTTTATTATGTCGCTAAGTCTTGCAGTACTGTATTCCATTCCTTCACCCTTTTTTATATTAATGATATTAAGCTTACTAATATTGGTCTTATAACATATTGGATAGCCAACATGGCAAGGATAGGCGAAAAATCTATCATCATATTCCTTCCAATAGATGACTTAAATTGCAACCTCCTAAAAGGAGCCAAAATAGGCTCTGTAACGATGATGACAAATCGCGATATGGGGTTTCCCATATTCTCCATTCTCAAAAGAGATAATACCACCCTTATTACAATAAGCCAATTTACAATCTCAAAAAAGTAGTTTAATGTTAAGATCAAAGCATAGTTTGTCGTCAAATCATACCCTCCTCATTACTTTAAATTGAACATTGAATCGACTTCATCTTGTATATCGCCAGCTATATCAAAATTATCCGGCACAATCAAAAATATGCTATTGGCAATTTTCTTAATTTCCCCATTTAACGCAAAAACAGCACCGCTTAAAAAGTCTATGAGCCTTTGAGCATCATTTCTTTCCATATTTTGAAGATCAATAATTATAGGCTTTTTGTTTTTTATGTTTTCAAGTATTGTCTGCGCCTGTTCAAAACTATCTGGCTTCAAAATAATAACTTTTATCTGTGATTGTGTATGTATATTCACTATTTTTGGCTTTTGGCTAAAGGGCAATTCGTTTTCAACTTTTTCAGCGTTCGCTTCGTCTTCCTGCTCATCAAACCCAAAAAAATTCATAAGCTTTTCAATCACTTTTACAGCCATTTATTTTACCTCCATATCATATAATCTTTTCCCAAAAATTCCTGTACCTATACGTATAATGTTGGCACCTTCTTCAACGGCAACAGTGTAATCATTCGTCATACCCATAGACAAATACCTAAAATCTAAATTTATTTGATTTAAAGACTTAGCAATATCAAATAATTGCTTCATTTTTCTAAAATAAGGCCTTACATCTTCAGCCTCTACATACGGTGCCACCGTCATCAGACCTTTTATTTTCAAGTTGTCAAAACTTTCAAGCTCCTTTATGAATTCCAACAAGCTTGACGGTTCAATCCCATACTTTGATTCTTCTGAACCTACATTTACCTCGATCAAGCAGTCCATAATCCTATTGCACTTTTTGGCTCTTTTATCTATTTCTTCTGCAAGGCGTACACTATCAAGCGAATGGATCATCTTCACTTTATCTATTATGTATTTTACCTTATTCGTTTGAAGATGACCTATAAAATGAAACTGAACCTTATTCATCAATGCTGGATATTTGTCTTCTAACTCTTGTACTTTGTTTTCTCCAATATCCGTAATGCCGTATTTTATTGCTTCCTCTATTCTTGATACATCGACGGTTTTAGTCACTGCCACAATTAATATATCGTCAGGATTTCTGTTAACTTTTAATGCATGCTTCTTAACATTTTCTTTTACTTTATCAATATTATAACGTATATCCATAATAATCCCTCTTATTTTTTTAAATAGTCTTTGCCATATACTAATATTTCGTCATACATTTTTAAATTTCCATCTGTGCTTTCTACAACGGCACTTTCTGAATTTTGTGCTTTTATATCGACTTCTTCAAAGACAGGAATGCCATTGTTTAATTTATACACGCCATATTTTCCATCAACTTTTACAATAGCCGTATTTGGCACAATAAAGCCTTCATAGTTATTTACTGTTATTTTGACTTTGACCTTTCTTTTTTTATAAAAATCATTATAAGCATCATCCATTTTTATCACTACGCCAAATAAATTGTCGGATATCGAATATATTTTCATTATGTGTCCATCTAACAATTGACTATCGTCATTATCTATTTCTACTTTTATGTTGTTCCCCTCTTTTAATTTTTGGCTCTGACTTTTGTTCAACACAGACAATACATACCAATCATAATTGTCTATCAATTTTAATATAGATTCACTTTGCTTTACTTCACCTTTTATCTCTGCTGGTTCTTTTTGTATTGCGTTGATATCATTCAATGTAATGTTAAACAATTTGTTTACATTAAACATCTCTTCATACCCATCAAAATAATCGCTGACGACCCCAGCTCCAGGCGAATATACCTTGTATAAGCCATTAGAAATAATGCTTTCTAATTGTTTTTTTTGACTATAAAGATCATCTAAATTTCTAATTGACGAAGGACCATTTTTGATTATCTGCTCTTTTTTGCTGGTCAAATCATCTATTTTTTTGCTTAAACTATTTAAAACGCTTTTATCTTTTGCCTGCTGATATTCCTTATTTAATTCATCTATCTGATCATTTATGCTTTCTATATCTTTTGCATAAGGATTTGCGTCTTTCTCATCCTTAATGCTCTGAATTTTTTCATCTACAGAATTCAACTCATTCAACTTCGACTTGTCAAAGTTTGGCGATACAACTTCAGCTATTTCCTTGCCTTTTGGCACTCTTGTCCCATTCTTTACTAACATATTAACTTCTCCATTAATCGGAGAATTTATGACTATCGAATCAACCACTATATAACCGTAAGCATCTATTGATTCAGATAAATTGCCTGGTTTAAGTGGTATCGTCTTATCTTTTCCACTTATAGTATTTACTGCAACCTTCCCTATGTAAAATATGACTACAATTGCTATGATGATATTCAATATTCTCTTCATAAAACCACCTAAGATAATATTCTATAAAAAATCAATTTTTCCTCCTCGTATAATTATTTTTGTAGACAATAAATTTGTCCCACTTCTTAAAATTTAATAGAAACACATTGATAATTGGAAATTACCTCTTTTTAAAATCATCATTTAGAAATCACATCTATTGCCATGTATCTAAAATATCAAATTAAGTACATGGCACAGGCCGCCACATCTTTTATTTTACGGCCTTTATGTTTACTTTTGAGATAACTTGTAGCATTATTATACTGTAAAGTTAATATGGGACAGGCTTTTGTCCTCCATGCGGTTTTTCCGCTCTTTAAAGTATGGTCCCTACACCAGATTTGCCTTTTCTCACGCGAAATCTGCTTTGTCGTATATAAACCCCTGGCAGCAGAGGACTCAGGTTTATATACTAATAGCTAATTGCGAGGTTGCTACATAATCTGGTCGCTAGGTTATCTCAAATTAACTTTCATCTACACCATTACCTTTGAAAGGAGGTGCTATAGCTTTGAATAAACTTTTCGTAG
>NZ_BBKT01000052.1 GCF_000747665.1 Thermoanaerobacterium saccharolyticum | reverse complement strand
CTACAATTGGCACCAGTTTCTCTTTATTCTGAGCATCAAGTCTGGGAACAGATTTCAAAAGTCCCCATGTGTAAGGATGCTGTGGATGCTTAAATATCTCATCAGATGTACCT
Source organism: Thermoanaerobacterium saccharolyticum (assembly GCF_000747665.1). GTDB lineage: Bacteria > Bacillota > Thermoanaerobacteria > Thermoanaerobacterales > Thermoanaerobacteraceae > Thermoanaerobacterium > Thermoanaerobacterium saccharolyticum. The sequence goes on along the minus strand of NZ_BBKT01000052.1, from coordinate 38,220 downwards.
GTCTCTATAATTTTGCCAGCATACATGACTATAATTCTCTCAGCTATATCAGCAACAACGCCTAAATCGTGTGTAATCATGATTATAGACGTATTGAATTCTCTTTGAAGATCTTTCATCAAATCGAGAATTTGCGCTTGTATCGTAACATCAAGTGCAGTCGTTGGTTCATCGGCAATGAGAAGTTTCGGTCTACATGCCAATGCAATAGCGATCATGGCTCTTTGCCTCATTCCACCCGAAAATTCATGCGGATATTGATTTATCCTTTTATCAGCATTAGGAATGCCAACAACATCAAGCATTTCTTTCGCTTTTTTCATTGCCTCTGCCTTAGAAACCTTTTGATGCTTCAATATTACTTCGGCAATTTGTTTTCCAATAGTCATTGTTGGGTTTAAAGATGTCATAGGATCTTGGAATATCATACCAATCTCTGAACCTCTTATTGCTTGCATCTGCCTTTCATTAAACTTAGATATCTCTTTACCATCAAATATGATTTTGCCAGCTTTAAATCTGCCAGGTGGCTCTGGATTTAACCTCATGACTGCTTGCATTGTAACGGATTTCCCGCATCCAGACTCACCAACGATTGCTAATGATTCACCTTTCATAACTTGAAAGCTGACATCTCTTACTGCTTTTACTTCGCCTGCATAAGTATCAAATGAATATTCTAAATTTTGTATATCTAGCAATACTTCTCTATTCTCCAAATTCATTACCTCCTTTAGCGGCGAAGTCTCGGGTCGAGAGCATCTCTCAAACCATCACCAAGCATATTAAATGCAAGCATTGTTATACTTATGAAAAATCCAGGTATAAAGAGCTGCATTGGATACATAAGCAAAACCTGTGTTGCATCATTTGCTAGTGTACCCCAGCTTGCAAGTGGTGCTCTTATGCCAAGACCTATATAACTTAAAAATGCCTCCGAAAAAATAGCATTTGGGACATCAAATGTCATTGAAACAATTATTGGGCCCAAGGCATTTGGTATCAAATGTCTTAATATTATTCTACCGGGACTTGCCCCAAGCGTCTTAGCCGCCAAGACAAACTCCTGCTCTTTAAGTTGCAGTACTTGACCTCTAACAATTCTTGCCATACCTACCCAGCCTGTCATAACCATCGCAGTAATGATGGTCCACAAACCTTGACCCATGACAACCATCAAAAGTATTACAAGTATCAAGTATGGTATGCCATAAAGTATATCAACAATACGCATCATAATATTGTCCACTTGCCCACCAAAATACCCTGCTATTCCACCGTAGGTAACTCCGATAATAGCATCAAGAAGAGCTATTACAACACCGATAAACAATGATACTCTTGCGCCCATCCAAACTCTTACAAAAAGATCCCTTCCAAGGTAGTCTGTTCCAAACCAGTGGACTTTAGAAAACGGCTTGTTTGTATTAAACAAATCTTGATGTGCGTAATCAAAAGGCCTCAAGTGGGGACCTATTATCGACATTATGACTAAAAGTATCAAGAAAACCAAAGATGCCATTGCAACTTTGTTCTTTCTAAGCCTTCTCCATGCATCTTGCCAGTAACTAATGCTTGGTCTTACAATCGACTGGCTTTCAGAAGCATTTGCTCCAACTATTTCAAATTTATCTTTGCTTATATCCACCATTCTACTTTCCTCCCTTTGCCAGTCTTACTCTTGGATCTATAAGTCCATAAGCAATATCCACTAAGAACATCATTACTACCAAAATTACACTGTAAAAAATTGTTGTGCCTAAGATCATAGAATAGTCTTCATCATATATACTTTGCACAAAGAACTTTCCAAGACCCGGTATGCTGAAAATCTGTTCGATAACAAACGTTCCTGTGACTATTCCAGCAAACAATGGACCTAATACTGTCACAACTGGCATAATTGCATTTCTAACCATATGCTTCCATATAATCTGAAATTGAGAAAGCCCTTTTGCCTTCGCTGTTTTTATATAATCCTGTCCAATTACATCAAGCATACTTGTTCTCATCATACGAGATATGATTGATAATGTAGAAAATGACAACGCTATAGATGGCAATATTGTATATTTAAATGAACCCCATCCAGATACTGGTAGCCATTTTAGCTTTGACGCTAATAAAAGCTGCAAAAGTGTCGCTATAATGAAGTTCGGAACAGAGATACCTATTATAGCAAGAAACATAGAAATATAATCCATGCCACCACCTCGCTTCAATGCTGCAATAATACCAAAAAGCAAGCCAAAAATAACACCTAAAATTATAGATTGTATACCAAGTTGAAACGACGCTGGTGCAGATTGTTTGATTATATCATCAACCGTCCTGTTTAGATATTTCAAAGAAATGCCTAAATCACCATGTATCAAATTATTTAGATAATATCCATACTGTACAATCAAGGGTTTATCAAGATGATATTTAGCTAACATGTTTTGCCTGATTTGCTCTGGCACTTTTTTCTCGCTTGTAAATGGATCACCTGGTATCATGTGCATTAAGAAAAACGTCAATGTTACAATTACCCAGAGGGTAATCAACATGTATACAAATCTTTTTAATGAATAATTAAGCAACCAAAACACCCCCTATTAATATTTATTTATGGTATATATGGATAGTCCATATATACCATAAATTCATTAAGGTTTACAAAATATTCTGAGATTATTAATTGTTTTGGATATATGCCCACTTAAACTCCCAATCAGAACCAAAAGTCGGGAAATATAGATCTTTCACATATGGTTTAACAACAAATGGTCTTGCTTGGAAATATACAGGTCCTATCGGCATGTCATTCATCAAAATCTTCTCAGCCTGAATAAGCTGATCATTTCTTGATTTTAAATCACCATTGACTTTTGCTTCATCAATTAGCTTGTCATATTCAGGATTGCTATAAAATGCTGTATTATTTCCATTGTTTGTCTCCCACATGTCCAAGAATGTCAATGGGTCGTTGTAGTCAGCACCCCAGCCTGCAAGCACCATGTCATAATTCCCTTTGTCCATCATATCTAACCTTACTTTAAATGCAACATTTTGAATCTGTACATTTACTCCAAGATTTTGTTTCCACATTTGCTGAAGCGCTTGATCGTACTTTTTCGCGTTATCTGTATCATCGCCAAGTAAAGTAACCATAGGAAGTTTACTTATGCCAAGCTCAGACATCCCTTTTTTTAATAGTTCTTTTGCCTGTGCAACATCATTGTCTTTAAAATACGTCTCACCTGCTTCTTTTCTAAAGTCTCCATTATACCCAGGAACACCTGGTGGAACCATCGCTTCTGCAGGTATAGAACCATCTTTCGTTACCTGCTCAACAAATGTTTTCCTGTCAATAGCAAGGGCAAAGGCCTTTCTAATATTTGCATTTTTGAACACAGGACTCTTCGTGTTAAACTGCACATACCAAGTAGTTGCTAATGCTTTGTCGCTGTACTCGCCGGAATTTTTGTATTTATCAATGTAATCACCTGGCACAAATATGGAATCAAGCATATTATTGTCATAGTTTTGAATTATAGTATTATTATCTTTTATCATTGAAAAATTTACAATCTGCAATTTTACACTACTGCTATCCCAATAATCTTTGTTCTTCTTTAAAGTTATGCTCTGCTCATGATTCCATTGGCTAATGACGAACGGACCGCTGTACACTAACTTATCTGGATCTGTACCGACTTTATCACCATATTTTTCATATACCGATTTTTCTAATGGTAGATATGTTACAAATGAAGTAAGGCCTAGAAATTGTGGTGCAGGAGCTTTTAATGTGACCTGCAGAGTCTTTTCGTCTAGTGCTTTCACAGCTACCTGATCGGCACTACCTTTCCCTGAATTATATTCTTCTGCGCCTTTTATATAGAATAGTTGATATGCATATTGAGAAGCTGTATTAGGATCCAACGCCCTTTTCCAAGCGTATTCAAAATCTTGTGCTGTTATTGGATTCCCGTCACTCCATTTTGCATCTCTCAAATGAAATGTATACGTAAGCCCATCATTTGAAATATCCCAGCTCTTAGCAAGACCAGAACCAGGTTTTATCTTTCCATCCTTGTCATACCTTGTTAAACCATCTAATACTTCTGTTAATATATCAATAGAAACCACATCCGTCGCCTTTTGCGGGTCGAGGGTAGGTGGTTCTTGAATTAAATTAAGATTCAATACTTGTTTATCGTTTCCGCTATTTGATGCACTGCTTGAAGCACTCCCCCCACAACCTGCTAGTACTGCACTCAGCGCCATTAATAAAACTAAACCAATTATGACTATCTTCTTATGTCCCTTCATCATTTCTCCTCCTAATACCTAATACAAAATAAAAACTAAAATAAATTCAGCTAACTAACGCCCCCGGCTATGCTAGTAGATTACACCTCCTGTTATTAATATTTTTTGATTTATATGATAATTGAATTTTTAAGATATATAAATTTTATAACATTTAAAAACAATAATCAATAACAAAATTTTACGCTATTAATATGCTAACAAAGACTCCTATAATTTTAAAAATATAAAACTTTTTCTAAACAAAACAAAATTAACACAACTAATTTCACATAAAATATTGTTATTTATAAACTAAATACTTTATTAGTATAACACCATTAAAAATCAATCTCAAGATTTCAACTTATTTCGGCAATTTTTTAGAATAAGTTAAAATTTAATTGTAATTTCAAGAATATTTTTAAACATGCAAAAACCGGGGAAAAGAAGCCCCGGTGCTTTTCATCCTAATTGTTTTTATTTGTTTTTGCCTTCTATATATGCCCATTTGAGTTCCCAATCAGGTCCAAATGTAGGAACTAAATAATTTTTAACATACGGTCTTAGAACATATGCTCTTGCTTGGAAGAATATAGGACCTATCGGCATGTCATTCATCAATATCTTTTCTGCTTGAATTAATTGGTCATTTCTCTGTTTTAAATCACCATTTACTTTTGCTTCATCAATAAGCTTATCATATTCAGGATTGCTGTAGAATGCCGTGTTATTACCATTGCCTGTCTGCCACATATCTAAGAATGTCATTGGATCATTATAATCAGCACCCCATCCAGCAAATACTATATCGTAGTTGCCCTTATCCATCATATCAAGTCTTACCTTAAATGCAACATTATCCAGCTCAACATTTACACCTAAATTAGTCTTCCACATTTCTTGTATTGCCTGGTCTTGCTGCTTTGCTCTAGTTGAATCATCTCCAAGAAATTTAATTGTAGGTAATTTAGTTAAACCAAGTTCTTGTAAGCCCTTTTGTAGATAATCTTTTGCCGCTTGAACATCATTATCCTTAAAGTATCCTTCACCAGCTTGTTTTCTGAAATCTTCTCCATTGTAACCTGGTATTCCTGGTGGCACAGCTGACTCAGCCGGAATAGAACCATTCTTTAAAACATTGTCAACAAATGCCTGTCTATTCAATGCCAATGTAAATGCCTTTCTTATATTTGCATTTTTAAATATAGGACTCTTTGTATTAAACTGCAAATACCAACTTGTTGCTACAGCCTTTGTATGAAATTCTGGAGTGTTTTTATATTTATCCATATAAGAAGAAGGAACACCCATTACATCTATTGCTCCAGTTTCATAGCTTTGTACGATTGTATTATCATCTTTCATAATTTGTAAATTGATAGTCTGCAGCTTTACATTATCTTTATCCCAGTAATTTGGATTCTTTTCAAGCACTATGTTCTGCTGATGATTCCATGTTTTAATGATGAATGGGCCGCTATAAACCATCTTATCTGGATCAGATCCTACTTTGTCACCATATTTTTCATATACTGATTTCTCCAATGGTAAATATGTTCCAAAAGATGTAAGACCCAAAAATTGTGGTGTAGGTGCTTTTAATGTTACTTGTAATGTCTTGTCATCAAGTGCTTTTACAGCCACATCATCAGCAGATCCTTTGCCAGAATTGTACTCTTCTGCACCTTTAATGTAGTAAAGCTGATATGCATACTGTGATCCTAATTTAGGGTCAAGAGCCCTCTTCCAAGCATACTCAAAATCCTGCGCTGTTATTGGATTTCCGTCACTCCACTTTGCATCTCTTAGGTGGAATGTATATGTCAAACCATCGCTGGAAACATCCCAACTCTCCGCAAGACCAGAACCAGGTTTAATTTGATTATTCTGATCATATCTAGTCAATCCGTCAAGAACTTCATTAAGTATATCAAATGATAATACATCTGTTGCCAATTGTGGATCTAGATTTGGCGGTTCATCTCCAAATGGAAGATTCAATACTTGTTCATCAGTTTTTGCTGTTTGTTTGCTTGTATCACTATTGCTTTTGCTTTGTGTTCCATTATTATTTGTTGAACATCCTGCCAACAGTGCTGACAGAGCTAATACTAATGTCAACAATAATGCTAACCAATTTTTTCTCTTCATAAATTTTTCCTCCCTTTTAAAAATATGATTTTATAAACTCTACTTCCCCCCAAAGAGTTCTCATCTCTCACCCCCAGCTATACATGTAAAATATTATAAAATATTGTAAAAAAACAACTTTTTGACTGCAGTTAAAACTGTACCAAACTTTATAGTACAATTCAGAAATTGAAATTTCAAGAAATGCACTGACTTAAAACAAAAACTTAATTGCACAAATCGAACTTTCAATTTTACCAACAATGTATTTATGCAACAAAACTCATGATAAATGTACTGTTCATAATTTTAAAACAGTTTACAACGATTTTTATTTATTATATCACCATGTGTTTTGCTATACAAGTATATATTAAAAATTCAGTGAAAATTGTTTATATGATACTACTATCTTGTATTTTTTAGTATATTCTGAAATAATATTAAACTTAAAAGGCATACACTCCATCAATAGTGTATGCCTGATTTTTAAAAATAGTAAATTTATTTTGATAGCTCTTCTAACAAGATTTTATTTGCTAATTGTGGATTTGCTTTCCCCTTTGTTGCCTTCATTATTTGTCCTACTAAGAAGCCTATTGCCTTGTCTTTGCCATTTTTATAGTCTTCAACAGATTTTGGATTATCCTCGATGACCTTTAATGCGATTTTCCTAAGTTCATCTTCATTGCTAAGCTGCTTTAAACCCTTCTCATCTACGATTTCTTCGGGATTTTTACCTGTTGCAAACATTTCCTCAAAAACCGTTTTAGCTATAGAACCCGTGATGGTACCATTGTCTATTAAGTTTAAAAGCGAAGCCATCTGATGTGGCTTAATCAAAACTTCTTCGACTTCTTTTCCCGTCTCCTTTAAAAGCCTCATCATTTCGCCCATTATCCAATTGCTTACTGTTTTGGCTGACGAATACTCCAAAACGCACTTCTCAAAAAAATCTGCCAATGGTTTTGATGCAGTGATTACAGATGCATCGTATTCTGGAATCCCGTACTGGGCGACAAATCTTTCCTTTTTATGCTCAGGCATTTCAGGAAGAGATTTTCTTATTTCCTCTTTCCATTCATCAGAAACTATTATAGGTACAAGGTCTGGATCTGGGAAATACCTGTAATCATGTGCCTCCTCTTTAGAGCGCATTGCCTCAGTAATGCCCTTTTGCTCGTTCCAGCGGCGAGTCTCCTGCACTATAGTCTCGCCATTTTCCAAAAGTTTTATTTGTCTTTTTATTTCATATTCTAATGCCTTCTGAACGGCTTTAAACGAATTTAAGTTTTTAAGTTCAATCTTTGTTCCAAACTCTTTGCTTCCAACAGGTCTTACTGATACGTTTGTATCAACTCTTAAAGATCCCTCCTGCATTTTGCAGTCAGACACTTCTGAGTATTCAAGGACGCTTTTCAGTTTGGTCAAGTACAGGTAAGCTTCCTCGGGTGTTCTCATATCTGGTTCAGATACTATCTCAATAAGTGGCACACCAGTCCTGTTGTAATCTACTAATGATCCATCTACGTTCTCATGCATTAACTTGCCAGCGTCCTCTTCTATATGTATCCTCGTAAGCCCTATTTTCTTTTTTACCCCGTCAGATGTCTCAATTTCTACGTATCCATTTTTGCATAGTGGAAGGTCGTACTGAGATATCTGGTATGCCTTAGGTAAATCTGGATAAAAATAATTTTTTCTATCCATTTTGCTAAATTTAGATATTTCGCAATTTAATGCAAGTCCTGCCTTCACAGCATACTCTACAACTTTTTTGTTTAAAACAGGCAAAGTGCCCGGTAATCCTAAACACACTGGACACACATGTGTATTAGGTTCACCGCCAAATTCAGTAGTACAATTGCAGAATATTTTCGTCTTCGTAAGAAGCTCCGCATGTACTTCAAGTCCTATGACTGCTTCATAATTCATCATCTAGCACCACCTTTAAAACTTGGTTTTGCAGTAAAGCTTAAAGCTTTCTCAAAAGCATAGGCTGCATTTAATATCGTTCCTTCATCAAAATGCTTACCTACGATTTGAAGACCTACAGGAAGTCCATCTGAAAGTCCGCAAGGCATGGACAATCCCGGAAGTCCCGCTATGTTAACTGGAACTGTATATACATCCGCCAAGTACATTGCCAATGGATCTTCCACTCTTTCGCCGATTTTAAATGCCACCGTAGGCGATGTCGGCCCTACAATTACATCCACATTTTGAAAGGCCTTCTCATAATCCTGTTTAATAAGTGTCCTTACCTTTAGCGCTTTATTGTAGTACGCATCATAATATCCTGAGCTTAATGCATATGTGCCTAACATTATCCTTCTCTTTACTTCTTTGCCGAAGCCTTCACTTCTCGATACCATATACATATCGATAAGGTCTTCGTATTTTTCTGCTGCGTATCCATACCTTATGCCATCATACCTTGCCAAATTCGAACTTGCTTCTGCAGATGAAACTATGTAATACGCTGCAAGTGCATAATCTATGTATTTTAAACTTACCTCTCTTATTTCAGCACCTAATTCTTCAAATATCTTTAACGAAGCTTCGATAGATCTTTTTACTCCTTCATCAAGCCCTTGCCTAAAGAATTCTTTGGCATATCCTATCTTCATGCCTTTGATATCTTCTTTTAAAAATTCTTTATAGTCTTTCTTTCTCATCTTATCAACAGATGTAGAATCCTTTGGATCGTGCCCAGCAATGGCATTTAGCACGATAGCACAATCTGTCACATCTTTTGTAATCGGTCCTATCTGATCTAAAGATGACGCGAAAGCAACAAGCCCATATCTGGATACAAGACCGTACGTAGGTTTCATGCCAACAACACCGCAAAGAGATGCAGGTTGCCTTATAGAACCGCCTGTATCTGAACCAAGGGAAAATGCACATTCATCAGCAGCAACTGATGCAGCAGAACCACCAGATGAACCTCCAGGCACTCTTTCTAAGTCCCATGGGTTTTTAGTCGTCTTAAAAGCAGAATTTTCAGTAGATGAGCCCATCGCAAATTCATCCAAATTGGCTTTTCCTACCATTACAGCGCCAAGACTGTTGAGATTCTCTACTACCGTCGCATTGTATGGCGGAACAAAATCTTCAAGCATTTTCGATGCACACGTAGTTCTTATGTTTTCTGTACACATATTGTCTTTTATTATAACAGGTATACCTGTCAAGTCATTTATATTTCCATCTTTAATCATTTTGTCAGCTTCTTCAGCTTTTTTTAGTGCAAAGTCCTCTGTCTTGCATATCAAGGCATCTACCTTTGGTTCGACTTCATTGATTCTCTTTAAATACGCTTTAGTCACATCCACAGCGCTTACTTCTTTTTTCTTTAAAAGGTCATTAAGCTCATGTATTTTCAGTTCATGCAATTCCATTAATACCACCTCACTCGATTATCTTTGGCACTTTAAAGCATCCATCTTCTTTTTCTTTAGCATTCATAAGGATTTTTTCTCTATCCATTGACGGCACAACCACATCTTCACGGAAGACATTGCTGATTGGCACAATGTGCGCTGTAGGTTCTACGCCATCTGTATTTAGCTCATTTAATTTGTCTACATATTTTATAATGCTATCAAGCTGATGCGAAAATTTCTCTAACTCGTCATCAGAAAATTTAAGCCTTGCCAATTTCGATACGTGAATAACTTGGTCTTTTGTAATTGACATGCATACACACCCTTTCAACTTTCTTTTCATACTAAATAAAAGCATCATTTAGTTAATTTTATCATTGTTTCAACATGTTTTCAAACTCTTCTTCATTTAAAATTTTTATTCCAAGCTCTTGTGCTCTTGAAAGCTTTGAACCAGGATCTGTACCTACAACGACATAATCTGTCTTTTTGCTGACAGAACCTGTCACTTTTCCTCCTCTTTCTTCTATAAGCTTCTTAGCCTCATCTCTAGTATACTTTTCAAGTGTTCCAGTTAAGACAAAAGTAAGTCCTTCAAAATCATTATTTACATTTTTTGCATCTCTTTTTCGCATGTTTACACCAGCAGCTTTTAACCTGTATATTATATCCAGATTTTGTTTTTCCTTAAAAAAGGCTACTACACTGTCTGCCATCTTAGGACCAATTTCCTCTATTTCAGTAAGTTCATCAAAAGTAGCCTTCTCAAGAGATTCCATCGTCTTAAAATGATTTGCTAATATATTAGCAGCCTTGCTTCCAATAAGGTCAATGCCAAGGCCAAAAATCAACCTGTCCAAATCCCTGCCTTTGCTTTCATCTATCGCATTGATGAGATTCTTTACTGATTTATCTCCCATTCTATCAAGTTTTATTAAATCATCGTATTTTAAATAATACAAATCAGATATGTTGTGTATAAGATGATTGTCAAGAAGCTGTCCTATTACAGCCGGTCCTAATCCATCTATGTCCATGGCATCTTTAGATGCAAAGTGTATTATGCCTCGTTTTAGCTTAGCAGGGCAGTTTAAACCTGTACACTTAGTTACAGATTCGCCAGGAAGCCTCACTGTCGCAGCACCGCACTCAGGGCATACATTTGGCATGATAAAAAACTTTTCACTGCCATCTCTTTCTTCTACTACAACACTTACAACCTCAGGTATAATTTCACCTGCTTTTTGGATTATTACCGTATCACCGATTCTTATATCCTTTTCTTTTATATAATCTTCATTGTGAAGCGTCGCTCTTGACACGATCGAACCTGCAATCTTCACAGGCTCTAATATGGCTGTAGGTGTCAGCGCACCGGTCCTTCCAACCTGAACTACTATATCTTTGACTTTCGTCTTTTGCCTTTCTGCTGGATACTTAAATGCGATAGCCCAGCGAGGATCTTTTGCGGTAGACCCCAAAATTTCCCTTTTACCCAAATTATTTACCTTGACAACCGCTCCATCTGTTTCATAAGGCAAGCTATCTCTTATAGTCCTTATGTAATTTATGTCCTCAATGACTTCATCTATATTCTTGCAAATTTTAAGATGTGGGCTTACTTTGAACCCTTGCTGTTTTAAAAATTCTAATGCTTCAGCGTGTGTCTTTAATTCTATTCCCTCTATTCTCTGTAAATTAAATACAAATATATCTAAATCTCTTTTGGCAGTTATTTTAGGGTTTAATTGCCTTAAAGAGCCAGCAGCAGCATTTCTCGGGTTTGCAAAGAGGCTTTCCCCATTTAACTCTCTTTCTTCGTTAAGTTTTTCAAATGAAGCTTTAGGCATAAAAACCTCACCTCTTACGATGAGGTTTAAATTATCTTTAAGTCTTAAAGGAATTGATTTAATGGTTTTTAGATTGTTTGTCACATTTTCACCTATAATTCCGTCACCTCTCGTGGAGCCGACAGTAAAAAAGCCATTTTCATATATAAGCTCCACAGATAAACCGTCAATTTTAAACTCTACTACGTATTCTACATCACCGACAGATGCTCTTACTCTCCTGTCAAAATCTCTAAGCTCGCCTTCAGAAAAGGCATTTGCCAAACTTTGCATCGGCACTACATGTGTAAATGGTTCAAACTCTTTCAAAGGTTCACCGCCAACCCTTTGAGTGGGTGAATCAGGTGTCTTAAATTGAGGGTACTTTTCTTCTAACTCAATGAGCTCTCTCATCATCATGTCGTATTCGTAGTCGGATATCTCTGGCTCGTCCAGTACATAGTACATGTAGCTGTGATGATTAAGTTTATTTCTCAATTCCTTTATCCTGTCTTCTATCGTCATAAATACACCACCTTACGATATAGCCCTGATTGGAGCGTACTTCAAAGACAACCTCTTTATACCAACATTAGGAAATGCAACAGTCAATTCCTTGTCATCGCCGCTTCCATCCACGCTCACTACAGTTCCAATACCCCATAATTTGTGCTCAACCTTATCTCCTGGGTTGTAGTTTTCTTTATTATTCGCCTTTCTGGCAAAAGTATTTATATACGATGAAACTGAAACATAATCATTTCTTTTAACAGTGCCTTTGTCGTATTCGATGACCAAATCTCGAGGAATTTCATTGATAAACCTTGAAGCCGTATTGTACTGTGGCTTGCCGTACAGATTTCTATTTCTCGCATAAGTCATAAAAAGCCTTTCTTTTGCCCGAGTTATGCCTACATAACACAGCCTTCTTTCTTCCTCCAGTTCATGCTCGTCCACAAATGACATAGAATTAGGAAATATCCCTTCTTCCATACCTGCTATAAATACGACGGGAAATTCAAGCCCTTTAGCTGAGTGTAGCGTCATTAAAACTAGGCTTTCTCCTATTTCGCCTGCCGTATCAATATCAGACACCAATGTTATGCTTGACAAAAAAGCTTCTAAAGACTTGTCCTGGGAGCTTTCCATGAATTCACGTGCTGCACCGATAAACTCATTTATATTTTCTATTCTTCCCTCAGATTCTTCAGTGTCGTCGGCCTTAAGCTCCTCTATATATCCAGTTTTATCCAGTACATAATCGATAACTTCAGTGACAGTCATAAAGTCAAGCTGGCTTATCAGATCGTCAATAAACTCTTTAAAGCTATCAAGTGCCTTTCTCGTTCTTCCGCTGACTTCAACATTAGGAATTGCAAAGTACATGCTTGTGTCATGTTCTAAAGCGTATTTTTCTAAAGAAGCTACAGTTGACTCACCAATGCCTCTTTTAGGCACATTTATTATCCTTTTTAATGATACATCATCGTATGGATTTATAAGAATCCTTAAATACGCAATAATGTCTTTTATCTCTTTTCGATCGTAAAACCTCAATGCTCCAACTAATTTATACGGTACGTCATTCGCCATACAAGCTTCTTCAAATATACGGGACTGGGCATTTGTCCTGTATAAGACAGCAAAATCCGAATATTTTCTCCCCTCAGAAACCAAGTTTTTTATCGTCTCTATGATGAAATTAGCCTCATCCCTCTCATTTTGTGCTTCCCATACGACAATCTTTTCACCGTTTTTATTATCTGTCCACAGTCTTTTTCTTTTTCTTTTAACATTATTGTCAATGACGCTGTTGGCCGCATCAAGTATAACCTGCGTTGAGCGGTAATTTTGTTCAAGCTTTATAACCTTAGCCTCTGGATAATCTTTCTCAAAGTCTAAAATATTCTTTATGTCGGCCCCTCTCCATCCATATATGCTTTGATCATCATCACCTACGACACAAAGGTTTCTGTACTTTTGGGCCAATAAATTTACAAATTCATACTGTGGCCTATTTGTATCTTGATACTCATCTATCATTATATACCTGAATTTGTTTTGATAATACCTCAATATGTCCTCGTTTTTTTGAAAAAGTTCTATGGTCTTTATTATTATATCATCGAAATCCAGTGCATTGTCCTTCTTAAGCTTCTTTTGGTACAGCTTATAAACATCAGCAATTTTTTTTATTTCTGTAGTCATTGCCAAATTCCAGCAAATAGTCGTCTGGCGATATCATCTTGTCTTTTGCCTTTGATATGGCAGCTAACATTCCTTTTATTGTGTACTGCTTGTCATTTAAATTCAACTCTTTTATACAGTCAGAAATCAGCGTTTTTTGATCTTGCGTATCGTATATTACAAAATTTCTATCGTACCCTATCTTTTCAATATCCCTTCTCAATATGCGGACACATGCTGAATGGAATGTAGAAACCCATATATCTCCTACATATCCTAAAAGCGACTCAACTCTGTCCTTCATTTCTTCTGCTGCTTTGTTTGTAAATGTAATGGCGATGATGTTAGCTGGTGACACATTTTTCTCCCTTACAAGGTATGCAATTCTATGTGTCAAAACTCTCGTCTTGCCGCTGCCTGCACCAGCCAAAATCAAAACAGGTCCTTCTGTAGTGACAACTGCCTCCTTCTGTCTGTCATTTAATCCTTCAAGAATATTCATCTAATTCACTCCAAATAAAATATTTGCACCTAAACTTACGATTATATTGTATATGTAACTTTTCAATTAATCAACCATTTTATCGTCACGCCTATAATCAAATAAAATCTCGGGTCTACCGAGATTTTTCCTTTAATCTATCTAAAATCAAATTGTATCCATTTGCTCCATAATTAAGCGCCCTGTTGACTCTGCTTATTGTAGCGGTGCTGGCTCCTGTCTTTTCGGCTATTTCAATATACGTCTTCCTATCTCTTAACATTTTAGCCACTTGAAGTCTTTGAGCCAGCGATTTAACCTCGTTTATGGTAGCTATATCTTCAAAAAAACGATAACATTCTTCCATGTCTTTAAGCATTAAAATCGCTTCAAAAAGCTTGTCCACGTTCTCGTCCTTTATTTTAGAATCGTACATCGACAATCCCTCTCTCTTAAAATTTTTTATAAAATGTCCATCTCCATTGTACAAAATTTGCACAAATTATTCAATACTTTAAAGCAAAAAAGATAAAAAGTAATCTAAAAAGACAAAATTAAAAGGTGAGGATTGACTCACCTTTTAATTCAATATTTATTTTACCTTCTTTTCAAGGGCATCTAACCTCTTGTAAAGATCCACAAGTCTTCTTATGAGGTTCTTTTCTGCAAGAGCCGTCATAAGCTGGTCTTGAGCGTGTATAACAAGGAAATTAGGTGTTTCGCTTTGTTCACCTTGCACCAATGCGTTTTGATAATCATGGCCTGCGTAAAATTCCTCATCAGCCTTTTCTAGATGCTTCTCGGCAGATTCAAAATCCCCTTTTTCTGCTGCATCTAATGCTTCATAAGCCTCGCCTCTGGCGTTCCCACCGTGCAAGACTAAATTGTATATAATTTGCTCTAATTCCATCAAAGGGTTCCTCCTTAATATATTTTAATTATTTTTCCTCAAGCTCTCTTTCATTCTTCAAAAGCTGTGCTTCATACATTTTGAAGAATGGATAGTATATGATACCTGCTACAATCAGGTTTACAAGCTGCAAAATTGGTCCTCTCCAGTCAAGACCACTTGATATGAAACCACCTATAAATACAGGAACTGTAAATGGAAGCTGGTACAATGGTCCTGTTACTAAGTGGAAATGGAATGCGATGTAGTTTATCGTAACAACCGCTGCAGGTGCAATTATAAATGGTATCATCAATATAGGATTTAAAACTATTGGAGCACCGAAAATAAGCGGTTCATTTATATTGAATATAGCAGGGATAAGCTCTGCTGTACCTATCGTCTTAAGCTGTTTTGATGCTGAGAACAAGAACATTATGACAAGAGGCCATGTTGTACCTGAACCACCAAGGTGTGTGAACATATGGAAGAATGGTTCTGTGACAATACCTGTCATAGGTTGATGTGCATTTAATGCTTTTACATTTGCAGCAAGCTGACTCATCCAGAAAGGATATGCTATAGATGATACGACATTCATGCCGTGTATTCCAAGTGACCACAAAAGCATCATAAGGATTATCTCAGCTAAAGCTGCCCAATAGCTATTTGATGCTGCAACAAGTGGCTTAAATAGCTCTATTACCAACTGTGGCAATGTGACTTTGAAGTTAGCCCATACGATCCACTCTACTATCCAAGCCGATACAACCATGACAAACATCGGTACAAGTGCCATAAAGCTTCTTACAACATAAGGTGGCACGGCTTCAGGCATCCTTATTACAAGGCCTTGCTTATTGAAGAATCTTACCACAACTGCTGTCAACACGCCTATTATTATAGCTACAAACAAACCTTGTCCACCAAGGTAATTTAAAACATCGCCGAAGCTTACCTTTGTAACGTCTGATGCTGGGAATGTTGTTACTAAAAATGCTAACATGGAAATAATACCTGTCATTGCTTCATCAAGATCCCAACGAGTAGCTAAACTATATGCTGTACCAAATGCAACCATCAAAGCCATAATGCCAAACGATAAGTTAAAAGGAATCATCAACTGGCCAGCAATAGGCTTAATAGCATTTGCCCACGCCACAATAGGACCCCAATTTGCGCCTTCTGCAAGTGGTGGATTGGCTATTATCAAAAACAATGAACCTGTCAATATAACTGGCAATGCGAAACTTGAAAAAGCATCTCTTATAGATTGAAGTATGACATTTTGAGCAATCCTTGCCAGTACAGGCATCAAAGATGACTCCATCCATTTCATAAACCAATTATTAGTAAGTCTTTCGTTCATCTTATTACCTCCTATGCATCTTTCCCATTTTTCTTAGCAAGCTCGATGATCTGATTCAATATCTTTTTTGCATCCATAAGTGCAAAAGCCTGCATATCAACGATGTCAACGGGAATGCCAAACTTTTCAGCTATCGTCTCGACTTCCTTCTTTAAATGCCTTACCTGCGGCTCCAAAAGAGCAACATCGTATTCTTCAGCTTTTTTCTTGAATTCACCTGTGCCTCCCGCATCTACTGTCACATCTAAACCTTGCTTTTTTGCTTCATCAGTCACTTTTTTTTGCTAATGCACTTGATGTAGCACCCCAACTGCACAATATAACACCATGTATAGCCATAGTAAATTACCTCCTTTTTTTGTTTTTCTTTTTTATTTCATTTTTTAAATTTTTATCATACAATTTAAGCATCCTTATCATGTACGCTTGTATAAGGGCAATTCCCGCAATGAAAAATGCACCAAACAAAAGAATCTCTAAGCCATGTGCAAATGTATCATTTATCATAGAATACACAGCAGTTGCAATCCACACCAAGGACAGCATCGTATAGAAAATTTTTCGTTGCTTTACCGAAATACTAAACATTTTAATCACCTACAAGATTTCTCTTTATTTCATCGTAATACTTATCCATCAAGGCCTTCTTCACAAATTCCTTCGCCTCATCAATTTTGTTAATCTCATTGAGATTTTTTACCAAGTCTTTGCTTTCAATAAATGAAACACTTAAATCGCCAAGTATCTCTATCCACATCTTGTCGTCATCCGGTGCAACCATTAGAAAAGCTGTCTTTATGATTTCATACTCGTTAATCAAATTTTTCATCTTGACATGGCTTTTCACTTTTCCAAAGACGAGGATTGGCTCCACCAAATCAGATGCTGTACAGTGGTAGATTACAAACCCTTTCCCTGGAAGTATTATCTTCCCAAGGCTTTCTCTTCCCAAAAGCTTATCCTCTATCTGCTTTATTTTCTCATTATTGATTCCATCATTACCAGCAAAATCTTGTAATAGAGAATCTATGATGTCTTTCGAGTTTTTGCCATAGACATCTTTAAGTTTAAGGGAATCGCATAGCTCAATTATCCTTTTGCCATACCACGCAATGTGTTCCAATTCTTTGTACCTGTCGCCTATGACTTTTTTCTCCGAGAAGTCCATTATAAAATCTGTGTTTAAAGCGTCTTTCAGTTTTTTTTACGTCTTCATCTAAAAGCAGCGGATTGACTATTATGGTTTTTTTGTCTTTTACATCTATTGGAATTGTAGATACAATCAAGTCAATATCATCTCTGTCTTTAAAGTCCTTAACTCTCAAGCTTGAAACCGTATCTACAATGTTTAATTGTGGAAACATCTGAAGCTTAGATAGAAGCATCCTCAATGTTCCTATGCCGCTGGCACATACGACTAAGATATTGTGCCTTTTCGTCATATCACTTTTTCTTGCTATGGATGCGCCAAAATGCATCGCGATATAGCCAATTTCATCATCAGGCACATCAACATTAAGCTTGTCTTTAATTACATTTGCAATAGATATACATTTTCCAAATAAACCGCTGTACCTTTCTTTGATGTCATTTATTAACGGATTTCTAATAGCAAGACCCATGCGAAGTCTAAAAATAGTAGGCCTTAAGTGTGTCTTTAAACCACTTAAAAGCATCTTATCATCTTTAAAATTAGTGCCAAATTCATCTTCTGCAACACTGATCATTTCATGCAGTATTTCATTTAACAGCTCGTCATTTACGTCTTCGGTATTTGCCCTATATCTTGCACCCTGCAAATGAATCGTTATATAACCGATTTCATCTTCAGGAATAGAAATATCAAATTCTTCTTCCAGAAATCCAGCAAGCATTTCCGCAAACTTATACTCATCTGACTTCTTAAGCTCATAAAGGCTTTCAGTTCCTATTTTTATCTTTTCGCCTTCTTTTATTCTTTTTAAAGCCAATGCCAAATGCACTGTAAGCCCCATGTAGGAGCTTTCGGCTAACTCGTAATCAAGAGACTTTTCCAATTTCTGTATGGCCTTTTCTATCTTTAAAACCGTATCGTAGTCTATAAGCCTAAGCAATCTATCATTTATGTCTTCACTAAGCTTGTTTATATTATTGTACCCTTTATTTAAAAACTCAATTAGGTCTTTTGTCTCTACATTGTCGTATAAAAAATTTATTATAGCCCTTCTTATATTGCTTTCATCGCCTTTTACGTATATGCCAACACCAGGTTTAGTTACAATTGTAACATTTTGCTTACTTAGCCACTTATCAATCTCTTTAATGTCATAGCTTATTGTTGCCGTAGTAACATTGTACTCTCTCGCGAAGTACTCTAGTTTTACAGGTTCTTTCATCTGCAAAAGCTCAGACAGTATCAGTTTTCGCCTCTTATCAGCGTCAATGCTCGGTCTATATCCTATTACGTCGAATTTGAATTTTTCAATATCGCTATCAGTGCCTTCTAAGACTAATATACCATCATCATTTTTAAGCCTTAACTTGTATTCTTTTATATACTCATTTATGGCATTTATTTCCCTGTAAACAGTCCTTTTGCTCAACTTGTATAAAACGACGATATCGTCCAAACCGGAAACTTCTTTCGAAAGAACCTTTTTGAAAATTTCTAATTGGCGCCTACTTAACTCTTTCATAAATATTTGTCCTTTCGTCTACGACAAATTATTAATAAGTTAACTTATCTTTCATCTTAATTATAACCTATTTACTAATTAAATCAATATAAACTTGTGAATACACTGTCAGATTCGTTGTGACAAAAATTTAATATTGCCAAATGAAAATTTTGCTTGACTTTTCAACATCTATCCTATATAATCATTTTAACAATTAAAAACGAAATTATTCTCTTATCCAGAGAGGTGGAGGGACTGGCCCGATGAAACCCGGCAACCGGCACGTATGTGCAATGGTGCCAATTCCTGCAGCGATTGCTGAGAGATGAGAGAGGACGAAACCTCTTTCATTGGAGGTTTTTTTTATTGCTTTTTTTAAACTACATTTTCGAAAAGAAGGTGAAATGATTTGATCGAAATAAAAAATTTAAGCAAAGTTTACAGCACAAACGGAAAAGACGTAGTAGCTTTAAAAGACATCAACTTAACCATAAGCGATGGTGAAATTTACGGCATAATGGGTTTAAGCGGTGCAGGAAAATCATCATTGATAAGATGCATCAACATGCTGGAAAAACCCACATCTGGCAGCATATTGATAAACGGCGTAGAAATGACAAAGCTAAAACCAAAAGAACTGAGAAATATGAGAAAAAAGATTGGCATGATATTTCAGCATTTCAATCTTCTGATGAACTCTACAGTGTATGAGAACATAGCATTTCCTCTTAAGATCTCGAAAGTCAACGACTCTGTCATAAAAAAGCGCGTTGATGAGTTGCTGGATGTAGTAGATTTAAAAGACAAAAAATATGCATACCCTTCGCAGCTATCTGGAGGGCAAAAACAGCGTGTAGGCATTGCAAGGGCTTTGGCAAATAATCCAGCCATAATTCTATCTGATGAAGCTACATCTGCTTTAGACCCCACCACGACAGAATCCATTTTAAATCTTTTAAAGAACATAAATAAGCAATACGGAATCACAATCGTGGTGATAACACACGAAATGTCTGTCATAAGAAATCTGTGCGACAAAGTAGCAGTGCTGGAAGATGGTAGAATAATCGAGGAAGGAAATGTAATAGACATCTTTTCAAATCCTTCAACAGAAACATCTAAGAGATTTCTAAAAGATATGATAGCTGAACTTCCGCCAGATATATTGCTTGATGACGAAAATCCAAACGAGGAAATCTTAAGATTATCGTTTTTTGGCAACAGCAGCAATCAGCCTGTCATATCTCACATGATAAAAAATTTTGATGTTGAAGTTAATATCATTTCCGGAAATATCGAAAGGGTGCAAAACTCACAGGTAGGAAATCTCCTAATAAAAATAAGCGGTAAAGAAAGCTCCATAAAAGATGCGATAAAATTTTTAGAAAATAATGGTCTTAGAATAGAGGTGCTTAAAAATGGTATCGTCTAATACATTGCAGTATCTGTTAAACTTGTGGCAGCTTATGGAAGAGCCTCTTTGGGAATCTTTATACATGGTATTTTTCTCAACGCTTTTCTCAGTAATCATAGGAATGCCTCTTGGCATAATACTTGTCATAACCGATAAAGGTCATATAAAGGAAAATCTAAAGTTAAATCAGATATTAGGTACTGTGATCAATGTCATGAGATCTGTGCCATTCATAATTCTCATAATTGCAATCTTCCCATTGGCAAGGCTTATAGTTGGCACAACTATAGGACCTACTGCAGCCATCGTACCACTGTCCATTGCTGCAGCGCCATTTGTGGCAAGAGTTATAGAGTCATCCCTTAAAGAAGTAGACTGGGGCGTAATTGAAGCATCTATATCAGTTGGCGCATCACTACTGCAAATAATATTTAAAGTGATGATTCCAGAATCATTGCCATCGCTTGTACTGGGAATAACCCTTACAGTGATAAACATATTAGGGTATTCTGCTATG
The DNA here is from genome assembly GCF_000747665.1 of Thermoanaerobacterium saccharolyticum. Classification (GTDB taxonomy): domain Bacteria; phylum Bacillota; class Thermoanaerobacteria; order Thermoanaerobacterales; family Thermoanaerobacteraceae; genus Thermoanaerobacterium; species Thermoanaerobacterium saccharolyticum. The sequence goes on along the minus strand of NZ_BBKT01000052.1, from coordinate 17,059 downwards.
GCAGGTGCTATCGGAGGAGGTGGTTTAGGAGATCTGGCTATAAGATATGGGTATCAAAGGTTTCAGACAGATGTGCTTATTGCCACAATCATAGTCTTAATAATCTTTGTAGAAATCGTGCAAAGAATAGGAAACTATCTCTCAAAAAAAGTTGATAAAAGATGAAAGGATGGTATGTAATGAAAAAATCATTGTTATTTCTCACACTTATATTAACATTTGCATTTATCTTATCAGGATGCACAAAGTCCAACAACACAGCAGCTACGTCCAATGCAAATTCAAATACAGATAGCTCTGCTAAAATGACGAAAATAGTCGTTGGTGCAACGCCAAACCCCCATGCAGAAATACTTAACGTAGTAAAGCCTATCCTTGCAAAAGAAGGCGTAGATCTTGAAATAAAAGAATTTACCGACTATGTGACGCCAAATACTGCACTTGTCGACAAGCAAATCGATGCAAATTTCTTCCAGCACGTTCCATACCTTGAGGACTTTGAGAAAAAAAACAATGTAAAATTAGTCCCATTAGTCAAAGTGCATGTAGAACCGATGGGTGCATATTCAAAAAAGATCAAGTCAAAGGATGAGTTGAAAGATGGCGCAACAGTAGCTGTACCAAATGATGCCACAAACGAAGGAAGAGCACTGCTGCTACTGCAAAAAGAGGGACTAATCAAGCTAAAAGATCCAAATGGTCTTACACAGACTCCGAGAGACATCGTAGATAATCCAAAGCACTTAAAAATTGTAGAGCTTGAAGCACCTCAGCTTCCAAGGACACTTCAAGATGTGGATTTAGCCATTATAAACACTAATTTTGCATTAGAGGCAAACTTAAATCCTCTAAAAGATGCAATTTTTATGGAAGACAAAAATTCTCCTTATGCTAATGTGTTAGTCGTAAGACAAGACAATCAAAACGATCCAGCGATACAAAAGTTGGCAAAAGCTTTAAATTCTGAGGAAGTCAAGAAATTTATCGAAGACAAGTACAAAGGCGCTATAGTTCCAGCCTTTTAACATGAGAAAAAACCCGTTTAAAGCGGGTTTTATTATTTATTTCTGGAAAATATCAGTCTATTTAAGTCCTCTAAGTATGGAAGCTTCACAAGTTTGCATAATATAATGTACACTAAAAATCCCGATAATACTGTAATAGACATTGTGATCCATTCATTCGCAATTGCAGCAGTCAGATTAAAATAAATAATCGTGTCATAAATGCCCATTATAAGTGCAGCTATAAGCGGTTTTAAGAACCAATTGTTAAAATCAATTTCTAAGTTAGTAATCTTAACTAATGCTTTAAAATTTAAAAAGAAGACAAAAGCATCAGCAAATGTAAAACCGTAAATGTACCCAAAAAGCCTTAAACTAGGTATAGGCACTAATAAATACATGGCAATCACAGAGATTGCAGTCCATATGGCAGAATTTCTCAAAACTAAATTTTGCATGCCAAGTCCATTTAATATGCTTGTGACTATTGATTCAAGATACGCAAAAATGCTTCCTGCAGCTATAAACTTAACCAGTACTCCGACACCTGGGCTTTTAGGGTAAAGCAACGAAGCTATTTCATCAGGCAACATTAAAAACAATACGGCTGCCGGTATGCCTATCATAGTAGTATACCCTATCGCTTGATTTATCCGCTGTCTTACTGTATCCCATCTTTTTAAAGACGCCGCTTCTGAAACAGCAGGAAGCACTGTAACTGACAAGCTCATTGTTATAACTGCAGGCATGTATGCAAGAGGATAAGCCATTCCAGATAGCTTACCAAACTCAGATATAGCTTCTTTGTGTGAAAGTCCTGATTTAACAAGCTTTGAAGGTATAATGAGAGATTCAAACAAGTCCAAGATGTTTACAATCATTCTTGAGATGGTAATTGGAAAAGATGTCTTTATTACTGTCTTTGCAATATCTGCCTTCCTCCATATGGTACCTTCATTTGGCATTTCCTCATTTATGTATTTTAATTCGCGCCTGTAGTAAAATATGTACATGATAAAACTTGTTACTTCTCCTATGGCTATTCCAAATACGGCTATTGCTGCAGCATACTCCAGCTTCATTCCTGTAAATAGGCTGAATAAATACAATGTCAAAAAAACTCTCACTATCTGCTCAACAATCTCAGACACCGATGCGGGAACCATGTTAATTAAACCTTGGAAAAAGCCTTTGAATATAGAAGATGATGAAACGACAATTAGTACAGGTGAAAAAATCAATATTGATAGATACGCTCGTGGCTCGTGAAGCAAGTTGTTTGATATGTACTTGGCATTAAAGAATATTATAGAAGAAATTGCTATGCCCATTACAATTACGATAAAAAAAGAAACTTCCATTATGCTGAAAATATTTTTTTTGTTATTTTTGGCTCTTTCTTCAGATACAAACCGGGACGTAACTGCCGTAATGCCTGATGTTATAAATGTTATTGATACAAAATAAATCGGCAAGGCTATTTGATATATGCCGGTTCCTTCAGAGCCCAGCAGATTAGAAAGAATGATTCTAAATACAAACCCAATAGCCCTATCAACTATATTGGCTATAGTTAAAATAAAAGCACCGCGAACAAAAGATCTATTGCGCATACATGACACCTCACAATAGTTTATTCGCGGTTTTTAATACATATTACTCATCAAAGTTTTTCCAAAACAGCCTTCGCATACTCTTTCGCGGTAAAAAGAGAATGGTCTCTATAATTTCCGCACTGAATCTCATTTGTAGCAGGCACATCTTCTTCTTTTGTAGTCAAGACCCTTTCCAAGACTTTTTTCAAGGCATCTTTTATCTCGTCAATTGAAGTGTCTCCAAACTTTGTAAGGTAAAATCCAGTCCTGCACCCCATAGGTGAAATATCTATTATGTCGTCGAAATAATCTCTAAAGTAAGTAGCAAATAAATGCTCTAATGTATGAATGCCACCTGTAGGTATTGCATCTACATTTGGCTGTGTCAGCCTTATGTCGTATTTAGTTACAACATCACCGTTAGGTCCAACCAAAGTGCCTGATTTTCTCACGTACGGTGCTTTTACCGTTCTATGATCTAATTTAAAGCTTTCAACTTTTATCTCCATAATATCACCTCGTCGATTGTTGATACATTATATTTTATCATTTTTCTTCACATTTACCAACATTAAGCCGATGGGTTTAGGGCAAAAAATAAAAATATCCGGCATAGCCGGAGGTAGTGTTTTAAATGGGAGGAATCTTTCATCTATCTTAACTTGTAACTATACGCTAATTCACTGAAATCCTCATTCTTAATTGCTGTATCAAACGTATCTTTGTAGCCAAACTCACTTCTTAGAAATTCTTCGTACTCAGTATTGTCTTTCTCTATCGTTGCGGGTACAAATATCATTATAAATGCCATCAATGTTATTATAAATAACATCTTTCATCACCCACCCTTCAATACATATTATGCATCAATAATCTAATTTTGTCAAGATTTACTTCATATAAATTATTTTTGCAAGATTTCCTGTATTTTTGCAAATATATAAATCCATCCTCAAAATTATACATTGATATGGCTATATATGGCAAAAAATTATGCATAAATATGTATCAAAGGCATTTTGAATTTCCAATTTATTTTTATGCATTATAAAAATTTTTTAATAAAATTACTAATTCTATAGAGAATCACTATAATTAAGCGTATTTTTAAGTATCCTCTTTTGCTTAATCATATCTTTTGAGTCATTTTTTAAATAATTGATTGCAGTCAATACGTGTACAGCCATTCCGTATGGGATACAACTTTCATCTACATCAAACATGTTGTTGTGGATAGGCTTATCTATTCCTTTCTCCTTATTTCCACACCCTAATTTATAAAAGCACCCGGGAACTTTCTTCAAGTAGTATGCAAAATCTTCAACGCCAAGTGTCGGCAGTACACTTATTACATTGCTATCACCTACGATTGATGCAGCACTTCTTTTCATTATGTCTATCATACTGCTATCGTTTATAAGGCACGGATATCCTTCCACGCGATTAAATTCGGCTTTGCCTCCCATCGCTTCTGCAGTATTTTTAGCTATGTCTTCAACTCTTGAGGCTATCTTGTGGCGGTTTTCCTCATTTAGCATCCTTATTATACCAGACATTCGCACTTTGCTGGCAATGACATTTCTGGCGTAGCCGCCTTCAATGCTGCCGATAGTTATGACAAGAGGCTCTAATGGATTTGATTCTCTGCTTACGACTGCTTGAATTATGTTGATTATATTTGCAGATATTACTATAGGGTCTACAGATTTGTGTGGCTCCGCTCCATGGCTGCTTTTGCCTATTACATTTATGTCAAACATATCCGATGACGCGTAAGCTTTTCCATATGCGTAGCCAATTTGTCCAACATTGAGGTCTGGATCTACGTGTAATCCTATGATTGCATCTACCTTTGGGTCATCAAAAGCACCTGCATCAAGCATAGGTTTAGCCCCTCCTGTAGTCTCCTCAGCAGGTTGAAAGATAAATTTCACATTGCCATCAATTTTATCTTTCATCTTAGATATAAGCTTCGCTGCTCCAAGAGCAATTGCCGTATGCACATCATGTCCGCAAGCGTGCATTTTGCCAGGTACAGCCGAAGCGTAAGGCAAATCATTTTCTTCCTGTATCGGAAGTGCATCCATATCAGCTCTAATAGCTATAGTTTTCTGCCCATTGCCATAAATCGTCCCTACAACGCCGGTCTTTGCAATTGTCCTTGTTTCGATTCCTAAGCTGCCAAGATACCTCTTTACAAGCTCAGACGTCTTTGTCTCCTCAAATCCAAGCTCTGGCTCTCTGTGTATTTTTCTCCTTATCTCTACGATTTCCTCTTGAATCTTTATGGCTTCTTTTAAAATCTCATTCATGTTTCTCCCCTCTTTATCATTTTTAATATTTCTCTATGTCAACGTAGCTTATGTTCTCAATGTCTTCATTTAGTATTAGTTTAGCAACATCTGCAAATTTTTTCGCATCGCCGCTTACAAAATAATGAGTTTCACCACCAGTTAAATTAAGCATATCATTTTCTTTCAAATAATTCATCACATCATAAGATAATCTAATAGCCGGATCAACTATTAGCACATCTTCTCTTACAGCATTTTTGATGGCATTTAAAAGTATCGGATAATGGGTACACCCTAAGACAAGTGTATCGATTCCTTCATCGTTTAAATTTTTTAAATATTCTTCAGCCAATTTAAACGATTCGTCACTTTCTGATAGCCCTTTTTCTACCAATGGAACAAATCCTGGACAAGCTTTTTGAAAAATATCTGCATCTTTATTTTTAAGTTTTATTGTTTTAGCATAGCTACCGCTTTCTACTGTCCTTGTAGTAGCTATGATACCAACTTTATTGTTCCTTGTAAGGCCAGCAGCGCTTTCGGCTCCAGCTTCCAAAACACTAAAAAGAATCTCATTATATTCATTTTTATCGATTGAAGCGCACGTAGTATTGCAAGCAATAACTATTATCTTGGTGCTTTTCTCATTCATAAAATTGATTATCTGCTTTGCATACATTTCTATTTCACCTTTAGGCTTATCACCGTACGGCACTCTTTTTGTATCACCAAAATATATGTAATCCTCATTTGGCAATAGTTCCTTTAATTTCTTCAATACTGTAAGTCCGCCTACACCTGAGTCAAACACTCCTATCGGCCTTCTATCCATTTCACCACATCCTATTTTGTTGATATTCTATTATATAATATCACAAAAAGTGTGGATTGATAACAAAGATGCAAAAAACCCGCATGGAAAAACCATACGGGTTCACTTTCAAATGATGCCTATATCGCTTCTAAAATACATTCCTTCAAAATGTATCTTCTTAAGCTCATCATACGCTTTTTCTCTGGCTTCTTCGTAAGTATTTCCCAATGCTGTGACTTCCAAGACTCTCCCACCAGACGTTTTGTACTTGCCATCTCTTTTTACAGTTCCTGCATGGTAGACAAAAACGCCATCTGTATTTTCAACACCTGCTATATCATGCCCTGTATCAAACTCACCAGGGTAACCTTCTGACGCCGCCACTACGCAGACAGCTTTTTTATCCTCCCATTCTATTTTCATATCACTAAGACTTTCATCGATTATAGCTTCTACTATGTCAATAAGATCTGTCTTTAAAAGCGGAAGGACAACCTGTGTCTCAGGATCTCCAAACCTTGCATTGAATTCTAAAACTTTCGGTCCATCTTCTGTAAGTATTAGCCCAGCATAAAGGACTCCTTTGTATACTATCCCTTCTTTTTTCAGAGAAGCTATGACTGGTTTTAATATGGTTTCCACTACAACACTAAGCAATTTATCATCAAAATAAGGATTTGGAGCTATGTTGCCCATACCTCCTGTATTTGGCCCTTTATCCCCATCGTAGATTCTCTTATAGTCCATGGCAGATACCATCGGAACTATCGTATTTCCATCAGTAAATGCCAACACAGAAACTTCTTTTCCGAAAAGCATCTCTTCTATTATCACTGTGTCGCCAGATGTTCCAAACCGTTTTTCCTTCATAAGTACATCTAAAGCTTCTTTTGCCTCTTTATAGCTGTATACTAAAAATACTCCTTTGCCTTGCGCTAATCCGTCAGCCTTTATGACAACAGGATACCATACATCCTTTAAAAAGTTTAATGCCGCATCATATCTGTCAAAAGCCTTAAATCTGGCAGTAGGAATGTTGTACTTATGAAGCAGCAGTTTTGCAAAGTATTTGCTGCCTTCTATAGCAGCGGCATCTCTTCTCGGTCCAAAAATCCTAAGTCTGCTACTTTCAAATTCATCAACTATGCCTTTCATTAGAGGAACTTCAGGACCCACGATCGTCAAGTCTACATTGCTATCAATAGCAAATTTCTTAAGCTTCTCCACATCAGATACATTTATATCGACGCATTCTGCTATATCAGAAATACCACCATTTCCGGGGGCACAATATATTCTATCTACCTTTTCGCTTTCCCTGATCTTTTTAACTATGGCATGCTCTCTGCCACCGCCACCTATAACAAGAACATTCATACTCTCTCCTCCAAACAATCGAGGCATCCATTTAATGTTTAAAATGCCTTATACCTGTGAATATCATTGAAATCCCAGCTTTATCTGCCGCATCAATGGATGCATCATCATTTATAGACCCACCTGGCTGGATAATTGATGTAATGCCTGCTTTTGATGCTTCTTCCACAACATCAGGAAATGGGAAAAACGCATCTGAAGCCAACACACTTCCCTTTGCTTTTTCACCTGCTTGTCTTATGGACTGCTCTGTAGGCCAAATGCGGTTCACCTGCCCTGCTCCAATTCCAACAGTCATGCCGTCTTTAGCCAAAACGATGGCATTTGATTTCACATGCTTCACGACTTTCCAAGCAAACCTTAAATCCTTAAGTTCCCTTTCACTTGGAGCATTTTTTGTGACGACAATCAGTTTATCATCGTACAAGTCAACTTCATCTTTTTCCTGAACTAATATTCCACCTTCAACCTTCTTCAAATCATACTCTTTTACATATCCATCTGAAAGTTTGAGAATTCTAACATTTTTCTTTTTTTCAAGAATCGCCAACGCTTCTTCCTCAAAGTCAGGAGCTATTATTATCTCTAAAAATATCTTCGAAAGCTCTAAAGCCGTATTTGCATCTAATTTGCGGTTAAACGCCACAATGCCGCCAAATATTGAAACTGGATCGCATTCGTAAGCTTTCTTGAAGGCATCGTATATATTGTCTGCAACTGCAACGCCACATGGATTTGTATGCTTTACTGCCACTGCGGCAGGTTCATCAAACTCTTTAAGTAGTTCAATCGCAGCATTTGCGTCGTTTATATTGTTGAAAGAAAGCTCTTTCCCATGCAGCTTTACGCATTCAGATATTCCAAAAGATTTCAATGAGTTTTTGTAAAATGCAGCTTTTTGATGTGGATTCTCGCCATATCTCATGTCCTGCGATTTCTCAAAAGAAAAGGTTATTGTATCAGGAAACTCTACGCCATTTTTATCTAAAAGGTAATTGTATATAAGTGAATCGTATGAGGCGGTGTGTCCAAATGCTTTCATCGCAAGGTAAAATCTGGTTTCTTCCTTCGTGTTGCCGTATTCCTTTATCTCCTCAACGACTTTATCGTAGTCGTCAGGATCAACTAAGACTGTCACGTATCTGTAGTTTTTAGCCGCAGCTCTAATCATGGAAGGTCCGCCGATGTCTATATTCTCTATTGCATCTTCCAGCGTCACATCGTCTTTTAATATCGTCTCTTTAAAAGGATACAAATTTACTGCTACTATGTCGATAGGCTTTATACCATTTTCCTCCAACTGCCTTCTATGGTTTTCATCGTCTCTTATGGCTAAAAGTCCTCCGTGTATCTTAGGATGCAGTGTTTTGACTCTGCCATCTAAGATCTCAGGAAAACCTGTAACATCTGAGACTTTTACGGCGTTTATGCCCATATCCTTTAATAGCCTGTACGTGCCGCCAGTCGATAATATCTCATATCCCATCTCATCTAACTTCTTTGCAAAGTCCACAATTCCATCCTTTTTAGACACGCTTATCAATGCTCTCTTTGACATCATCATACCTCCTATTTTATATAAACCTTTCTTCCTTCAACTTTAAGCCTTCCTTCAGTAAACAGCTTTACAGCATAAGGCAGCAATCTGTGCTCCAGCTTCAAGACTTTAGATGCTACCGTTTCAGGTGTATCGTCATCTTCAACCTTTACCACATCTTGCATTATGATAGGCCCCGTATCTGCACCTGAGTCAACAAAATGAACTGTGCAGCCAGTGTATTTTACACCATAATCAACGACAGCCTTGTGGACATTTATGCCGTAGTACCCTTTGCCACAAAACGATGGTATTAAAGACGGATGTATGTTTATTATCCTATTATGATACTTATTTACGATCTCTTCGTTCAATATCGTTATGAAACCTGCCAAGATTATTCCATCTGGATTTATCTCATTGATAACATTGGCAAGCTCATTATAAAACTTGTCTTTTAACTTCTTTTTAGGGATACAATAAGCAGGTATATTGTTCATTTCAGCCCTTTTTAAAGCGTACGCTCCTTCTTTATCGCTAATAAGAGCCACAATTTCAGCGTTGATATATCCGCTTTTAATGCCATCTATGATAGACTGAAAGTCAGTGCCATTTCCTGACGCCATAACCAATAATCTCATAGCAATACCTCTTTTTCACCATCTACAATTTCTCCTATTATAAATGGTTTCTCACCCGCAGCTTTTAACCGGCTTACTGCATCGTCACATTCATGATTTGGAACAATAATGATCATCCCGATTCCCATGTTAAACGTCCTGTACATTTCCATGTCGTCAATGTTTCCAATGTCTTTTATCAAGCTAAATATGTGCGGAACATCCCACGATTTTTTGTCTATCTTAGCAGATACGCCATCTTTTAACGTCCTCGGTATATTGTCTACAAATCCCCCGCCTGTTATGTGGGCCATCCCTTTAATGTTTATGCCTTTTAAGGATTTAAAAGCTTTCACATATATTCTTGTAGGTTTTAAGATGACTTCCCCTAACGACAGTCCGTATTCTTCTATATAATCATCAGTGCTCATTTTGCCTACATCGAACAAGACTTTTCTCACCAATGAATATCCATTGGAGTGTATCCCTGATGATGCAAGTCCTATTATTACATCACCGACTTCAATATTTCTGCCGTCGATTATCTCGTCTTTTTCAACAGCGCCTACTGCAAAACCAGCAAGGTCAAATTCGCCTTCATTGTACATGCCTGGAAGCTCTGCCGTCTCTCCTCCTATCAATGCACATTCCGCTTCACTGCATCCTGCTGCAATGCCTTTTATAACTTCAATGCCTACATCGCTTTGCAACTTCCCAGTAGCAAAGTAATCAAGAAAAAATAAAGGTTTTGCGCCACTGACGATTATATCATTAACACACATGGCAACTAAGTCTACACCTATAGTATCGTACTTTTTCATCATAAAAGCAATCTTTAGTTTCGTCCCAACCCCATCTGTGCCTGAAACCAAAACAGGATTCTTATAATCTGTCAGTTGGTACAGAGCTCCAAAACCGCCTATTCCATTTAAAACACCGCCTTTTATAGTGGCTTTCGCAATAGGCTTTATCATTTCTACAAATCTATTTCCCTCATCTATATTTACACCAGCATCTTTGTAGTCCATGGCATCCTCCTTAAATTTACTTTTTTTCAAAAAGGTATTTGCTGCCTTCTTTTGGGACTTCCATAGGATACTTTCCATCAAAACATGCTGCACAGATGCTTTCTAAGCCCACACTTTCCTTTAAACCTTCTAAGCTTAAAAAACTTAAGCTGTCTGCTCCAATGTAATCCCGGATATCCTTCACTTCCATGTATGAACCTACCAGCTCTTTCTTAGTAGGAGTATCTATTCCAAAATAGCAGGAATACTTGACAGGAGGAGAACTTATCCTTACGTGTACTTCTTTTGCACCGCCTTTTTTCAAAAGCGACACAAGCCTTTTCATAGTAGTGCCTCGTACAATAGAATCGTCAATCAATACGATTCTTTTATCCTTTACCAGCTCTTTTAAGACATTTAATTTGACTCGCACACCGATTTCTCTGTCTTTCTGTTTCGGACAGATAAAAGTTCGCCCTATATACTTATTTTTTATAAGGCCTTCTCCTATTGGAATGCCTGATTGAAAAGAGTATCCTCGTGAAGCCGGTACTCCAGAATCAGGGACAGGTACCACCAAATCAGCGTCTACATTGCTTTCAATGGCTAATCTCTTTCCCATTTCATACCTTGCCTTATAAACGCTAACTCCTTCTAATACGCTGTCAGGCCTCGAAAAGTATATATACTCAAAAACACATGGCATCTTTTTTTCAAAAATGTCGACTTTCACAGAATTTAATCCATTTTTATCTATTATAACTATCTCTCCAGGCTCTACATCTCTAATAAGCTCCGCACCAATCACGTCTAATGCACATGATTCAGATGATAGATAGTAATTTCCATCCTTTACGCCTATGCAAAGTGGTCTGATGCCATTTTTATCTCTTATTCCTATTAGCTTGTCTTCCATCAATATGACCAATGCGTACGAGCCTTTAATCTTTTCTATCGTCTTTACGAGAGATTCCACCAGTCCGTTGCGATAATACTTAGCTATCAAATGAAGTATTATCTCGCTGTCAGATGTGGTCTGAAGAATCCTGCCTTCATCTTCCAACTCTTTTCTAAGCTCTAAAGCATTTATTAAATTGCCATTATGCGCCAAAGCCATATATCCACTGCTAAAATTCGCAACGAATGGCTGTGCATTGCAGGCATCGCTGTTTCCAGTAGTCGAATATCTTACATGACCTATCCCCACATTTCCTTCAAGGTCATCTATGTTTTCCTTAGAAAACACTTCTAATAAAAGCCCCATGCCTTTTATGCAGTTTACATATGAACCTTTTAGCACAGCAATTCCTGCACTTTCCTGACCGCGATGTTGCAGTGCTTGAAGTCCATAGTATATATGGTGATGTATTGGGCTATTTAAGCTAAATGCTCCAAATACTCCACATTCTTCTTTTAACTTTACAGTTTCAATCATAATTTTACCTCACTGTTTTTCAAGTCGATTCAATACTTCCACATAAGCTCCTTCTACATTCCCGAGATCTCTTCTAAACCTGTCTTTGTCCAGTTTTTCCTTCGTTACACTGTCCCAAAATCTGCACGTATCCGGTGAAATCTCATCAGCCAAAACTATACCATCTTTAGATTTGCCAAATTCCAATTTAAAGTCTACTAAAATGATGTTTTTTGATGTGAAAAATTTTGAAAGTATATCATTGATCTTAAAAGAATATTCTTTTATAGTCTCCACTTCTTCCTTTGTGGCTAATTCCATCGCTTCTATGTGGTACTCATTTATGAAAGGATCTCCAAGTTCATCGTTCTTGTAGCAGAATTCTAAAACCGTCCTTTTAAGTTTTGTTCCTTCTTCTATCCCCAATCTCTTTGATATGCTTCCTGCTGCATAATTCCTTATTAAAACTTCAATAGGATAGATTTCTACGCTTTTAACAAGCATTTCTCTGTCACTAAGTTTTTTCACAAAATGTGTTGGAATGCCTTCTTTTTCAAGTAGCTCAAACAAAATCGCAGATATTTCATTGTTTAACACACCTTTATTTTGAATAGTGCCTTTTTTTATACCGTTAAATGCTGTAGCATCATCTTTGTACTCAATAATGTAATAATCCTCATCTGTAGTCTTATAGACCCTTTTTGCTTTACCTTCGTACAACATGTTTAACTTTTCCATTATAAAATCTCCCCCTGTAATTTTTTATCTTTTTCAATAACTTCCTCTGCCAAATTCTTTTTGTACTCAACGATTTTTTCCATGATCTCAGGATACTTTACTCCAAGTATCTCTACTGCCAACAATGCCGCATTGTACGCTCCGTCTATGGCAACAGTGGCAACTGGTATCCCCTGAGGCATTTGAACAGTAGACAAAAGCGAATCCAAACCATCTAATGTAGATGATTTTACAGGAACTCCAATGACAGGAAGCGGCGTCATAGATGCCATGACACCAGCCAAATGAGCTGCTTTTCCTGCTGCCGCTATTAAGACTTCGTATCCTTTATAAACCGCATTTTTTGCAAAATCGTGCGCCACATCTGGTGTCCTATGGGCCGAAATGACCCTTACGTCGTAGTCAATTCCAAACTGCTTAAAGACATCTAATGCTTTTTTCATCAATGGAAAGTCTGAATCACTTCCCATGACAACTGCAACTTTCGCCATAACGTTAGACTCCTCCTCTATATTTGTTTTATTTGCAAAATGCAGAAAGGAAATTCTTCCTTTCTGCATTTTAACTGCTTTACCCCATAAAGAATGCAAATCTTAACAAGAACAAAAGTCCAATTATATACATTAATGGATGAACTTCTTTAGCTTTACCAACAACTATCTTCGTGATTGGATAGAAGATAAATCCTGCAGCTATGCCGTTTGATATGCTGTAAGTAAATGGCATAAAAGCAATTGTCATAAAGGCAGGAAATGCTTCACTAAAATCTTCAAAATTAACCTTCGTCACAGAACCTATCATCAACGCCCCAACGATAATGAGAGCAGGAGCTGTGGCTTGAGATGGCACTATTCCTATTATTGGCGCAAAGAACAATGACACCAAGAAAAGAATTGCAACTACAGTAGATGTCAAACCAGTCTTGCCACCCTCACTTATGCCTGACGCACTTTCAACATAAGTAGTTATAGTGCTTGTACCCAAAAAAGAACCTAACGTTGTGCCTATAGCATCTGCAAATAAAGCTCTTTCAAATTTCGTCTTGAAACCGCCATTTGATTTTTCAAAATCATCTTCTTTAAAAATCCCTGTCTTTGTACCTGTGCCAATCAATGTTCCTATTGCGTCAAACATATCAGCCAAGCTAAACGCCAGTATTACAGTTATAAGACCTGTAAGTATCGAAATGATATTTCCATCAGTGCCAGGCTTTAATAATCCAGCAAAATCCAACTTCATAAATGTTGGTGCCAAACTTGGAGGCATCTGTACAATCGTCTTAAGATTAGAAATGTTCGTTATTCCCATCGGTATACCTATAATCGTCGTTGCAATTATGCCTATCAGTATAGCGCCTTTAACGCCTCTGCTCATAAGTATGGCAATTATTGCAATTCCGATTACAGTAAGTATTACGCCAGGATCCTTGAAATTTCCTAAAGTTATAAGAGTATCACTGCTTTTCGTTACAATACCGCCATTTTCCATACCTATGATTGCAATGAAAAGCCCGATTCCTGCACCAATAGCGCTTCTCAATGACTGCGGTATAGCCTTTATTATAAGTATCCTTAATTTAGTAGCAGTAATAACGATATTTATTATACCGCTTATAAGTGCAAGTGATAGTGCAGCTTGCCAAGAATAGTGCAATGTCAATACAACATAGAATGTAAAAAAGGCATTCATGCCCATTCCTGCTGATAGAGCAAATGGAACATTTGCAAACAACCCCATGACTAAAGTAGCAGCTACAGACGATAATATAGTAGCGACAAAAACAGCGCCTATTACAGGGTCATTTGCTATAGACAAACCTGCTTTTACTGCTTGAGTGCCTAAAAGACCTTTCGCATTCATGCCAGCCTGCATAAGTATTGACGGATTTACAAAGATGATGTAAGCCATCGTGATGAAAGTCGTAATACCAGCGATGACCTCTGTCTTTACCGACGTGCCATTTTCTTTAAGCTTAAAGAAATTGTCAAGAAAGCCTCTCTTTTCGTTGTTTTTTACCATTATAATCCTCCTTATGATTGAAATAAAAACGAATTTTAAAAATAAATAAGCCCGAAAGGATAGATTCCAACACATAGAGTGAAACCTATCCTCCCGGGCTTTTATCCCACAGGTGTGGCAATACAATGCCTGTACCGCTCGGTCCGAACGCCTTTACTGTTTTCTACACATTGACAATAAGGCTGGAACCCTCAGGTACACTTTCACTCATAGTCAGACAATTTACGGTTGTCTGGTAGAGACTTCTGAGCCGTATTCTCAGAATTATATGAGCTATTATTTACTTGTCCTGATACAATTATAATATCAAGTTTTTCAATTCAAGTCAATAATTTTACGAATATTTTTTTGATATTTTTAAAAAATGTTCGTGTTGCTCTCGCCCTGTGTTTAGATCTTTTTCATAAAGCTCATCTATTCCGCAGTGTCAATCATATTACTTTATGATCTTTGTTAAATTCATTTTAGCATATATAACCCTGTGAATCTCAACAACATCTTCTTTAACTACATAAAATACCAAATAGTTTTTTACAGGTAATATTCTATATTCATTTTTAAGAGATTTTTCAGGTTGATACACCCTGCATGAATACGGAAACTGTGCAAGCCTTGATATAGATGTATCCAATTCATTAATTAGATCCATTGCTGCATTTGGTGCCTTTAATTCATCTGCAACATAAGATACAATATTTGATAAATCTCTACTTGCCAAAGGCAAGTATCTAATATCATGCATTGTCAGATTCCATTCTATCAGAAATTTTCGCTCTTAATTCTTCAAAAATTTCTTTATGGGAATATCTCTTATCAGTTGTTTGTGCTTCCAGTTCCGCTTCCCTCAGCTTAAAGTAAATTTCACTTTCAAACAGTTTTCGTTCATAAGCTTCCATGCTCATTACAACCATATCTCCATAACCATTCTTGGTTAAAAAGACTGGCTCCCCAGTTTCATGGACGACTCTTGATATATCTGCAAAATTATTTCTCAAATCTGATACTGGTCTAATATATGGCATACAATCATCACCCCTTTATTAGTTTAGCATAATTTTATCATAATTATGCTAAACTATCAACAGAGCTTAAATCTTATTCCCACTCTATTATTAAAGTTTTATTCGTCGTTATTCCTATTGTTTTCTGTTATTTCTATTATTCATAAGCGATCTGCTGCTTGCCTTCCGTCTCGCTTATGGCTGGATGGAATGTATAAACGGTTTCGATTGCTTCATATTCTGCATCCGTGAAATCTCGCTTTGAAAGACGCTTAAATTCCTGCTTTGTCATTTCGTAACCTCCCTTTTTAATTCTACAATTAAACTGGCTACATTTGTTTGCCAGGTTATTGTGTTGTAGTATTTTGAAAAAATATTTGGTTTTCTGTTCTTAATTTCATCTAACAAAAGCGCTTCTTCAGTCCTATCCCAGCATGTCTCAAGTCTCTGAATAATTTCAACATCTGTCATTTGTCGAATGTGTTCTCTAAATATGCTTTGAATGTCGTCTCCCTTAACTTATTCCTCCATTTGTTATTAATTGAATTATGGGAGCAGGTCTGGTATAATCATAGTACAGGCCCGCTCCGGTTGGTCTGCGCGAAGCTCTTTACATCAAAGCTTTTAGTCGGGTGCTGATGTAAGGGGCTTTTCTTATGACACCGTGAAGCGGCGAGTTTCTATTTCCTTCGTGTATTGCTTATATAACTCGGCATGTGTTGCCTTAAATGCTGCTGTATCAAAGCGGCTGCTTTTTACAACCTTCCAACGGATCTTGAAAACATCAACAACCATTTCATCAACTCCTCTGGCGCTCATCTAAGCTTTAATCGCATCCTGAATACTATTTATCTCTGCCTGAAGCTCTTCTGCCATTGTCTGAAGCTCTTTAAGTTCTCTAACTTTGCTTAGTAATTCATTTGTACTCATGTAATCACTCCCTTTAATTATTTCTGTTTATAATATAAACGATATTGTTTATGGTGCCAATGACCAATTTAACGATTCTCAATAAAATAGAAATATTATCGTTGATTTATTAAATATATTCGTTTATAATGAGAATATCGAAAGGAGAGGGAAAGGAGTGGTTATATGTCAGTATCTGAACAGCTGAAAATTCTATGCGTAAAGCTTGGAATAAGTGTCTCCGAACTTGGAAGGATGTCTGGGAAAAGTCCACAGGCCTTTAATCAAAAGATGAAGCGGGAAACTTTCACTGTCGATGAGTTAAAAAAAAATAGCCGAAGCTGCCGGATGTAAATACGAGAGTTCTTTTATACTGCCATCTGGCGAGAAAGTCACATACTAAAAAAGGGAGCATTCCTGTAATAAAGAAATATAAGATTTGAAATAAAAAGTACCTCCTGATAAAATACAAGATGTCGATTGTTCATGAACACGACTCTCAAATAACAAGGAGGTACCTAATATGAAGTATAACCAAAATACAAAAATAATGCAAATAACAGAAAAGACATTAATTGTAGGTGTAGACATTGCTAAAGAGATACATCACGCTAGAGCTTTCGATTTCAGAGGAATAGAATACGGTAAGCGTATTGAATTTAGCAATGACATTGATGGAATGAAAAGATTTTTAAAATGGGCTGCAGAATATTATGAATAAAAGCAACAA
>NZ_BBKT01000053.1 GCF_000747665.1 Thermoanaerobacterium saccharolyticum | reverse complement strand
AATTGTTGTTGAGTCCATTCCAATCCATCACATTGTCCAAAGTCAAGACATTGCCATTAATGCTGCTTAATACCGCTTTAGTCACCCTGTCTGTACTAACTAAAGGCCTTAAGTTTATAGCTATTGCATTATTATTGCTGGAAACGACGTATGCAGAATAATACTTAGAACCGCTGTACTTCTGATTTAAAAATTGACTGTACGGTACATTTGAAGGACCGTTGCCAGTATTGTCTACAATATATGTTTCATCACCGACATAAAAAGTTTCGTCCCCATTTGCAACCCATTCGTTGTTGCTTAAAGATTCATCGCCGTAATCATTGCCACTGTAATAGTAGTAGTTGCCAAGCGTTATGGAGTCTGATGTGACAGTTATAATATTTCCTTTAGCGTAGTAATATCCTGATGGAGCATTTGTATCCAATATTGATATGAAGTTTGCCCCGCCACCTCTTGCAAACGAAATATAAGCTTGGCTTACCTTAGACAACTGGTCTTTTGGCACCAAAAGCCCATCATCCAGTATGATAGTGCCGTCATTGACGCTTACCTGACGATTGTCACTTAGTGTCACTGTCAAAGTGTTTCCATCGTACGATATGTTGCCAACGTAGCTCATATTAAATCCATTTTGTATAGATACGAGTGTTGCAGTATCTGTGCCATAATGGTCTTCCACCATTATGTATGCATCATATCCTTTGTACTTGCTAATATCGCTTACAGGTATCTTTAGACCATTAAGGTAGACTGACGCACCATCAATGCTGTACATAGAATAGTCAGATGATGTATTCCACTGGCCTTGCCTATATATTTGGACATCTTTAAGCTGTATTTTGGGGTTAAATCCAGAAACCCCTGATATGGTCCCTCTTATGACTGCAACAGCTTTATTGTAGTCCCCTTCTAAAAACACCTCATCAGGTGTATTGGAACTTATGCTGCTGAAATAAAGCTTTATATACTCTCCGACTTTCAAATCTCCTACGCTTAGGGACCCACTTCCACCTTCAACAGGCATATCAACGTTTGCCGTATACGTATTTCCATTGTCCAATGTTATTGAAACTTGGCTGTTATTCGTCTCTATGTCGGTTATTTTTCCGCTGTCTTGCCTATCACCAAGATTGACCTGGCCATTTCCGCTTAAATCGGTGTACGCAACATCTATTCTTGTGGCTGTGCTACCAGAAACAGTCACTTTAGCTGTCTCTCCGTACTTTAAGTCGCTTATAGATGCATCCACCGAATTCATGGTAAGTTGTGTATTGTTGTTGTAGTATATTATATAGCTATTTCCACTGTCGTCTATGAGCCTAAAGCTTCCTTGCCAAACAGCATCGATGGTACCGCTTAAAACCGATGAAGACGTGCTTTCTGTCTCTGCAAATACCACATTGCTGCCATTTGTGTAATATGTGATTCTGTCGCCACTTGTGATTAATGAAGATAATCCTGCAACACCGTTTTTCAAAACTGCGAAGTCGTATTTTGCACTTTGAGAGTTTTCAGAAACCAATGCAATATCTTGTCCGCTATCATTTTTGATTTCGTAAGTATACCTTGTGCCGCCGTTTACACTGTCTTTTTGTACGCTTTCAACGTACCCCATATCCTTTGTGTACCCCATCATTGCATATGAGACATTGAAAGCCCTGCTTAGTACAGCAGCCATCTGTTCCCTCGTGATATAATCATTTGGACCAAAATAGCCATTTGAATAGCCCGACATTATTTTCGACTCAATCGCCGCTTCTATGTACGGCAATTTGTCTGCATCGAATAGGCTGCTATCTTTGTACGAATAGACGTACTGTGCGTCTTTTCCATAGACAGGCGTCAGATTTATGCCTTTAGCGATCCAGTTAGCTATCTCCTGCCTTGTGGCATTTTTCGTGAAATCCAAAGACTGCTCCTGCTTTGACAGAAGCCCTGTATTTTTAGCAACGGTTATCACACCTTGCGCCCAGCTATCTACCGTACCGCTAGAAGTAGTACCAGCAACACCCGGCACTCCGCCAGATGCGCTGTTTTGAGCAACTTGCACATCTTTCTCTTTCCCCATAAGCCTTAATATCATGGCAAGTGCTTCTTCTCTTTTTAAATTATTTGTTGGGTAATAAAGTCCATTTCCATTGCCTCTTATGACTGCTAAAGCTGTCATCCTCATTATATCGCCTTTTGCAAAGCTACTATATATATCGCTGTAAGACATGTTTTCAAAAGTAGCTGTTGCGTTGTTTACTCCAGTATAAACCGTTGAACCATAAACGGAAGCAAACATCAAGATGGATAAAATTGAAATCGCGGTGATTGTTTTAATTAGCCTTTTCATAGCACATACCTCATCATAAATTAGAATCAACTACCGCATATTTTCCAGTGTATAAAACATACCCTGAGACATAATGCAAAACAGGATCTACATATTGGTAGTAAGTCGTGCTGCCATCAAAATTTTTTAAAGACAGTGAACTATTTTTTGCTCTGTTGCTGTAATAATTCATCACTACATTAACCGCTTGTCTAAAGTTAGTCATGTGTGTCACACTGCTGCCACTTATCTCATCGTAATTTATCTGATACACATCAGATACAATCGCACTTGATTTTCCAAGGTTCTTGTTTAAATCATCTATCGTCTTGCCGTCAAGCAATTTGACTGTGATCCTGTCTATGTCAGATGTCAAGTTTAAAGCCTGAGGTGAAAAATTTATGCTAAAATTGAGAGTCCTAACTATGATACTGCCACTTTTACCGCTAAAACTTTTTGGAACATTCACAATCCAAGTATCTGTATTTTTGTATTTGTATCCAGTCAAATCTATGGTGTATGTGCTGGAACTTATGGCATCATTTCCAAGAGTAATGTAGACTACGCTGCCTGAAGCGTTTATAGATGTATTGCCTATGACATCTGGCACACCAGTATCGTACTTTGCGTTAGCTGAAGAATCAGTGTATGCAGATGCATAAGCAAAGCCGCTGTTGCCTTTATCGTTGATAGGCCTTAGCTCAAAATTGTAAAGCGTGTTAGGACTTAAACCATCGACGTAATACTCCAGCTTGTCTGTTGATGCGATAAATGAATAATTTGCATCGGTGCTTCTTTTACCGTATATTTCGTATAAATTTGCGCCATTTACAGCATTCCAGTACAAATGTATCGCATGGTCATTCCCGTAAATCGTCTGGGCGTAAAATCCGGATGGATTGTCTGGTGCTGTCTGAACATACGTAAATCCCCCTGACAGTACAGCATCTGCGTAATCCGGATTCAATATCCTTACATCTACTTTTCCAGCAGTATGCTGTGGCGTGATTACAGTTATAGTGGTGTAATTATTGACAACCACTGACTGAGCCAATGCATCTCCGAAATAAACGAGAAGTCCTGTTTTAAAATTGTCACCGACAATCGTTACGGTATCTCCTCCTCTTGTAGATCCTGTATTAGGAGTTATAGATGTTATAACAGGGTTTGCACCTGTCTTCACATAAGTAAATGCACCTTGCATTGTGGTACTTGCTCCGTCATCTACGTTGTACACCGTGACATCTATCGGCACATTAAGTAGACTCGGATCGCCTGCCGGCGTCTTGACGACTATTTCTGTACTACTGTTTGATACGACAGTGGCTTTATTGCCTTCAAAGTACACCGACACATTGCTTCTAAAGTCGCTGCCAGTTATTGTGACGGTTGTACCACCTGCAATGCTTCCTTTAGAAGGATCTACTTTAGTTATTACAGGATTTGAAACAGGTGAAACATACTCAATATTTGCTGTAGCCGTACCACCATCCGGATTTACAATCTTTAATGTCTTTATACCTATATCGCTCATCGCTGGTGCTACAAATTTTATTTCACTGCCGCTTACTACAGTAACATTTGTCACTTCTACATCATCAATGTAAACTTTCGAGCCAGGTCTTACAAGAGTGTTGCCATCATATATTGGTACAGCAAAATTAGAGCCTACGACAATAACGTGCGTCGTACCATTTACGTTGACTTTTGGAGGTACAATACCGTTTATTGTAGGTTTAGATTGAACGTATGTAAAACCATTGTCAAGATATCCTATGCCTGTGTCGTAGTTTACGACAGATACCCTTACAGGTCCCGGCACATTTGGAGGCGTCACAACCTTCAACGTGCCATAGTCTACGTATATTACCTTTGTGGCTTTCACATTGCCAAAGTACACGTCAGGCCCTATAGGGTTCCCATCGCTGTCTTTTAGGATATTGCCATTTTGATCTTTTGCTATCCTAAAATCTTGACCTGTTATGGTGATGGTGTCGCCGCCATACGTAGAACCTGTATTGGGATCTATCTTCGTTATGACAGGCAAGCTATTTGGAACGACGTAAGTAAATCCAGCCTCACCACTGTGAAGACCATAAGTATAGTTACCACCATCGTAGTTTATGACTGTGACGTAAGTCATTCCCGGATTCCCTGGAGGCGTCATAGCCTGTATGGTGGTGCCGTCAGAACTTACAGTAATGTTCGTGGCAAGCTGTCCACCAATGTATACTTGTGCTCCACGCCTAAAATCGCTTCCCGTTATTGTTATTGCAGTGCCGCCGTTTACAGTACCTTGATCTGGCGTTATCGACGTTATGACGGGATTTGATTCAGGAACAAGGTAGTGGAACTTCTGCGGCGATTTTGCTGTAGCCGTATCAGGGTTTACTACGGTTATGTCGTACAGTCCTGTGTACTGCAGATCTGGCACAACTGCGGTTATAGTATTCTGATCTATTACGTACACATCATCCATAACTGTATTGCCTATATAAACTGTTGCGCCATCGCTGTCGCCTATTTTTCTTGAAAAATCACTGCCAAAGATGTACACAAGTGTCCCTTTACCACCGTAATTGGGAGATACACTGGTTATCTTCGGATTCGTTTCAATAAGCAAGTATTCAAATCCATTCTGCAATGATGCCGTACCGCCATCCGATGGATTTATCACCTGCACTATCTTTTGCCCCAATGTGCCTGCAGGTGTCACAGCATTTATTACAGTATTTCCCGATGTGACGCTTGTAACATTAGCCTGTACGCCATCGATGGTGACAATGCTTCCAGTCTCAAAGTTGCTGCCTGTAATAGTTATCTGCGTTCCACCTTTTGTAGGTCCTTTGTTTGGATTGACAGACGTTATTGTAGGAGTCTTCTGAGTGTCTTTTATTTCAAACCCGTTTTTGAGGGTGACTGTACCACCTGCTGTGCCATTTTCCCCATCGTAGTTGGTAACCGTCACATCCTGCCATCCTATCGGATAAGGACTTGTCGTGACAGGCACTATCGCCTTTATCTGTGTCCCTATGTTTAACTTCTTGCCATCTATGATGTTGCCGCTATTGTCCACAACGCTTATAACTTGCAAATTTATGTTTCCTATCGTCACCGTAGGGTACACTGGAACGTATACGCCATTTTGCACAGTTTGCCCCACGTAGAAGTCTGTCCCTGTTAGTGTTATTAAATTTCCTCCATACTTAGAACCAAAATTTGTAAATACATTTGCAATAGTCGGCGCAGTGTAGTAGTAATAGCCATTTGTCATCGTCGTAAATCCACGATTTTGATCTGCATCTTTATTTACGACTTCCACATCTACATAGCCAAGAGCACTGCTTTTGGGCGTTATAACAGTCACTATCGACCTATTGCTGGAATCAATAGTCAAGTCTTTTACAGTAGCCAATACACCTCCAAAATACACGCTGACACCTGGCCTTATGTCAAATCCTTGTATTGTGACAGTATCTCCACCCGCCCTACTGCCGCTATTGGGGTATATGCTTAGGATTTGAGGATTTGAAGGAAGCGGATTATACGTAAACTTCTTGGCCGGCGAACTTTGCTCAGAGTACTGCATAACGACATTACCATTTGAATCCATGATCGTGGTTTCGACTGTCACTACTACATCCACAGACATAGGCTGTCCTGGCGGATTTAAAGTAATGCTGGGTGATAATACTTTCAAAATCTCCTGTCCCACAGATGGTGCATAAACACTTTCTATAACAGCTTTATTGCCGCCAAATGTTACATAAAGTTTTCTTACTCTTGTACCAACTACATTCTGTCCTGTCACAGGATCTGTATATGTATAGCTGCTATTAGTGTATGTTATCTCTGTATTATCTGGATTTGCAGTGTATGTGGACGGATCGTCGCTTCTTTGGAAGTTGTAACCCCAAATAGTAACATCTGTACTGCCATTTTCATACCCACTGTACGGGTTCATGTCTATAGCCACAAGACTGTCTTGGACAGCAAGGTAGAAATATCCGTTTTGCTCTGTTACAGTGTACCCTGTAATAGGGTCTACTATATCTACATTCACTGGTCCAGATTTTGAATAAGGAGGGGTTGTAACCTGTATGGCATCCATGTTATTTGTAAGACCGGGTAAACTTACCATTTGAACGTTTTGTCCTTGGACACCACCAAACTTCACTATAAGATCTTGTCTTAAGTTTTGGCCGACTATGATGACTTTTGTGCCACCAGACACTGTGCCAGCATTTGGCGTTATGCTGTCAATAGTTATGATAGAGGGCGTAGGAATTATTTGGAGTGGGTTTACCAATGTGACTGTCGCACCATTTGATGCAATGATGTCGATGTTTTGATATGGCAATGTGGTATCCTTTGGAGCAGGCACTACTACGCTCATCTCGGTATCGCTTACCACCGTAACATTGCCGCTATTTACAAGGTTTTCTCCAACGTAAACTCTCATATTGCTTCCCAGTGTGGAAAAGCCATGGCCGTATATCGTTATAGTATCGCCTACAATGGCTGTATACTTTGATAAACTTGTTATGTCTTGATTGACTGCAGATAGATTCGTACTGTATGTATTTGATTGACCGCCGTATACATTTGTAACGTTAATGTTATATGTTGTGTAAGGATCGATCCTTATGCTGGAAGGTATATCTGAAATCAAGACAGAGCCACTTTGGGACACCACATTTGACGTCTCACCGTTTATATTGCCTACAGCTATATCGCTTAAATTGCTGCCTTCCATTCTTATATACGACTGTGGCTGCGATATGCCTGTCACATTGCCGCTTGAGTCCCTCGTCACAGTCTTATAGTTATCCAATGCTGCACTTTGTATATTAGGATTGTCGATGTATGTGAATCCGTTAGGTATTGCTGCACTTTGCCCATCGCTTCTATGGGCGATAATCATGTAAGGCTTATTCAATAAAAGGCCTGCAGCACTCATTGTAGGAACCTTTGCGTATATCTTGCTTTCATTTACACTAAGTATGGTAAGCTTCGTGTTGTCCGAAATAGAATCGATGTAAACCGCATCAATTTGAGATGTCATGTTTCCTGAGCTGTCAAATGTCATAAAAGCACTGCCATCTATCTCTATGGCTGTTGATACATCATAAGGACCTTTGGCAGGGGATGCCATAGTGCCATCATACCGCAATGACTCTACAGAAGTTATATTAGGTGGATTTGAAGCATAAGCTTTCGACATATTTCCTGGGAAAAATGAAAACAAAATGACAAATATCAACAATAGCGACACAAATCTCTTCATCACACACGCCCTCATTTCATCAGATACTTTATGTAAATAAATCTATTACAAATGAAAAACTATATAATCCAATATTTATATCGGCACTTTTCTTTGAAATTTTATAGTTGAAAGCATAAAAAAAAACGCTGCAATAAATGCAGCACACCATATTGGGTTGGGGGTGCAGAATATAAATTTAATTATGGGGAAAAGGGGAATCATTCTTACATGTCATATTATATTACAATAATTTGTCGAAATAAATAGGTCTTAAGACCCAATTAATCCAAAATTTAATCAATTATTTGTAGTTTTTTTCTTCAAATCGGCTTATTTTCAGCATTCTGTAAAAGCGGATAAAAAAATATTTTTCGACAAAATATATTAACATACAACAAAATAACAAAGGAGGCAGTGAAATGTCAATATTAGAAATAAACTTTGTCCCTGTAGGAACAGGAAGCGCTTCTTACTCAAGTTTTGTCCAAGAGGCTGTAGAACTTTTAAACACGAGAGGCCTTAAATACACCGTTACACCTACATCGACAGTAATCGAAGGAAATACAAAAGAACTTATGAAAGTAGCAGAGGAAATTCACAACATACCATTTAAAGATGGGGCAATGAGGGTTGTGACAAACATCATGATTGACGAAAGGCGAGATAAACCGGATAACATGGAAAAGAGAGTAAGTGAAGTAATCAGTTGACAGAATAAGCGCAGAAGCGCTTATTCTATCTTTGTTATGGCTTTTGTCAACTCATTTATAGAATTGGTCAAATTATCTATCTTGCCTTCGATTCTAACTAATAGGTAAATGCTTACTACTATTGGAAACCCAAGATTGGCGATACCTGCAAAGATCTCATTCATGATAACCCTCCTTTACATATTTACAATTTTACAATGCCATACTTGCATAAAAGCTATGGAATTGTTCAATAAATATTAAAAGCGGGGTTGCCCCCGCCGTATTATTTGACTGCAAATTCTTTTTCGGTTGTAGATACAAGGCTGGCGCTAACTGCTTCTACCAGTTCACCGCCATTTGTGTCAAATATGTTTTTTGAGATTATAGTATCCATAGCTGCTTTAAC
The DNA here is from genome assembly GCF_000747665.1 of Thermoanaerobacterium saccharolyticum. Classification (GTDB taxonomy): domain Bacteria; phylum Bacillota; class Thermoanaerobacteria; order Thermoanaerobacterales; family Thermoanaerobacteraceae; genus Thermoanaerobacterium; species Thermoanaerobacterium saccharolyticum. The sequence continues at coordinate 61,754 of NZ_BBKT01000053.1, read as the reverse complement.
TTGGCCATCGGTAAGCGTTTCAAGTGCGTTATCCACATTTATTCTGAAATTGCTGCCAAGCTTATTTTTGAAGTTCATCTGAAGTTGTACCGCCACACTAAAACCTCCTTTCCTCAATAATCAGTTTAAATTATTACTCTTGCGCCAGGTCTACTTGGTTTATGCGTGTCACAGATTTCACAGGATATGTTTGAAGTCCGCTTAAAACTGATGCCACATCCATCACATCCTGATCAAGGGCAGAACTTTTAATGTTGTTGTATGTCCTGCTTCTTATGACGTCGACGCCTCTTTCGTCTTTTCCAGTGATGTAGGATATGGAAATCCTTGATCCTTGTGGTGTAGATATAACTGCCATTTTAACACCTCCTTTTAGTTTTTACACTTATAATATAGAAAAAGCGAAAAAATCTTACCCATAAAAAAACAGGAAATTATCATAAAGATAAGTTCCTGTTTTTAATGTATTTACTTTGCCAGCTCGTATATGGCACGGGCGTATATCTTAGCGTTTAAGACGAGATCGTCTATCTCAATGTACTCATTTGCCTGATGGTCAAGGTCTGGTTTGCCTGGGAAAATCGGTCCAAATGCCACCATGTTTTTCATCTCTTTAGCGTAGGTTCCACCGCCAATCGACAATGGCTCATCTTTTCTTCCTGTCACATCCTCATAGACTTTCATAAGGGTCTTTATGAGGAAATGATCTTTAGGGAAATAAAGCGGCGGCTGATGCATCATGTTTTCTACTCTCATGCCATGTTCACTTATCTTCGCATTAAATGGATTCATCAAGTCTTCGTACTTATATGTCACAGGATACCTGATATTTAAACCTATTGAGCCTTTCTCCTCGTCAAAATTGATAGTGCCTACGTTAAACGAAAGTTCTCCTGTATCATCCTTTAGGTAAACTCCAAATGTCTTGCCATCTGTCTCGAGTCCGACGTTTTTAGCGAAAAAGTCTATGAAATCTTTCACATCGTCTTCGCTTTGATATATGACATTTAAAAACATCAAAAGCTGCATTATCGCATTCTTTCCAAGATGAGGCAGGCTGCCATGAGCTGATACACCGCGGGATTTTACTATAAGCATGTCGTTTTCTACTTCACTGCCTAAATCAAAACCTGAAACATCTTTAAACCTCTTTACCTCATCATGAAGAGCTTTTCTCCGACCTTCATCCTTTACATAAATACCGCATTCGCAGTAGTCTGGAACCATATTGGGCCTGTTGCCACCTTTTATATACTTAATAACAATATCTTGAGATTTCTTTTCGAAATCCTTTACTACCTCAAACATGGTGATGCCTTTTTCTGCATATATGACTGGGTAGTTGGCGTCTGGCGTAAAGCCCATTGATGGTGATTCATCACGTTTAAGGTAATGCTCTATCTCTTTAGAGCCAGTTTCTTCATTCGTGCCAAAAAGTATCCTTACTCGCTTGTTTAATTTAAGCCCAGAATCTTTAATGGCTTTTAATGCGTAGAGAGCAGCCATTATAGGTCCTTTATCATCTGTTGCCCCCCTGCCGTATATTTTACCGTCATGTATTTCGGCGCCATAAGGTGGATAATCCCAGCCGTCCCCTTCAGGCACTACATCTAGATGCCCTAAAACACCAACCATCTCGTCGCCTTCACCGTATTCTGCGTATCCTACATATCCATCTACATTTTTTGTCTTGAATCCAAGGCTTTTAGCGATGTCTAAAGCTAATTCCAACGCCTTGGCAACTCCCTCACCGTAAGGCATTCCCGGCTTCATGTCCCCCTCTGTGCTTTTTATTTTGATGATTTCCTGCGTCGACCTGACCAAGTCAGCTTTTAAAGCATCTACATACTGATCTAATACCATAAAAAGCCCTCCTATTTATTTACTTTAATTACATTATAGTCCCTTTTTAAAAAGAAATAAAGCAATATGAGCTTAACTCATATTGCTTTAAAAGTTATTCATCATCCTTTAAAGCCCTTAAATATTTATTTGCATACCTTCTGTAAAGAAGAAGCGCTGTTGCTGAGAAAAATACAGGTCCAATTATCATCCATATAGTAGACGTGTAGTCACCTGATGCCATAGGCTCTATAATGGTGAAGAAATTTGCAAAACCTACCGTAGCTGCGCTTAATATAGTGACAGTCATCACCATCGACTTGCTCTTGAAAACCTGATATCCTTTCTTTATGCTGCTTTTGCCTTTAAAATAAGGATATGCGATAATAAGGAACATATAAGGCAGTGTCATGGCAACATTAGCCATCAAAACAAGTCTTGTGAAAAATACTTTTGCAATATCTCCGCCAAACGACACCAAAAATATCATAGCGACGACAATGCCGCACTGAACCCATATAGCCACTTTTGGTATTCCATCTTCAACGTAACCTATATTGGAAGGCCATAGTTCTTTCGGAGTACCTTCTACAAGCTGTTTAAGCGGCGCATAAGCAAGTGTGAAAAATGCTCCTGTAAGGGCTAAAAACATGGATATACCTACTATTCTGGCAACCCAATTCCCCAATGATACAGATGTTGCTTGACCCATGCCTAAACTTGTCCCCAATTGATAGCCGAGGTTGTTCATTATAACGTACGCCACATTGGCTAAGTTTATCTTGTCAGAAGACAAGACATCTTTCCAATTTGTAAAAATACCGATTAAGAAAATGCCCAGCGAATAGCCTACAGCTATTATTGAAGCAGCTATCATCATGCCTCTTGGAAAAGTCTTTTCAGCATTTTCCGTCTGGTCCACCACACCACCCACCACTTCTGTGCCGCCGTAAGCAAAAATTGCAAATACCACAAATGACAAGACAGATAGCGGTGTTGCATAGGAAGGATTTGGAGATGTCACAAACGAGCTAATTCCCGTAATCGGCTCTTTAAATTTCCCGCCTGTAGCAATAAATACTATCAAAGCGCCAAGTAGAAGAACAACGTTTAGCAAAAGCACAGCCGTTCCACCTACAGAAGCCACTTTCGAGACACCGCTTAGCCCTTTGCTGGCCACAAAAGTTATGACGATGATAAGGATAATTCCCAGCATTCCCAACGTCTGAGTCGAATTAAGCCCTAAAAAGTGAAGCTCAGATGTCTTGTCGCTTCCAAATATAGCATTTGAAAGTGGAATCCATATTGTAGAGCATATGTTTACAAGCCATACAACATACGATGCATACCACATAAAAGTGCCTGTAAAAGCAAAAAGCGGTCCTACGGATTTCTCCATCCATGTATAGATACCGCCGCTTTCCTCTTTAAAAGCAGCGCCATACTCAGCCATCATAAATGCAAACGGTATGAAAAACGTTATGCCTGATAAAATATACCATGGAATAGCACCATATCCCATGAGGTAAAATGATCTTGGCATATTTGTAAAGCCAAAGACAGATGTAAATATCATCAATATTAATGATAATTGGGATAATTTCTTTCTAGCGTTTTCTTTTGTTGTCATCTGATTCCTCCTTTTGTTTAATTATTAAATTATTTTAATACATTTATTATAATTTAAACTTGCGATTTTTGCAATATTTAAGCATCTTCCAGCATTTCTCATCTCAACTTCATCAAGCATTCTCCTCTAAAGACGAGATAATTAAGTCTAAATACTTTTTTCTTTCTCTTTTATTATTGACATCTGAAAGCCCAATATTCTCTAAAAACAAAATATCATCGCCTGTTCTCACTTTGTAGTGTAGACATGATTTATAAAAAATTTCTTTTAAACTTTTTGTAAGTTTCAAAGAAGAAAAAATCTTTTCCATCAGCTCAAGTTCTTCTTTTTTGAAAAAACTGCCGTCAACTTTTGCAAAATCCTCAGCGTTTTTTATAAAAGCATCAATCTTCTCCACATTGTTTTGAATAAGCTTCAAAACATCATCTTTAGAAACCGTATCAATGCCAACTCTATCTGAAACCACCTTAATCAAAAAAATCCTGTGCTGCTCTACATACTTTGATGCAGAAACATAAAAACCGCTGGACTCCATATCGCACAGATCTTCCTCTAAAAGCTCTTGACTTGAAATAGGCTTATCAAAGGTCTCTATAGAACATTCTTTAAAATCGTGATTCAAAAGGATGTCTGGATAATAGTCTCTCCCTGTTGAAGCATCTTTTATCTTATTGATAAGATAAGGTGTCCCAATTTGAAATCCATCTTTCGCACCACAAATGCCGACATTCACCACAATATCACCATCATCAGGCGGTATCTTAGCTAAAAGGTGTGATGTAGCTGCAGCACAATTAACCTTGCCAACGCCTGTTATTATCAATCTCATATTATCGCTTTTAAAAACTTGATAATATCTTTCGTCCACGTCCTTCTTCAAATTGTAATAATCTATAATAGGCTTTGCCTCCACATACATAGATGCAGATATGTAAACCATGATTTCTAAGCTCCTTTTCTAACTTTTCAAAATGCCTATAATATTATAATTCTTTTGCTGTGACTTAACAAATAAATTCTGATTTTATGCGGGAGGTGCATTCCCGTCTTTTTCATTTATTCAAAAATACTACAACAAAAAAGTGTACATAAGTACACCTTTCAATCGACTCTGTATATGATTGCTCCAAGACTTCTAAGCTTATTCTCGATGTTTACATATCCTCTATCTATATGGTACACATCGTTTATAATGGTCTTTCCATCCGCTATAAGTCCTGCTAATATAAGTGCAGCTCCGGCTCTTAAATCTGTAGCCTTCACTTCTGCACCTGATAAATGATCAATACCTGTTACGACTGCGGTTCTTCCTTCGATTTTTATATCCGCACCCATCCTTTTTAATTCGTCTACATGCATAAATCTGTTTTCAAAGACTGTCTCTATGATTACGCTTGTACCTTTCGCTCCAGCCATCATAGCCATCATCTGGGCCTGCATGTCTGTAGGAAAACCCGGATACGGCAGCGTCTTTATGTCTACGGCTTTATAGGTTTCCCTACCTCTTACCCTGACACCTGTGCCTTCCTCATAAACTTCAACGCCGCACTCGGTTAATTTGGCGATGATCGGCTTGACGTGATCGACTATGACATTTTCTATAAGCACATCACCACCAGTCATTGCAGATGCAACCATGTAAGTTCCGGCTTCAATTCTATCTGGTATGACAGTATGTTCTGTGGCTTTCAACTCTTTCACGCCTTCTATCCTTATTGTATCTGTACCAGCACCTTTTATGTTAGCACCCATCTTATTTAGAAAATTGGCAAGATCTACTACTTCCGGCTCCTCGGCTGCATTTTCAATGGTAGTAAGTCCATCTGCAAACACAGCAGCCATCATGATATTTTCAGTTGCACCAACGCTTGGAAAGTCCAGATAAACCTTCTTTCCTACAAGCTTCTTGGCTCTTGCTTCCACATACCCATGACCTATGTCTATCTCTGCTCCTAACGTCTGAAACCCTTTTAAGTGTAAGTCTATAGGTCTTGTCCCTATGGCACAACCACCCGGCAGCGATATTTTTGCATGTCCAAGTTTTGCCAAAATAGGCCCCATCACAAGGAAAGATGCTCTCATCTTTTTAACCAGTTCATACGGTGCCTCCACATCTTTTATGTCCACATGAATCTTAAGCCTTCCATCTTGTAATGTACATCTGGCACCTAAAAATCTGATAAGCTCTATCATCACGTTCACATCTTTAAGCTCTGGCACATCATCTATAAGGATTTCACCTTCTGAGAGCAAAGATGCTGCAATGATAGGCAAAACAGAATTTTTCGCTCCACTTACCTTTACAGTACCCTTTAACGCAGGGCTGTTTTCAACGATAATCCTCGTGTATACCACCCTCTATTGTTAATATTCTATTGCTATAACAGGTGTTGCCAGCCATATATATGTCTTGTCATCGTAGCTATCATACCTTACTGCAACGTTCAAATTTATTTTTTCACTACCCATCTCAATATATTCCTTAATTTTATTTGTGTGAGCAGAAATACTGACTAAATTTTCATCATTTAATCCCTCTATTTTGACAGCATCCGTATCTTTCATCACTTCTTCTAATATACTACTTATTTTGTCCTTATTCAACTTTCCATTGTATGTACCGACAAAGCACGTAGCAATCTCTGGAGTAAGGCTTAAACCCGAATACGCCTTTTTGATCTTTTCACTCTCATTGACAACATCCTTGTTTCCGTCAATCAGGTATTCGTCTATTAAAATGTATGTCTCACTTGCCCCACTGTTTTTGACGCTCTGTACGACAATTGAAATTTTTTTGTCTTTAGCGTCGTATTCCGCATCGTACTGTCTGAAATTAGACTGATCGAGTTTTGAAACCTTAACCATTTTATCGTCAATTTCCAACGATTTTATAACATTTTCTACAGTTTTAGTCATTTGGCTTAAAGATGTAAAATCGGAATTCAACTTTGCCCATCCGTTAATATTCGCATACTGATACGATGCCCCACTTTTTGAAAAAGCCTCTTTTATAACAGAAACATCATTTCCTTTTGCAGAAAATGCATCCATCTGAGAGTTTAACATAAAAACCACGACAATTATTGTAACAACAACCAATGATAACTTATTAAGCATGCTCATTCCTCCAATATTAAAATAAAAGTGGGCGGTATCATACGGTAAATTCACAAGGGGGATAATAAATTCACCATACGTTCCGCCCAACCTAATATAATTATTGACAATTTTAAAGTATTTATACATAAAAATATCCATCAATTGACGACGAATATTTAAATTCCTTAAAAAGCTTTATAATTTTTAAAGGCAGCTTTATAAGCTGCCTTTAAATTCATCTACTTTTTCATCTGTCATGCCAAATGCGTATTTTATGGCTTGTACAATGCGCCTTGATGCATTGCCATCTCCATATGGATTTACTGCATTTGCCATCTTGTCGTATTCATTTTTATCTGTAAGAAGAAGTTTTGCTTCACTGTAAACTCTGTCAAAGTCCGTCCCTATTATCTTTACAGTACCTGCTTTAACTGCTTCAGGCCTTTCTGTAACATCTCTTAAAACCAAGACAGGTTTTCCTAATGATGGTACTTCTTCCTGAAGTCCTCCTGAGTCTGTCATAACCATGTAACACCTTTTTAAGAGGTTGTGCATTTCATCAGTGTCAATTGGATTAAGCAGCAACACATTGTCAAGATTGTCAAGTATGCTAAATGCCGTATCTCTTACGACGGGATTTTTATGAACAGGGTATATGATATAAGTATCCTTAAAATCAATGGCTATTTTCCTCAATGCATTGCATATATTTTCTATTGGCAAACCCCAATTTTCTCTGCGATGTGCTGTAACAACGATGACTTTCTTATTTTTGTAGTCAACATCATTTAACCTGTCATCCCGAAAGACGTAATTTTCCTTTACAGTGTATTTCATGGCATCTATGACAGTATTGCCTGTTACAAATATGCTGCTTTCATCTACTCCTTCTTTTATAAGGTTATCCTTTGCCGTCTGTGTCGGTGCAAAGTGCAAATCTGTAAGAACTCCTGTAAGCTTTCTATTCATCTCCTCAGGGTACGGAAACCACTTATCAAAAGACCTTAACCCTGCCTCCACATGGCCTACCTTTATCTTTTTGTAAAAGGCCGACAAAGCAGCAACAAATGTCGTGGTGGTATCACCGTGAACCAAAATCAATTCAGGCTTTTCTTTCTCCAAGACATCATCAAGCCCTCTTAAGACAGACGATGTTATGTCTGACAATGACTGACTTTCCTTCATGACATCGAGGTCATACTTAGGAATGACATTAAAAAGTCTCAGCACCTGATCAAGCATGTCCCGGTGCTGAGCTGTAACGCATACGACTGTCTCTATTCCATCGGCACACTGAAGCTCTTTCACAAGTGGCGCCATCTTAATCGCCTCTGGTCTTGTGCCGAAAATAGGCATTACTTTTAGCATGTCTTCAGCTCCTTATATTTACACATTCATATTTTTAGCTTTGTGCCCATAAAGTCCCATCTTGTCAGCGCCCCATAATACAGCTAAAATCGCAACAATCAATATGATGTAACCTTTTGCACCGTTTGTAGAGGATATAAGTATTGCGCTTAAACCTAAGAACAAACTTACACCGTACATTACAAATACAGCCTGTCTCTGTGAAAGGCCCAGAGCCAAAAGCCTGTGATGCAAATGTCCTTTATCTGCCTCCATGATTGGCTTTTTATTTGCCAACCGCCTTATTATTGCAAATATGGTGTCAAACACCGGGACACCTAACGCCAAAATCGGAACGGCAATCGCAATGGCAGCAGCAGATTTTACTGCACCTTGGATAGACACCGCCGACAGGATGAAGCCCAAAAACATGGCGCCAGTATCTCCCATGAATATCTTGGCAGGATTGAAATTGTATGGTAAGAAGCCAAGTGCAGCTCCCGTGACAGCAACAGTAATAATCGCAGTAGCATATCGTCCGTTTAATAAAGACACTACAAATAGAGATCCAGACGATATAGATGCTATGCCTGCAGCAAGTCCATCAAGCCCATCAATAAGGTTCATGGCATTTGTGATACCTACGATCCAAAATATGCTAAGGGGAATAGCAAAAACACCAATATTTATCATGCCATCGCCAAATGGGTTTGTAAGCCAATCAATCCTTACACCGCTTAAGACAACCACAAATGCTGCCAAAAGCTGTCCTAATAGCTTCACTTTAGCTTTTAATTCGTATTTATCATCAAATATGCCTAAAACCACTATTATCGTGCTTCCAGCTATTATTCCGATGTTAGTCTCTGACTTTGGCAAAAACAAAAGCATGCTTAAAACTGTACCAAGGTATATGGCCAATCCGCCTATAAGCGGTACTGGCTTACTGTGAACACGCCTTTTATCCTTTGGTATATCAATGGCTCCAATTTTATAAGCCAACTTCTTTGCCGCTGGTGTAGCCATAAGTGCAGCCACAAAAGCCACAACAAACGACAAAATGTATATTCTCATTTTAACACTCCCCTGAACTTATTACATAATTATATAATATTCCACCAACGCCATTATTGTCAACTATTTATCGTCTTTCCATCTTCACAACTTCTACAGAAGCTTCTTTCAAATACTCAAATGAAAGGTTATCAGGGTAATCCCCTTCATAGACAACTCTTTTTATGCCTGCATTAATGATCATCTTAGCGCACATAGAACATGGGCTTGCACTTATATAGATGGTTGCATCTTTTGTGCTTACACCGTTTAACGCCGCTTGTATTATGGCGTTTTGCTCGGCGTGAGTGCCTCTACATAGCTCATGCCTTTCGCCCGATGGTATGTTTAAGCTTTCCCTCATACATCCTACTTCTTCACAGTGTTTAAGCCCTGTCGGTGCACCATTGTACCCTGTCGATATGATATGCTTGTCCTTCACAATGACAGCACCAACCTGTCTTCTTAAACAGGTAGATCTGGTCTTTACCACATCTACCACCATCATAAAATACTCATCCCACGACGGTCTCATCTTTCATTCCTCTTACTTCGTTCCGAAAAGTCTATCTCCTGCGTCGCCAAGGCCTGGCACGATGTATCCGTGATCATTTAGCCTTTCATCAATACAAGCTAAATAGATAGGCACTTCCGGATGGTCTTTGTGAACAGCTTCTATCCCCTCTGGAGCTGCTATGAGATTGACAAGTTTTATACTTTGTGCACCTCTCTCTTTAAGGAAGTGTATAGCAGCAGATGCAGATCCACCTGTTGCAAGCATAGGATCTACTACTATCAAATCCCTCTCATTTATATCAGACGGCAATTTGCAGTAGTATTCAACAGGCTTCAATGTCTCGGGATCCCTGTAAAGCCCTATGTGTCCAACCTTAGCTGCAGGTATAAGCTTCATCATGCCATCTACCATGCCAAGTCCGGCTCTTAAGATTGGCACTATGCCTAACTTTTTGCCAGCTATGACTTTCGTCTTGGCAATTGCTATAGGTGTCTTTACTTCGATCTCCTCCAATGGAAGATCTCTCGTCACTTCATACGCCATAAGCATAGATATCTCTTCCACAAGCTCTCTAAATTCCTTTGACCCTGTATTTTCGTCTCTTATCAAACTGATTTTGTGCTGTATTAATGGATGATCTAACACATAAACATTATCGTACATTCATTTACCTCCTATGTCATCTCGAGTATTTTTTTTCAATCTCAGAAATCTTGTCAATCCTCTTTTGATGCCTTCCGCCTTGAAATTCTGCGTCAAGCCATTCATCCACCAAAAGGGTTGCAAGACCTGGCCCTACAACTCTTCCCCCCATGCAAAGCACGTTTGCGTTGTTGTGCTCTTTTGAGTACCTTGCTGAAAAGGCATCAGATACGTTTGCTGCCCTTATGCCAGGCACTTTATTGGCAGCAATCGATATGCCAACGCCTGTTCCACACAAAAGTATGCCTTTCTCAAACTGTCCGCTGGCTACAGCCTCTGCCACTTCTCTGGCGTAATCAGGATAGTCTACAGACTCCTCACTAAATGTGCCAAAATCCTTGTATTCTATCCCTCTTTCCTCAAGATGCTTCTTTATGGCTTCTTTAAGCTCATATCCACCGTGATCAGAACCTATGGCAATCATTGAAAAGCTCCTTTCTACAATTTTTCTATTATACGCATTATAGATGCATATATTTCTTCTGCAGTTTTTTTGTATACATCTAAACCTCTTCCAAACGGATCCTCAATATCTCCACTTTTATCTGCGAACTCATTTAACGTAAAGACTTTATCGGCAAATTCGGGATGTCTTTTTAAGATGAATTCCCGCTGCGAAGCTGTCATAGTCAAGACTAAATCGGCATTTTCCAAGTGCTCTTTTTTTATGCTTCTTGATTTGTGATTTGATATATCAATGCTGTACTGATCTTTCAAAACCTTAATAGCCTCATCTGTGGCCGGCAATCCGTCATACGTCATGGTCCCTGCTGATTCCGCCACATGAGAAATGCCTTTTTCTTTCGCTATATGGTTAAATATACCCTCAGCCATGCTGCTTCTGCATGTATTTCCTGTGCAAACGAATAATACCTTCATAAAATACCATTTTCTCCTTACGCATTGATTTCCTTGTACCCAGCGGCTTTTTCAAGCCTATTCATAATAGCCAGTCCAATTTCATCGTAGTCAAATCCTTCTGCATAAACTACGTCAACGCCTTTTTTGTCGAATTCTCTAAGACATCTAAAAAGATTTTTGGCGATAGTCTCAGGCTTTTCCCTGTCGCCTACTACTAAAACTTCCCCGTTTCGATATTTTTTGCATGTTTGCTCTGTTGCCATTATACCAACTTTTTTGCCATTATTCAATTGAAATTCTGTCAACTCTTGTATTTTTTTTATAACATCACCTATATTTCCCTTGACTATGTAAACTTCTGCATCCGGAGAATAGTGTTTGTACTTCATTCCTGGTGATTTAGGCTTTACATCCATAGAAGGCTTTTTATATACTATAGGATCTACATCTACACTGCCGACTACTTCCATTATCATCTCTTTCGTAATGCCGCCAGGCCTTAAAATGGTAGGAATATCTCCTGTCATGTCTACCACTGTAGACTCCACACCTACATCACAGCTTCCTCCGTCTATTATCATGTCTACCCTGCCGTAAAGGTCGCTAATCACGTGTGAAGCATCTGTAGGGCTTGGCTTACCAGATAGATTGGCGCTTGGAGCAGACACAGGCACCCCAGCTCTTTTTATGAGTGCATGCGCGATCTTATTAGACGGCATTCTAATGGCTACAGTATTCATTCCGGCTGTATTTATAGGTGGAACTATATCAGACTTTTCAAATATCATGGTCAATGGTCCCGGCCAAAACTGCCGTGCCAGCTTTAACGCATCATTTGGGACATTTTTAGCGTATTTAAAGAGATCTTGAAACTCTGCTATGTGCAAAATAAGGGGATTGTCTTGAGGTCTACCTTTTGCCGCAAATATCTTCGCAACAGCATTTGGATTAAGTGAATTTGCGCCAATGCCGTAAACCGTCTCTGTGGGAAAAGCCACAAGTCCTCCATTTAGAAGTATAGTCGCCGCCTCATCAATTAAATTCATATCCGGATTATCTCTATCAAGCTTAACTACCTTTGTCATTTGTCACAACCCTTTCAATCATTTCATAAAACTCTCGTAATTATTATACCACTAATGATTCCCGCAATCATTCCAAATACAGAAATCCTCCCTCTGTATAAATCTCTTGATTCCGGTATCATCTCTCCGCAAGTCACATAAAGCATTGCGCCGCCAGCAATCCCCAGATTTAAAGCTATGAAAAAAGGGGATATCTCTCCCATATAAACACCAGCAATAGCTCCTAAGCCTGTAGGAATACCTGCCAGTATAGCGTACATCATGTTTTTAAATGGCGTGACACCTCCTATCGATAGAGGCGTCGCCATAGCGATGCCTTCAGGTATGTCGTGAAGGGCTATGACAAGTGCAATGCTTAAACCGAAGCTACTTGATGACATGAAACCAGAACCTACAGCAAGTCCTTCGGGAAAATTATGTATTGCAATGGCAAACCCCATTATTATTCCTTCTTTTAAGTAATTGTTTATCCTTTCTTTGTCTGGCAGTATGTCCTCAAAAAATACCACAATTAAGACACCTGCTATAAGTCCCAACATTCCCACTTTCAATCCGCCTGTTTCAAAGGCATGTGGCAGCAAATCAAATGTGACCACTGACAGCATGAGACCACCTGCAAACCCCAGTATCGTGCTTAAAAATCGCTTTGATGGTTTTCTAAAAAGAAATGTTATAGCACCACCTGTACCAGTGCCTATTATGCCGATAATAAAGCCCAGCGCAACAACATGTAAATTGCTCACAATATCACCTCATCTAAGTAAAATTTATTCCGCAAAAAAGCATAATATGATATGTGGCAAAATAAAATCTACCCGGATGGTAGGAGGTCCATCCGGGTAGAAAAGCGCCCTCAATGAGGACAGCTGGGGGGCAATATTTATATTTTCATAATGTGAATCATTAAAGTGTTTTCTTTATTATAAATGAGAAATCAATAGTGGGTCAAGTTAAAAAAATTTAACAATTTAAAAAGTTGTGTAAGAAGCAATGATTTCTCTAAAATAATTCATATAAGGTTAAAAGAAAAGGCTTATTTAAAGCATCACTGCATGCTTTCAAGCCTTTCTGCCTGGTCTTCCGCCAAAAGGGCATCGATTATCTCGTCTAAATCGCCATCTAAAACCATCTGCAGTTTGTAAAGCGTAAGTCCTATCCTGTGATCTGTAACTCTGCCTTGCGGGAAGTTATAAGTCCTTATCCTTTCGCTTCTGTCCCCTGTGCCAACCTGCAGCTTTCTCGTCATAGAAATTTCTTTTTCTTTTTCTTCTCTGGCCATCTCATAAAGCTTAGCCCTAAGTATCTTCATGGCTCTTTCCCTGTTTTGAAGCTGTGATCTTTCATCTTGACACGATATGACTATGCCTGTAGGTATGTGAGTAAGCCTTACTGCAGAGTCAGTTGTGTTTACGCTTTGCCCGCCGTGTCCGCCAGACCTAAACACATCTATCTTTATGTCATTTGGGTTTATCTCGATGTCCACATCTTCTACTTCCGGCAATACTGCAACCGTCGCAGTAGATGTGTGTATCCTTCCACCAGCTTCCGTCGTAGGTATCCTTTGAACCCTGTGAACACCGCTTTCAAATTTAAGCCTGCTATACGCCCCTTTACCGGCTATACTGAATATGACTTCCTTAAATCCTCCAAGCTCCGTAGCATTGGAGCTCATTATCTCGTACTTCCAGCGCTTTTTCTCTGCGTACATGGTGTACATCCTAAAAAGATCGTAGGCAAAAAGCGCAGCTTCTTCGCCGCCAGCTCCAGCCCTTATCTCCATGATAACATCTTTCTCATCATTGGGATCTTTAGGAAGCAACAAAAGCTTTATCTCATTTAAGAGGCTTTCCTCTTTCTCCTCAAGGCTTTTAAGCTCTTCCTCTGCCATGTCTTTTAACTCATCATCCATCTCAATTAGCTCTCTAGTGGACTCTATATCATCTTTGACCTTCTTGTACTCCCGATACTTTTGGACGATTTCTTCTAATCCTGCTTGCTCTTTCGCCATCCTTTTCCATTCATCCATATCTTTCATTGATTCAGGATCGCTTAATTTCTGGCTAAGATACACATATCTATCTTCAATTGACTTAAGTTTATCTATCATCATCTCACCTCAAAAGCTGATTATATCATATTAATAAGATTTTTAAAAGTATCAAGAATCAAGCCATTTCCCTAAAACTACCCTGTCGATTCCCTGAAGGTCTTTTGCGATTTCTATATTGCCATATCCACCATCTAAAAGTATCTGTGATACGTCAAGCGCCTCATCGTATCCTACCTCAAATGCTATTATACCGCCGCTTTTAATATATCCTTTAGACTCTTTGACTATATTTCTGTAAAATAAGAGGCCGTCTTCTCCACCATCAAGAGCTATCTTAGGCTCTTTTTTAACTTCTTCCTGCAATTTGTCTATATCACCGCTTCTAATATACGGCGGATTTGACACAATCACATCAAACTTCACATCTTTCGGCACCGAAGAAAATAAATCGCTTTTTAAAAAGACGATCTTGTCTAAAACGCCGTTCTCATAAGCATTATCTCTCGCCACAGACAAAGCATCGTCGCTTATATCTAAAGCGTATACTTTCACATCTTTGTGTTTCGCTATGCTTACGGCAATAGCACCGCTTCCAGTGCCTATGTCTAATACCACATCGTTTTTTTTTAAGCCTCTTCAAGACTTCCTCTACCAATATCTCTGTGTCGTTTCTCGGTATTAAAACTTTAAGACTTACTTTAAATATAAGTCCCATAAAATGCTTTTTTCCAACTATATATTGATAAGGCATGCCACTTATGCGTAAATCCAATAAACCTTTGTATCTTTCAAAAATATCTTCGCTTATCTCTTTATCCCTATTTACAATGATGTATTCCCTTTCCGCACCTAATGTAAACGATAAAAGTCCTTCTGCTTCAAGTCGCGGTTCTAACACATAGCTCTTAAGGTACTGTATCCCAAAGTTTAAAGCGTCAAATATCTTCAAAAGCTTTTCCTCCTTCATCTTCAAGGACACTTTTTAAAGATGCTATAGCTACTTCTAACTGGCTGTCATCAGGCTCTTTTGTGGTAAGCTTCTGAAGAAGCAGCCCCGGATACACTAATGCCGCTATGATTTTATTGTCGCTATGACCTGCTATCTTTATCACTTCATACGATATGCCTGCAACGACAGGCAAAAGCAGTATTCTGGATATTATCCTTATGTATAATGACGGCCATCTTAAAAACGAAAATACGATAATTGACACAATCATGACTATAAACAAGAAGTTTGTGCCGCACCTTGGATGAAGTGTGGTATACTTTCTGGCATTTTCAACGGTAAGTTCCTCTTCATGCTCGAAGCAGTGTATCGTCTTATGCTCAGCACCGTGGTATTCAAACACCCTCTTTATGTCTTCCATCTTGGATATAAGTAAAAGATACGCAATAAATATCGCAACCCTAAGTACTCCTTCAAAAAGGTTTATGAGAAACGTATTTTCAGTGTACCTCTTTAAAAAGCCTGCCACATAAGTTGGCCCTATAAAAAATATGATTATGGATATAGCCAATGACAAAGCCACAGAAAGGTACATTATGGCATCATCCAATTTGTCGCCAAAGATCTTCTTCAAAAAAAGCTCAAACTTAGAAGGCTCCTCATCTTCACTTTCACCTTCTACCAATTCAGCAGAATAACTTAATGTCTTAATCCCTATTATCAAAGAATCTATAAGCGCAACAGTTCCTCTTATAAATGGCAATGATAAAATCTTATACCTTCTGGTCAAAGGCTTTACCATATCCTTTTTTACAACTATATCATTTCCACACCTTACAGCAGTAGCTATGCTGTTGTGTCCTCTCATCATTACGCCTTCTATTACCGCTTGTCCGCCTATATCTGTCTTTTTCATTACTGCACCTCCTTAAAAATCCGCCTAAGTTCGCGGAACTTCGTGGCACTTTCTGCACCTTGCTTCATAAGACTCCTTTGCTCCAACCATTATAATGGGATCGTCGTAATTGGCAGGTTTGCCATTTATAAGCCTTTGCGTGCGAGTAGCAGGATTGCCGCACTTCATGCATATAGCAGTAAGCTTGTCGACAAATTCAGCTATAGCCATCAATTCTGGAGTTGGGCCAAATGGCTCACCTCTAAAATCCATGTCAAGCCCTGCACATATGACCCTTTTCCCGCTATCTGCTATCTCTTTTACTATGTCGACTATTTCAGAATCAAAAAACTGAACTTCATCTATAGCAAATACATCCGTATCTTCTTCCGCATAAGCCAATATATCAGATGCCTTTACTATGGCAATGGCGTGCATGTTGTCTCCGTTATGTGATACGACTTTGTCTATGGAATACCTGTCATCTATGGCTGGTTTAAAGACTTGAACTTTCTGCTTGGCAATCTTGGCTCTCTTTATCCTTCTTATAAGCTCTTCACTTTTTCCACTGAACATAGGACCAGTTACAACTTCTATGTACCCATGGTCTTTAGGCCCGTACATTATAATCCACCTCTTAGAAAATAATTTAAACAAAAAGTTTATTGATAAAATCTGGAAAAATTTATCAACGCTCACAAATTTCGCTTATCTAATATATCATCGATTCATTCCGCTTGTTTGGCTAACGCCGTCTATGCGTTGTTAGGGTTAGCTTTCGCTCATACGCCAAACTGCGCTGCATTCATCGTGATATATTACGAAAGCTCCATTAATCGTTCGCTTATGATAAATTTTTCAAATATATGATAAATTTTTACACTAGTTATATAAATAATAATTAATTTTTCATTATATATATTATGGACTGATTCCATCCATGTGTGTTTTATACAATAAAAGGTTAGAGCAACAACTCTAACCACTTCATTATTTTGCATCCAGATTGTATTTTTTCTTAAACCTTTCTACCCTTCCACCTGTATCAATCAACTTCTGCTGACCAGTAAAAAGTGGATGGCACTTTGAGCATATTTCAACTCTAAGTTCTTTCTTTGTAGAACCTGTCACAAATGTATTTCCACATGCACACCTTACAACTGCATCGTGATAATAAGTTGGATGTATTCCTTCTTTCATCGCCTTCACCTCTTTCAAACCGAAATTACACTTAAATGATTATATCATACATAATATATAATATCAAGATTTATAAAGTTGGGATCTTATGGCCTCTATAAACTCTGCATTAGTCCTTGTCCTCATAAGCCTATCTATCAACACCTCAGTGACTTCATTAGGCGCAATGCTGCTCATGGCCTTTCTTATCATCCACATTGCTTCCAGCTCTTTTTGTGAAAGCAGTAATTCTTCTTTCCTTGTGCCTGATTTGTATATATCAATTGCAGGGAATATACGCCTTTCTTGCAGTTTTCTGTCAAGGTGAAGCTCCATGTTGCCTGTTCCCTTAAACTCCTCAAATATGACATCATCCATGCGGCTTCCCGTCTCGATTAAAGCTGTAGCTAAGATTGTCAAACTTCCACCCTCCTCAATATTTCTGGCGGCACCAAAAAATCTCTTAGGTGGGTGAAGTGCTGACGGATCAAGACCACCAGATAGAGTCCTGCCAGATGGCGGCGTCACAAGATTGTATGCTCTTGCAAGCCTTGTTATGCTGTCCATGAGAATTACAACATCCTTGCCATATTCTACCAGTCTTTTCGCATATTCCAATACCATCTCTGCCACTTTTGTGTGATGCTCTGGAAGTTCATCAAAAGTGGAATAGACAACTTCGCCTTTTATAGACCTTTTCATGTCTGTGACTTCTTCAGGTCTTTCATCGATGAGAAGCACAATAAGGTGAACTTCAGGATGATTTATGGAAATGCTATTGGCTATCTTCTTTAAAAGAGTAGTCTTGCCAGCTTTCGGCGGAGCCACGATCATTCCCCTTTGGCCTTTTCCAATAGGAGCTATTATGTCCACAAGCCTCATAGCAAGCTCTGTTGGAATCGTTTCAAGCCTCAGTTTTTCATCTGGAAAAATAGGTGTAAGCTCATCGAATGGAATTCTCTTCTTGGCAAGATCCGGACTTTCGCCATTTATAGACTCCACATAAAGAATTGCGGAATATTTTTCTCCTTCCCTCGGAATCCTTGTAATTCCTTTTACCTTATCGCCAACTTTAAGCCCAAACCTTCTAATCTGCGATTGTGATATATAAATATCTTTATTGCCTTGTATAAAATTTTCAACCCTTAAAAACCCATATCCATCAGGCATTATGTCAAGGACGCCTTCTGCAACCACGTCCCCCTGCGTCTCTATAAGCTCTTTCAATGGCTCAGATACATCGCTTATCAGTGGAAGCCCTTCTTTTATAAATATGCTGTTATTTTTTCTTGGCTCTTTTTCCTTCTCTTTTTCATCTTCTTTTTCTTCAATTTTCTCGTTTTCTGTATCTAAAGATACATCGTCCTTGACATTTTCTTCATCTTCGTATGCTTCGTCTTCATGCTTAACCTTTATTGCCTCATCTATATCCTTTTTGGCTTCCTCCACATTTTCTGTGATATTTTCTTTGCTCCTTAGGCGCATTCTAAGCTTTCTTCTAAGCTCTTCGTAATCTGCATCTGATTTTTCAAGCTCCTCCACCGGTATGCTTATCTTCCCTATGGTCTTTTTCTCTTCATCTTTACCAGCTTCTTCTGATTTTACATCATTGACTTCTGATGCAGTTTCTATGACTTTTTCAGTATCAGATGATTTTTCTTCTTTTTCATTTTCAGAATCCTTTTCATCTTCTTGTCCTTCTAATCTTGCTTTCTCATCAAGATTTTCTTCTAAAGACAAATTCTCTACATCATTTTTTGCTTCTTCATCTGTCTTTTCTTCAAGCTTAATCTGCTTTGACTTCTCTACGATAAGCTCTTTTAACTGTTGCTTCCTGTACTTCGTAATGCTTTTTACGCCATATCTTTTGGCTATATCCCTAAGTTCTGCAAGGGATTTCCCTTCTAAATCATTAAAATCCAAAAAAAGGCACCTCCTGAACAAAATAATTATTTAAATTGTAAAATGGGATTTTATTAAAAAATTTTTAAATAATATTTTTAATAAAAAAGAATTGTTTTAGACTGGTCTTAGAATACACGGTTATAATATTATTTACAAATAGGCAATGATGTATTCTTGAGCCCTCAAACGTTATACACTATTTATATTTTATTATACCTTTTAAA
Source organism: Thermoanaerobacterium saccharolyticum (assembly GCF_000747665.1). GTDB lineage: Bacteria > Bacillota > Thermoanaerobacteria > Thermoanaerobacterales > Thermoanaerobacteraceae > Thermoanaerobacterium > Thermoanaerobacterium saccharolyticum. The sequence continues at coordinate 42,416 of NZ_BBKT01000053.1, read as the reverse complement.
AAAGTCAAGTAACACAGCATAATTTTAATAATTTTTTAACATCCTGTTAATATTATCGACACATTTTATAAAAATATTCAGCTTATGTAATTTTTTTCTTATAATTATATAAAAAAAGTCAGAGGAAATATCCCCTGACTTAAAATCATTTCTTAGGAACTGTCTCCCAATCTTTTAAGAATCTTTCAATGCCTATATCTGTCAATGGATGCTTTATCATCTGCATGATAACTTTATACGGCACTGTAGCTATATGTGCTCCTACTTTAGCCGCTTCCAATACGTGCATTGGATGTCTTATGCTTGCCGCTATAACTTCTGTTTCAATTCCGTATATGTCAAATATCTGGACGATGTCAGACACCAACTGCAATCCATCTGTGGAAATATCGTCAAGTCTGCCTACGAAAGGACTTACGTATGTAGCACCTGCTCTTGCTGCCAGAAGTGCTTGTGTCGCTGAAAAAACCAGTGTGACATTGGTCTTTATGCCTTTTTCGGTGAGTATTTTGACTGCCTTTAGACCCTCGGCCGTCATAGGTATCTTTATGACGATATTTTTGTGAATCTTAGCCAGCTCTAATGCTTCTTTCACCATGCCGTCGTGATCTTCTGAAACGACTTCTGCGCTGATAGGGCCGTCTACAATTGTGGTTATCTCTTTTACTACTTCTATGAAGTCTCTGCCTTCTTTAGCTATAAGAGAAGGATTTGTGGTAACACCGCATATTACGCCAAGCTCATTTGCTTCCCTTATCTCATCGACATTGGCAGTATCAATAAAAAACTTCATATTGCACACTCCTTTAAAACAAATTTATCCCATAGGGGCGGAAACCGTCCCTTATGAATCTAAAACTTAAGCTCTTCCTTCTGAGCCAAACATCCTCATCTTGTTTTTTATTACTTCTTTCATAGCTTCTTTGCATGGACCTAAAATCTTCCTTGGATCGTACACTTCTTCATCGTTTTTCAATAGCTCTCTAAGCCTTGCAGCAAAAGCTTGTCTTATGTCTGTGTCGATATTTATCTTATTTACACCTAAACTTACTGCCTTCCTTATATCAGCTTCTGGAACTCCCGATGCGCCATGGAGAACTATAGGCATCTTAAGCATCTCTTTAATCTTTACAAGCCTGTCAAAGTCAAGTTTAGGTTCACCTTTGTATGGACCGTGTGCAGTACCGATGGATATTGCCAAGTAGTCAACACCTGTCTCTTTTGCAAACTTGTAAGCTTCATCAGGATCTGTCATAGATGCTTCTCTTTCGTCAACAGTAACATTGTCTTCTGTACCGCCGATTTTGCCTATCTCTGCTTCTACAGATACACCCATGCCGTGTGCAATAGTTACAACGTTTTTCGTCACTTCAATGTTTTTCTCGAGGGGTAACTTTGATGCGTCCATCATTACGGAAGTCCAACCATTTCTAAGACATTTCATGACATTGTTGAAATCTGTACCGTGATCTAAGTGTAATGCGATGGGAACTGATGCTTTAGTTGCCAATGTTCTTACGATTGCAGAAATTGTCTCTATGCCAGCATATTTTAAACCGCCTTCACTAACCTGAATTATGGCAGGAGATCTCATTTCTTCTGCAGCCTCAACAATGGCTTGTGTTATCTCAAGATTGCTCGTATTAAAAGCACCTACTGCATAGCCTTCTTCATTGGCCTTTTTTAATAATTCTATACCTGTTACTAACATCATAACACCTCCTTACTATATTTTAACCAATTAACGTATATAAATCAAGAAAAAAGGTGCCTATGGGCACCTTTACACTGCTACTCTTTCCGTTAAAATTTTATTTACGTATTCCTTGACTTTGAAAATATCAAAAGGTTTTTTTATAAATCTTTGTCCTTTAAAGCATTCATCGGGATCATCAGCAGACATGAAAATGATTTCCATGTCTGGATGTCGCATTTTTAAACTTTTTGTAAACTCTAAAACGTCACACTTCCCCATATGTATGTCGAAAATGCTAACGTCAGGCTTAAAATTCTCCAACTTTTCGTGAACTCTTTCAATTTCACTGCATGTTTTTGCAAGGTGTCCCTCCATCGTAAAAAGCTCTTTTAAGAGAGAACAGACACCTTTGTTATCATCTACAATCAAAATCCTCCCCAACTACAAGAACCTCCCTACTGCTTACTTACTCATAAATTAATTTTTCAACAAATTCAAACGTTTTTCTACCAACGCACACACAAATATATATATTCTACAAAAATTTTAATATTCCTTTAATCTAAAAAAAAAAATTTTTAAAAAAAGAGCGGATGTTTTTCCGCCCTTTTTTAACGATGGTTCTTATATATTATGAAATAGTAGATTTGATGGTGCCACTCTTTAATTCGTTAAAATACTGTACTATGCCATTGTATATGCCTTGTGCTACTTTCCACTGGAAATTGTCGTCTGTTAGAAGTTGAGCATCCGTAGGGCTCGTAACGAATCCAGTCTCCACTAAGACAGCAACCATCTTAGTCTGGTTTAATACCACTAAATTAGGCCTTTCTGATAAACCTCTATCCGTCGTATTTATTTCCTGCATTAAGTTGTCGTGTATTATTTGCGCAAACGTCTTGTCATCCCTCGTGTCGCCATTGTATCCATTTGGATAGTAAAGAACTGTCGTCCCATTTGCAGATGGTGAGTCAAAAGCATCGCAGTGAATGCTTACAAACGCATCTGCACCTGCACTATTTGCCTGATCAGGTCTATCATAAAGTCCTACATACGTATCTGTGGTGCGAGACATCATTGTGCGAAATCCACCGTTGTCAAGAAGTGTCTTTAGCTTAAGCCCGATTGCCAATGCTATATCTGCTTCATGTATACCTCCAACTCCTATTGCCCCCGGATCAGAGCCTCCATGTCCTGGATCTATGTATATTAATGGACCGTTATTGGAAGTCTGGCTGGGACTGCCAATATTAAATGAAATGTCGAATTCCTTTTTGTCTTGTGACTGTGTTATCGTATATGGAAGGCTTGAAGACATACTTACAACAAACCTTGTTATGGCAGGCTGAAGTTGGTTCTGTCCAATATAAGCCATGTTAAGTCCACCTTGATTTATAGAGATCTGCTTATTAGTAACTGCATTTATAGCATTGTCAAAGTCGAAGTACACTCTTACGCCAGAGCTGTCAGTCAGAATCCCTTTTTGGTACACCAATGGGCCATCCGCCTTCAAAGTCACTGTGTAAACGCCATTTGCATAAGTTGAGCTAAAGCTTGTGATATTTACATTGTTTGATGCAGGAGGATCTGGTGTTTTTGATGTAACCTGTATTAAATACTTATCGCCTATCCATTTCACATCATATCCTAAACTTTCAAACAAAAATCTCATAGGAACGTACGATGTATTGTAATTTATAAGTCTTGCAGGCGCTGGAAGTTGTACTTGGTTTCCGTCGACAGTAGCGTAATTTTTGCCTATGAAAAATTTAAAGACTTTTCCCTTTACTATAGTTACCGTCTGAGTCGTCCCATCCCAGTTTACACTGGCACCTAATCCTTGTGCAATCGCTCTTAATGGTACTATGGTGTTTCCGTCCAATATAAGTGGTGGATTGCCGTATGTATTAAATGGGTTCCCATCTACAGTTATGCTGACGTCGGGCACATTGTAATTTACAACTTTGCCGTCTATAACGATATTTCCGCTTAATGCGTATGAAGTAGCGTGAAATGCCAAAATAAAAAGCAAAATGGATAGAATCCCGAAGGCTTTTCTCAATTCTCTACCCCCTTTCGACAAAAATTCTATTATTTATAAACATATTTACATGATAGCCTATTTTTATTACAGATAAGTTACAGACACATTACAATTTATTAACTTATTATGGATAACCAGCATTTCTTGATTTCCAATATGACATTAATAGACTTTTTTCGCCACCGTATTACAAAAAAATACCTGTCTCCAGGTATTTTTCGACTTATTTGTTCAAATATTTATACAATGTCAGTGTCATGTCATAGGCATCCTGCCATTTAATGTATCCAGTTTTCAAAACGTCCATATACGCTTCTTTAGATACAAGCCCTTTCTCATAAGCCAGTTTAAAAAGATCTCCACTATTGCCATTAGCTTCATTTCTGTATCCAGCATACGTCAAAAGTATATCCGCAGCTTCTTCCTTTGTAAGTGGCTTGTCTACAATGTATTTTTGCAAATACTGACTATCTTCGCTCAATAGCTGTTGTTTACTGGGCATAGACCTTTCTATCATTTTGTACGTCATATAGTAAAATGATATGCTTTTTATACTTTCATCAAGCTTGTAGTCATTTGTATATCCAGGCACTATAAGCCCCCAACGGAGGACAAATTTTAGCCCGTCAAAGGCCCAACTTTTCTCTACAGCTTCTTCTACTTTAAACGGTTTAAGGTACGCTCCTTGGCTTACTAATATGGATTGTATGTTCTTTATATCTTTTTCATTCTTTGCGATATCAGCAAATGATTTGTCTTTGGCTATGGAGTACGCTGACGCTACGCCTGCTGCATCTCCTTCTGCCATCCCTATTGGTATTGTCCTTGCTGACCCTGCTGCTAAGTGGCTGTAGGATGCTGATCGCCCTACTACAAGTAGGTTCTCTACCTTCTCAGGCACTATGCACCTAAATGGCACTGCATACTCTACAGGCTTCCCGTACACATACCCTGTGTCTTCCGGTGATGTGGCTTGTACGTCTACTGGATATGAGCCTATGGCTATCCTGTCGTAAAAGTCCCTATTGAATACAACATCGTTTATGTCAAGTGTGTAGTATCCTTTTATATGCCTCGTCTCTCTTACGTACAGTTCGTCTGCTGTGCCGTCAAGCTGCACTTTCTCAAATCCAGGGATGTTTTCTCTAAAAAACTGCACTATCCTTGGAAGCTCTTTCTTTGCCAGTTCCATTCCTTTTTCCATTGATAATTGATCAAGTCCGTCTACGCCGTATATCAAAAGTGCATTTACTAATACTGTGCCATCGTCTTGCCTGCCAAGATTAAGCCCTCTTAGCCTAAGCATAGGCGTTGAAGGCTTGTAGTTTTTTGTGATGGATAAAAACCCATTTGCAGATGTGTCGTTTATATACGTTTCTGGTATCTTTTTTTCGTATTTTATTATTTTTATCAGGTTGTTCCAGTCTATGCCTTTCAGTCTAAATACAAGTGTTGATGCTTGTACTACGCCTTTTACACCCATGTCTTCTGCACCGATTGTGTAAGGCACACCTGCAGATGCTGCAACTGAAGCATCCTGTGTTGCGTCGATTATCCTTTTTCCGTAGTAGTTTACTTCTTTTCCGTCCTTTAATGCTGTTATGCCTATTATCTTGTTGCCATCCATTATAGGCTTTTCAAATACAGTGTTGTACGACTGGGTGATGTTTGGAAGGCTCAAAAGCTTTGAGAATACTTCTTTTGCCTTTTTTACATCAAAGGAGTTTTTTGAGCCTATGCCTTTAAAAAACTCTTTAAATGTGCCTTGTGTAAGCAATGTGCCATCGGGGCTTTTGCTCATATCAATTGTGTTTAACATGCCGTACGTCATAAGGCCGCCAGGGCCATCGTGCTTGTCAATTATTAATACTTTAGCATCGTTTTTTGCTGCAGACCTTGCAGCAGCAACGCCTTCCGGTTCTGCTCCTACTACTATGACATCGTACTGACTTCCATCATTAGGTAGATTAAGCTTAATAGGTTTGGGAAGATTCTCATTTTCTTCTATAACCTTTGATGTCGTCTTTTGAGGTACTTTTTTGTATTTTTCCACATAAAAATACCCGCCTACCGCTGTTATTATTAATACTGATACGATGAAAAGCGTAATGATGATTATAAAATACTTCTTAGGCAAAAAAATCACCTCAACATATTTCTTATATGTTGATTATATCATGATTTGCCTATATTTGAATATAATTTCTTGTCCTTTCAAATAAATTTTTTTCCTCTTCTTTTGTCAACAATTTTGACATCCTATCATCCCCATCATTATCACTTATTTTCTATGTAAACAATACTACAACTGGACTTTATAGTTTTGATGTGAAAACTTTGTGAAATTTATGTGATAGAAAAAAGCGGAAGATGAAATATTCACCCTCCGCCTATATATTTAAGCTCCTTCACTTAAAAATTTGTACTGTGACATGTAGAGGTCGTAATAAAGGCCTCTACGATTCATAAGCTCATCATGAGTCCCTACTTCTACGATTCTCCCTCCATCTACCACCATTATCCTATCGGCATCCCTTATGGTAGAAAGCCTATGGGCTATAACAAAAGACGTCCTTCCTGAAAGGAGCCTCTTTATGCCTTTTTGCACAAGCCTTTCCGTCTGAGTGTCTATGTTAGATGTAGCTTCATCCAAAATCAATATTCTAGGATTTGCCAGAAGCGCTCTTGCAAATGATATAAGTTGTCTTTGTCCTACAGAAAGCCTTGATCCTCTCTCGTTTACCTCTGTATCATAGCCTTTTTCCATCTTCATTATAAATTCATGGGCATTTACCGCTTTTGCAGCGGCTATGATTTCCTCGTCTGTAGCATCCAGCTTTCCGTACCTTATATTTTCCTTTATTGTAGCCGAAAACAAAAACGTATCCTGCAGCATTATGCCCATCTGGCTTCTCAGGGACTCCAGCTCCACATGCTTTATGTCTTTGCCATCTATCAAGACAGCACCTTTAGATGGATCGTAAAAACGGCTTATGAGATTTACAATCGTAGTTTTCCCTGCGCCAGTAGGCCCAACAAGCGCAATTGTTTCGCCAGCATTCACTTTAAAGCTTACATCATCTAAGACAACACTGCCATCTTCATAACCAAACGTGACATTTTTAAACTCAACATTTCCCTTTATCTTAGGCATCTTAATGGCATTTTTCATGTCTACAATATCTGGTTCAATGTCCATTATCTCAAATATTCTCTCTGCAGATGCAAATGACATGACTAAGCTGTTGTAAAAATTGCTTATATCGAGAATCGGCCTCCAAAACATGCCTATATACATAGTAAATGCTATTATTGTCCCGATTGTAATGCCGTATCCCATAAACTTTGCGCTAAAATAATAAAGTATGACAGCTCCAATCCCATAAGACGCATCAACCATAGGCCAAAAAAGGTCATTCAATCTTACAGCTTTAACAAAGCTATCCATCATATCCTTGACAAGCTTAAAGAACACTGAAGAAGTCTTGTCTTCATTTGCAAACTCCTGCACGACTTTTATCCCTGAAAAATCTTCATGTGTGTACGCATTAAATGTAGATCTCTTTCTTCTAAATTCCTGCCATCTTCTTCTCGATAAAGTCTCTACCGAAAAAAGACCAATCACAAGCATCGGAAGCAATATCATAGAAGCCAAAGCCAATTTGCTGTTTAAATAAAACATCATGGCACCAACACATATTACTGTAAGAATCTGCGGTATAAAGTTTGTAACGCTGTTATTAAACAAATCCTGCAGTGAATTAACATCTCCAATAACCCTTGCCAAGATTTTACCTACTGGCCTCGAGTCAAAAAACGAAAACGAAAGCTTCTGTATGTGGCTATATAGTTCATGCCTTATATTTAAAAGTATGTCATTTGTGACAGATGCCATCTTCACTATCCTGGTTCTTGACGCCATCATTGATAGAAAATTTAATACCACCATCAAAATACCGATTATGAATAGACCATTTATATCGCCATTCCGTATGTTTTTGTCAATAGCCGTCTTCATAAGAACTGGATTTATCAAGCTTACAGCCATCTCAAAAATCAAAAACATTATCACCACAAATACCTTAAATTTATATTTGCCAAGGTAACTAAAAAGCCTTTTCAATATGACGAAATTTGACATTCGCCTTAAGTCTTCGTCTTGCTTCACCGTATTTTTAGCCATTTTCCCGCCTCCCTCTTTTTACAAATATTTTAGCTGCAAGCATCCGGTATGCCGTAGTCTTCATCGCTAAAATCTTTAAACTGATCTAAGTATATCTCATAGTACCTGCCTCTTTTTTCTAAAAGCTCATCATGCGTTCCTTTCTCAACGATTCGTCCGTCTTCCATGTAAAGTATCATGTCTGCGTTTTTAACAGCCGATATTCTGTGAGCAATGATAAATGTCGTAGCATTTTTTCGCCTTTCACTTAAATTTTTTAAAAGCCTAAATTCCGTATCCATGTCAAGAGCAGATGTGGCATCATCAAGTATTAATATCTTGGCATCCCTTATAAGGCTCTGGCAATAGCTATCCTTTGCTTTTGACCACCTGATAATCCTATGCCCCTTTCACCTACTATCGTATCATACTTGTCGTCAAAATCCTCAACAAAGTCATCTGCACAGGCCAGTCTTAATGCTTCCTTTACTTCTTCAAACGAAGCATCTTCTTTTCCAAATCTCACATTTTCTTCGATGCTTTCAGAAAATAAGAATGTATCCTGCTGCACCACCGCCATCTGGCTTCTCAAATCATGAAGGTTTATATCTCTAACATCGTATCCATCGATATAGACAGCACCCTCCGATACATCGTAATACCTCCCGATGAGATTTACCAAAGATGACTTTCCAGAGCCGGTAGTGCCCATTATGGCAACAGTTTGACCTGCTGAAACCTTGAAATTTATATCTTTTAAGACCATATCATCATGGTATTTAAAAAACACATGCTTAAACTCCACATCACCTTTTAATTCTTTTATCCTTACAGAATCTTCACTGTCTTTGATAGAGGGAACGATGTCCATGATCCTCATTATCTTTTTAGCTGACGCATCTGACTGTGCAATCAGATTTGTCAAAAATCCCAGCATTCTCATAGGCCATATAAGCATGTATATATATCCGCTAAAAGCCACCAATTCTCCAATAGATAGAGAGCTTCTGATTACCAACATGCCACCAAAGACCACTAATATGACGATAGAAAAATTCGTCAAAAAATCTATAGGCGGAAAATACTTAGCCACTATCCTGTTTTGCTCCATGCTAAGCTCAAAATTTTCATTATTTAAGTTTAAAAATTTCATGATCTCGTACTTTTCTCTCGCAAAAGCCTTCACAAGCCTTACGCCAGCTATATTCTCCTGTGCCGCCGTATTCATAAGCACACCTTGATCGCTTAGTTTCCCATAAGATATGCCAATCTTCTTTTCAAACTGAAGCGCAAGATATCCAATGATAGGCATTCCCAAAAGACTTACTAAGGTAAGTTTCCAGTTTATAAAAAAAAAGTATTGTTGATGCAGTGATAAAATATATCATGTTTTCGATAAAAAGCCTTATGCCAAATGATATGCTCCTCCACACATTGTCAACATCTTCACCTATCCTGGACATAAGCTCACCTGTATTCATATTATCAAAAAAGCTAAAAGGAAGGCTTTGAATGTGGTCAAAAAGGTCCTTCTTTATGTCTACGCTTATCTTTGCTGAAAGTACATCAAATATATACTCTCTTAAGTATCCTAATACGGTCCTCACTGCTGTGATAGCAATAAAAGCCCACAAAATTGGCCAAAGAAGGCTCTTGTCACCGCCTAAAAAGACCTTATCAGTAATTACCTCCTGTAGGTATGGATTAAACATATCAAGTGCGATTGCCAATACCATGGCAATAGACGGCACTATCACGTATAATTTGTACCTTAAGACGTATTTTAAAATTCTCCTCAAAAAAATCCCCCCTTAAGAAATAAAGACTGTACAAGAACATAGTCTTATACAGTCTTTTTAAGCAAACTTCGATACACAATAATCATAGGTACAATTATCGTGCATAAAAGCAAAGATCGTGTTTTGACTGTGTTCTTAAACAATTTAAAGTATAGCAAACAAAGCCAATAAATTACCATAAATTTACGGCCATAAAACAAAATGCCATACTTTTGCCATTTTCAGTCTAATGGCTTATTTAAGAACACCTTTAATCATCACAATCTTTCCTTTCAAAGAGAAACTACAGATATTATACCACTGAGGACAAAACGATTGCAACAAATTTTAGTAAAAAATTCTTAAAATGTACCAAAGCTTAACAAGCATCAAAAAAGCAGACATCAAGCCTGCTTTTTTAATTTTTTAGTTTTTATTATTTTTTAATTTAACAATTGGCGGTAAAACATATGGTTGTTTTAACATTTCATTAGTAATAAAGCTAACAATAAAACTCATTTTATCCGCCATAAAATTCAAAATATCTATTATATTTTCTTCAATTTTTTTTATTGTTATAGTTTGTTTGAAATTAAATTTTCCTATTAATTCAATTTCAATATTAAATATTGTCTTTGGTTCAAATCCTATTTGACTTATTAATTTTATTTCAGCATAATTATCATCAACATGTAATATTTCATATTCAAATTCTTCTACAGGTTTAATGTCCTCATCATTTTCAAGAATAGTATTAGATACTATTTCACCAGCAACTTTATTAAGTATAATCTCATTGTTTTCAATTTTTTCAATAATACTTTCTTTTTTTTTCTTAGACATAATTTCACCTCATTGCTAATTTTTCTATTATATCAATATTTGAATTTATTCTCTCATGCCATTTATCTTTAGATTTTTTGTTTATTTTACTTGTAACTACTACATTATAATTTATATTCACGTTTCTTTCTCCTTTTTTATATCCAATAGCAAACGAAAGTAAATTCTGAATTAAATTATTTAAACTTATTTCTTCTTTTTCGGCCATTTCAGAAAGTATTTTATGCATAGTTTTTGGCATTCTTAAAAGAATTTTCCCACTATAATCATTTTCATCCTTATATTCATCAAATTCAGGAATTGCTCTGTTTAATTCTTTTGCAGTTTCTACCCAGCATTTTATAGCGTCTTGAACGTTTTTTAAAGCTTCTTCTGGAGTCTCACCATCACTCATACAGCCTGGCAATTTAGGTACATAGGCTAAATAGCCACCACCATCTTTTTCAGAAAGTTTAACAAGTTCAACTTTATAATTTAATTCGTTTGCCATTATTCTAACACCTCTCCAATCACCACCAATTTAATCATAACATCTAATATCCTGAATCATCTTTAAAGCTTTTTTAACATAGATCTCTTTGACAAAAGGTCTATCTTTAGGCACTGTCAATATATCCACTAATTTAGGATGAAAATATGTTACATGACTAGAACCACTTTTTGGTTCTCGCACACCAAAACCAAAATGCCTCAAAATTTTATCAAGTTGTTCATACCTGACATTCTTAGGATTATTCTCTATCTTTTCAAAGAGTTTTTCTATTTGACTCATTGAAATCCTCCATATATAAGCATTCCCAAAACGAAATTATCTTATACATCTTGATACTATATATAATATCATTTTTGATTAAGTAATTCAACATTTTTATAAAAAAATTCTTAAAATGATCAGTTCTCTTTATATTCAAAGACTGGAACTTCAATTGTCTTTACAGGTTTTTTCTCATAAAAGTACTCATCAAGCTTTAGTGATGTATCTGCATCAAAATACCTTTCACCACATTCTACGCATTCAAATACTGGCACATGCTCAATAACAATAAGCTTATCATTTACCCATTTTTCTATTCTCGTCTCTTTCTTTTCTAATTTCCCACCACACTTAAAACACCTGTCATTCATGATATTTACCTCCTCTTGTTCTTTCATCAATCCATCTTGGAAGAGGTAATTTTCTCAAGTAGTTTGTCTAAAGCATGTTCACTCAATAACCATTGACCTTTTAATATCAACTTCTTGATCATTTTTATATCAAAATCATTCATATATTAATCACCTTTAATTTAATTATATCATATCAAGCAACTAAATTATGCTTTAATTTATCCACTAACAAAGCCAACTGCCAACAGCTTCTTGCGAAGTGTTGGCAGTTGAAATGATTATATATTTCCGCTTTTCTCTAATAAGCCGTATATGATAGCTGCTGCTTCTGCTCTTGTGGCATTTCCTTTAGGTGCAAATACGTTGTTGGGCTCTCCATTTACTATTCCTAATCTTGCTGCATTTGCCACTACATTTCTTGCCCAATCGCTTATAGATTTGTCATCGCTAAACGATGTGGCACCTAAGTTTTCCTCTTTGTACTGTGTCAGCATCTCGTATGCCCTCATGGCTATTGCTGTCATCTCTTCTCTTGTTATGCTGTCATTTGGCCTTGCGTTCTTTCCATCACCTTCTATTAATCCTGCTTTGTATGCTGCCTCTATTGCATTTGCATACCAGTCTCCACTCTTTACATCGCTAAATTCTCCGCTGTATGCTTCTTCTTTTATGTTTAGAAGCCTCAGTATCATTGCTGTGAATTCTGCTCTCGTCACTGTCTTGTTTGGTTCATACTGGCTGTCTGTCATTCCTTCTACTATGTGCCTTGATGCTAATACTTCTATTACATCTTTTGCCCAATTGTCTTTTATGTCATTAAATGTCTTGTCGTACTCAAATGCTGCGTATTGTGAGAAGTGCGTCGCATTGAATGTTATTGTTCCAGATGACACGTCTACCTTTCCACCCACGTATTCCCATTGATTTGTCGTTGGGTTGTAGTAGTACACTGCTACTTTCCTTGGATCGTTGGCTTTTGATATATTTAATGTTACCTCTACTGGTTTTGCCAATGCTACATTTCCACTGCTACTACCTATTGTTATGTCTACTACATTAGAAAGCGGCACATAATTTGTCACATTAGATTTTCCATTGTCTTTTATTGATACATTGACACCGTTTTGTATCTGGTTTTGGTTAAGTGCATCTTTCGTAAGTGTTATTGATGCGTTGTCTGATTTTATGACGATGTCTTTGCCGTTAGCTGCACTTGTATCTAAAATATCTTTTGATATCTGTACGACTTTCTGTTGTCCTTGGCCTATTGTGGTTATGTCAAATACGACTTCCTTGTCTTTTGAATTTACTATCAAGTCTTTAGCTTTTCCTGCATCAAGCGTCAATGTGATAATGTTGCCATTCTTTGTTATTACACCTATTGTATTGCTTACAGCACCACTATTGTTGCTTATATTACTTGTGCTGCTTCCACTGTTATTGTTTGTACTGCCTGTGCTACTGCCGCTATTGCCGGTACTGCCGCCAGTGTTTCCACCTTCCTGACCTGTAGTGCTTGCCTTGGCAGTAGTAAATGTAACTATTGGTCCAAAGATAGTATTGTTTTGATCATCTGTTGCTTCAACAGTTATTGTATACTGAGTATCTGGATTAAGTCCTGTAAGATCGTAAGTCGTAGTATTTGCCTCAACTTTTCCCAATATGGTGCCGTCTGCACCTACAAGCTGATATCCTGTATAAGTGCCAGTAACTGCACTTGTCCAAGTTATCGATGCACTGTCGTACGTCACATTCGACACTGTAGCTGTGCTATTTGATGCCCACTCTGGAATCTGCGGCTGTGTAGTATTTCCCGTAAACTGTATATTAGTTGAATGAACAAGATGCCATGGATTTACGGGAGTAGTCTTATCGCCATCATAATTAGGAGTAGAGCCATAGAAAACTACATTATTGAATGTACTGTTTTTCAAATAGTAAATCTTCGTCTGATACGTTCCAGCGCCAAAAAATACATTGTTGAAAGTAATGTTGTAATCAAATCCATCCGGCGCACCCTGGAACATTATGGCGTATTTTTTAGATCCATTTACCGTACAATTTTCTACCGTAATATCGTGGAATGTCGGTTCATCTGGTGCCCAATTGCTGGTATCTGTAGGCAATGCACTTGAATATCCATCCGTTAGCAAGAATGGCGATCCATCATTATCTGTTATATACGCAAGGGCACTATCTCTAAATGTAATATTTCTTGCACCGCCGCCATTGCCGCTTTGAGATTTACCTCTTAGCCCTATAGCGGTTCCATTTATGACATTGTCCTCAGCTAAAATGTTCTGAATCCACGCTGCAGTATGGCTGCCCATAGCTATTACACCATGTCCTCTGCCAAAGTAGTTGTCAAACACCCATGCATCTCCCGTTGGAGGGTTTTGTTCACCTGAAAGTCCAACGCCTGCATCGAAGTTGACATCGTCATCCCCTGTGTTGAATACAGAATTTACGACAGTCAAACCTGTGCTGTTGCCAAAATCTATGCCATCGCCATTATTGCAGTCATAAGTTGAGGCAATCAATTGGTTTAAAACAACATTCTGCGAATTCGTGACAGATATTGTATGGAAAGACGGATTTGTCACCGTAAGCCCGTCACCGATGTAAAGCCCATTGACATTGTTAAATACCATCAAGTTAGACCTTGTAGCATAGGCATTGCTGGTGCCTTGAGATGAATATTTATTAAACTGATTTAAGGCAAGGTGGTTTTTCGCAGTAGTCGATATGTTGCTGCTATTTCCCTTTTGATACTGATCAAACTGATCATCAATAGGCACGCTGGTATCTTTGCTGGAAACTCGCGCCCATCCATTGCCGTTTATCACGCCATGTCCTACAATCTTTATATTTTGATACTGTATCGTATTGCCGTACACATCCGTGCTGACTGTCGAAATAAGAGGCGCTGACTTCTGTCCTACTTGACTCGGATCAGTATCGTATGGATTTGGATATTGGTCTGGATCTGTGGTGCCTAAAAGCGTACCTTCTACATCAAGTGTCATATTGCTTTTAAGATGTATAGGTCCTGTGACAAATATTTTCCCTGCAGGCACCAATACAACGCCACCGTCTGGACATTCGTCAATTGCCTTTTGTATTGCTGCCGTATTTAAAGTACCTGATGACGGTATTCCGTTTACATCGTCCGCCAGCACGCCATCACCTACAGCGCCTGTTGACTCTATATTTATGATGTTTTCACTTGGTATTGAAGGCGCAGTGCTTTGTGTGATTGTAACTGGTGTTGATACGTTGCCATTAGCATCTACAGATTGTACTTGAATCGTATACAGCGTATCAGGTTTAAGCCCTGTAAGCACAAATGAATGCATAGAAATCTTATATGCACTCTTAACAGTATTTCCACTGTCATCCTTTAAATCTCCTACATTATTATCGTAAAATTGCTTAATATATGGACTTGCCACTGTTTGATTCTCACTTGCATAGTATACTTGTTCATAGACACTATCGCTTACAGTAATCTTGTAGTCGGTAATATCACTGTAATTATCCGGTTTATGCCAAATAAGAGTAAAACCCGTATCTGTTACAGAACCTGATAAGACTTGCGGATTCAAAGGTGCTGCCGGTGCAGAAGTAGTATCTGCAAATGCTTTACTCATTGGCATTGTAAACACCATCAAAAATGCCAATAAGAACGAAACAAAACTATTAAGTTTCTTTCCTATACCCATCGTTTTCCCTCCTAAAACATTATTTGTTCTTCAATCATTTTAAACTTGCAAATAGACTTATAAACCTTTACACCTCCCATCTACAAAATTTACATCAGTTAACAAATTTGTGCGTAAAGAGTCATTTAGCAGTGCTTAAAAAGCCTATATTAGAATTTAAAACTTTCTGCACACGTTAACAATTTTAACTACCAAAAATGTCTATTGAAAAGTATAAAGATTTAGAAATTTGGCAAAACAACAGAAAACAATAGCAAACAGTACTATGAATAATAAATAATACAAATTTAAAATTATTAGATTTACATATTTTGGGTTAATTCGTTTTATTTAGCTTCTTATGTAAGTATATTTTGTTAACGTGAACACTTTCTTCGTAATTTATTATATATCTTATCACACCAAATGTCAATAGCAACAAAAAAATCGCCCCATATTCTGGAGCGATGTTTTATATCAATCACGATATTTTCTTTTTCAAAAGCCCTATCATCAAAGCTGTCACAACCATGCCAACAAGTATTGCTACGATGTACAAAAGCGGATTTGATACAGCGATTGGTATTACGAATATTCCGCCGTGTGGCGCTCTAAGTTCTATATGGAACAACATGGAAAGTGCACCTGTAACTGCAGATCCTACCATGATGGATGGAATTACTCTAAATGGATCTGCTGCAGCAAACGGTATAGCACCTTCTGTTATAAATGAAGCACCTAATACCCAAGCTGCTTTTCCTGCTTCTCTTTCTTCTTTCGTAAATCTATTTTTAAATATGACTGTAGCAAGTGCCAAGCCTAAAGGTGGTGTCATACCAGCTGCCATTACTGCCGCCATAGGCATAAATACATTTGATGCTAGAAGACCTGTAGCAAATGTATAAGCTGTCTTATTAACAGGACCACCCATATCAAATGCCATCATCAGTCCTAGTAGTGCACCAAATATGACTGCGTTTGTTGAACCCATGCCTTTAAGCCAATTTGTGAGACCTGTCATTATGGTCTTCATAGGCGTACCAACAACGTATATCATAAGAAGTCCTACGATAAGAGTTGATAAAACAGGCAATATGAGTACTGGCATGAGACCTTCCATGGTCTTAGGCAACTTTATAATCTTCTTTAGATAGTACACCGTATAACCAGCTAGAAAACCAGATATGATACCGCCTAAAAATCCTGCACCGGTTGAAACAGCCAGCATACCTCCAACCATGCCTGGTACAAGTCCAGGTCTATCTGCTATTGAATATGCCAAAAAGCCTGAAAGAATAGGAACCATCAGTGCAAATGCAGCACCGCTTCCTATCTGCATCAACGCTGCAGGTAGTGTCCCTTGCACCTGAAATGCCTTGTAGCCCCATAGAAATGAAAGTGCTATAGATATACCGCCGGCGACGACAAATGGTATCATGTAAGATACGCCTGTCATCAAGTGCTTATAAGCGCCTGTCCTTTGACTGGCCCTTTCTTCGTGAATCTTTTCCACTTTTTCTACGTAATTCTTTGGTTTTTCCATCTTCAATGCTTTTTCAATCAATTCTTTCGGATTTTTTATAGCTTCTTCAACTGGAACTTCCAGTATAGGTTTACCTTCGAAGCGGGACTTGTCGACTTTTGTCGCGGCAGCAATTATGACTGCATCCGCTTCATTTATGTCGTTTTCTGTCAATTGATTTTCTGCCCCTATAGACCCTTGTGTCTCAACTTTTATAGCCACATTAAGCTCTTTACCTGCCATTTCTAAGTTTTCTGCAGCCATATAGGTATGGGCTATACCTGTAGGGCATGCAGTAATGGCGACAATCTTTTTCATCAAAAATCCCCCTTATTCATAATTTTTGAAAGCATTTATGACATCCTCGTAAGTCTCAGCCTTATTTAGTTCATCTCTCACCTCCTCATGCATCAGTGACCTTGAAAGCTTAGCTAAAATCTTAAGATGCAGGTTGTCAGAATCCTCAGGTGCTGCAATGAGAAAAAATAGATGCGCTGGTTTTCCATCCATTGAGCTATAGTCTATGCCATCTTTCGACTTTCCAAAAACTAATGAAGCCTTTTTCACTAAACTGCTTTTCCCATGCGGTATAGCAACACCCATCCCAATGCCTGTGGAGAACTCCTCTTCTCTTTTTAATACCACTTCCAAAAACTTGCCCTCGTCCTCAATAGCTCCTTTTGCTACCAATGGCTTTATAAGCTCTTTCAATACAGATAATTTGTCTTTTGATTTCAAATCAAATATCATCATGTCTTTATCAAGTATTTCTTCAATCATCGTTTATCACCTTTCTATTACTTCAATCTCAACTTTTTCTTTAAGTTCTTCCACATCTTTTAAAGAACAAGCTTTAGTGCCTTCCCTCATGATAACTGATGTAGATGCAGATGATGCCATCTTTATAGCTTCTTCTATGGAAAGATTCTCGCTTAAGCCATAGGCAAAACCTGCCACATAGGCATCTCCAGCTCCTACTGTCCCTTTAACTTGAACCTTTATGGGTTTTACTTTATACGCTTTATCCTCTGTCACAACGATGCTTCCGCTGCCACCCATCGACACAGCCACAATTGAAATCCCACTTTCAATTATCCTCATGCCTTCTTCAATAATCTCATCAACACTTTCAAGATTTTTCCCTGTCATCCTTCTAAGCTCGTGAATATTTGGCTTTATCATATAAGGCTTTCCTTCTACGCCAAGCTTTAAAGCATCTCCATCAGCATCCAATATGACTTTTACGCCTTTTCCGTTGACTTTCTCAATTATCTGTCTGTAAAAATCTTTATCCATGTTAGGTAGTAAGCTTCCTGACAAAACAATCACATCCGATAAATCGGCGTGCTCATTTATGCTCGAAATCAGCTTTTCTATTTCATCTTGAGAAACATCTGGACCAGCTTCGTTTATATCTGTATAAGTGTGGCTAACTTCATCAACTATCTTTATGTTTGTCCTTATATCATTTTTTATTTGTACAAAGTTAAACTTTATACCTAATTCACTTAGGACATTTTCGATGTACTTGCCGTTTGGCCCCATGAAACCTAAACACTTGACATCACAACCTAAATTTTTTAAGTTTTTTGCGACATTTATGCCTTTCCCGCCTGCATCGATTATGGTTCTTGACACCCTGTTTACTGCACCTAATCTAAAATCATTTACTATTAGCGTCCTGTCTATCGCCGGATTTACCGTCACCGTCGTAACCATCTAATACATCCTTTCCAAAGTTTAGTACATCCACATTGGCCTGTTCATACTTTCTCACTATCTCGTAGTCCAGCTCGTCATCGGTTATAATGGCAGTTATATCGCTTATGTCTGCAAATTTTACAAAAGATTTCTTCCCAAACTTGGTGTGGTCTACTACTGCATAAACTTCATTAGAGACATCTATCATCGCCTTTTTCGTGTTTGCCTCTATGATATCTGGTGTCATAAGCCCGTTCTCATAGGATATGGCATTTGCACCGATAAAAGCTTTGTCGACTTTAAAATTCCTTATCACCATCTCAGCTATAGGGCCAACAAGCGCTTTTGTATTAAGCCTCTCTATACCGCCTGTCACTATAAGCTCAATATTGTTACGGTTCGAAAGCTCTATGGCAATGATAGGAGAGTTTGTCACAACTGTAAGATGTATATCTTGAAGTGATTTTGCAATCATCAGCGTAGTAGTGCCAGCATCAAAGATTACAGAATCGCCTTCTTCTATGAGTGAAGCTGCCATCTTGCCAATCTGCATCTTTGATGGAAGCTCGTAATCCTCTTTTTCCACAAACGACGGCTCATAATGTGTGTGTGTATTTAATATAGCACCGCCGTGTGTCCTCTGAATGAAACCGTCCATCTCCAGCATACGAAGATCTCTTCTTACAGTAGATTCCGATACGCCTAAAATTTCACTTAGCTCAGACACCGTCATGCTTTTATCTTTACTTAAAAGCTCTGCAATCTTCATCCTGCGCTCTTCACCAAACATCCAATCACATCCATTCAAAGCAGATGATAATTATTGATTATTTCTGCTCATTTATGATTATATAATGAAAATGTTTTTTTGTCAATTGCCTATATATAAGATTTTCACTTTTTTACTACATTATAAATGTAACTCGAAAAAATTCGAAAAATATTATTAACGCTCACAAATTTCGTTTTCTATATATCAGCGATTCATTTCGCTTGTTTGGCTAACGCCGTCTATGCGTTGTGACGGCTTTCGCTTTCGCTCATACGCCAAACTGCGCTACATTCATCGTGATATATCACGAAAACTCCATTAATCGTTCGCTTATAATAATATTTTTCAAGCAACATCTATTTAAGATCTATTTAAAAATGAAAATGGGGGTTTAAAAAATGATAAATGGTTTTAAGGAAGAATACGGGATAGTGCCAAAGAATTTTTTTGAAAGTCTATCTTCAATATCCGGTTCACAGTTAAAAATCATAATGTACATCGCAAAGCATACAATAAAGAATGGAAAGTGCTTCCCAGTGAAGCTTACTATCGATGAAATACAGAAGGGAAAATACGAAAATAGCAAGAGAGTCGACAGCGGCACAGGTCTATCTACAGGCATCATAAGTAAAAGCTTGAAAAATGCCATAAAAGACGGATTTTTGGTGTGCTACGTCGATAATGAGGACAAACTGCGGCAAAAGAAATACTACACATTAAGACAAAATACATCCATCGAAGGCATCACGTACAAATATGGCGAAAACGGTAGAATAACCGAATTTTGTGATTGGCAAAATATGACAATCGGTGATTTCGCTGGTATATCATATATCGACAAAAATGAATGCATGGATAAAGAAAGTGAAAACCGTATTTCAGATAGTGAAAAGGTAGATGATGTTAAAAACATTGAAAGCATTCCATTTTCAAAAAGTGAAAACAATATGATCATATCAGATATGAATGATATGATAGATATTAATTCTGATAGTATATCTATCAATCATATCAATGATATGATGTATCAAAAAAAGTGAAAGCGCGCCTAAGTACATAGACAAAGGCATGCTTAAAGACAAGTACCATCTTACAGATGACGAGATGAATATGTGCATATCTCGCATGAAAGGAAAAGACATAAAATATCCAGCAAAGTTTTTAGAAAAAGTCATACAAAACTACTTAAAAGACAAATCAATATTAAAAGATGCCGCATCGTCAAATACGGCACCAAGAAACTACTTTAATTCGTATCCACAGAGGAAGTACGACGTAGATGAACTGGAAAGAAAGCTATTGGAAGTATCGAGAAAGAGGACTCGACAATAATCAAATGCTTTTTTCAAATAGCAGCTTATCAATCACATAAGATGCGAGAATTATGAGAAGCGGCATGATTGAAAATGCATATCTATTAGTCGGGATAAACATAAGCTGAATAAGCGTCAAAAGAATAGCATATATGCCGATAAAACGTATTTCATATTTTCTAAGAGAATAAAATGCTCCAAGCCAACCTATAGCCATCACAAAGCTGTGAATAAGATATATATTTCGCAAGTATTCATATTTCGGGTCAAGATCATACCACATGCTTCCGAATATTATATTGAACTTGCCTATTGTATACCATTTAAAATAATAGATGGGGCTTTTCTCAAAGCCTTTTATGATGAATTTGATGACATCCGTAGTGGAGCGAATGTTCTGTGGAACATGCTCTATTCCATTGAAGAAAGGGAAGGCGCCTCCCAACATTGGATTCCAAGTTTGAGTTGCAAATAAAATAAGCTTATGAAGCGTCACAATGTTCCTAATCCACCAAGGCATCATGATCACTATGAACCCGATTAAAACCTGCAAAAAATTTCTTACAGTGTAATTTAGATCTCTATTTTGGATGTACATTAAAATGTATGGTATCGCTATAAGCGGTGCTGCAGCAGGTCTTATTAAGATTGCCAGTCCAAATAAGATACCTGTTAAAACATTTATATACGCCTTAGGTCTTTTAAGCGCAATAACCTGCAAATACAAATACACCATGAAAACAAAAGTGTACACTGTCTCTGTAAGAATTAGCGTAGATGCCCATACAAATGTAGGATAAATGGCTGATATTGAGGCAGCCATAAGACCCACTTTGTTGTTTTTGATTTCTTTACCTATGAAAAAAATAAGTAAAACCGTCAATACGCTTAATACACTTTGCACGATCCTTACAGCTTGAAGCGGGCTACCGTTAGAAAAGCCAAAAATCTTGTAGATTAAAGCGAGAAATAAAGGATACCCCGGTGTCACATAAGCATTTGGAGAATTTGACATATAACCTAAGAAGCCTTTTGTCAAAAACTGTTTCACCATTATGTCGTAATTCTTGGCATCGCCTGAAAGGGGTGGCTGAATTACTTTGTAGACAAATAGGAATCTCAAATACAAAGCAATAGCCAAAACAGCAATCAATGAAACAGCGACAAAAAACTTCTTTGAGCTAAGTTTCAGTTTAATAGCCATGATTACCTCCTATCTTAACGCAATCAACGATGCACCTGCGAAGATGAGAACTACGCCAATCCATCTTGTCATTGGTATGGTCTCTTTAAATATGAGCCATGCCACAAATACTCCTAAAGCATAAGCAGTGCTCTGCAAAGGATAGACGATGCTGAATTTTCCTTTTGCAAGAATGTATAGCCACAAGACAGTAGCTAATGCGTATACTATTATCCCACTTATGACGTACGGCGACATGAGTGACATCAGTACGCCTTTAAGACTGCTGGCACTTCCAATGCCTATTTTCCAAAGCACTTGTCCCGTCACCAAAAGCAAAACATTTACTGCAACAAGTAAGTATATCAATCGCCTTTGCCTCCTTCTACATCTCTACTGCTTTTTTCTACCATATTCTTTAATATGGCCACTTCCTGCGTCAGTTTAACAATGCTTTCCGTCTGTTTAGATATTATCAACGTAAGGTGAAAACAGTATGAGATGATAAACAAAAGTCCCAAGAGAAACAGGACAGACGGAGCATAATAAATATGAAGCATACGGCTTAAAAGATTTAAAAATCTCAAATTGGCTGATATTACAATCATAACTATAGAAAAAAATATCCAAAATAAGCTGTACTTCTCTAAAAGATTGCCTTTTTTTATCTCAACTACGATTATAACTAAGAACAGTATGCTAAAAATTAAAGAAAAACTGTAGACATTAAAAAACACAAAAAGACCTCCTATGCTTTTTGTTGTTCTTTGGTTTTGATGCAATTTATCAGTATCGCCAGCGTCACCTTTACCATATAATAAATTGAGCGCCTAAAATTGATAGAAGAACGTCCGCCCAATCTCTCATACATCTCAACAGGTATCTCCATGATTTTAAATCCGCTTTTGCTAAGCCTCGCTACAACTTCCACTTCCGGATAATCCTGAGGATAGCTTTCGCTAAAGTACTTAATGACTTTCCTGTTAGCTGCTCTAAATCCCGATGTAGTATCATATATGGCTTTGCCTGTTAAAGCTTTTAATAAAAGCGTAAAAAAGTATGAACCTGTCCGCCTTAGATACGATCCCTTGTAATTGGTCTTTGAAACATACCTGGACCCTATCACAAGATCAGCCTTATCTTCTAATATGGGCTTTATAAGCTTATCTATAAATCTTGCATCGTGCTGCCCATCTGCGTCAATCTGTATTGCTATATCATAACCATACCTGTAAGCGTACTTATACCCTGTCTGCATACATCCACCGATCCCAAGGTTAAAAGGGAGATCTATGACTGTGACACCATTGTTTTTAGCAATAAGAGATGTCTTATCGCTGGAACCGTCATTGACAACGAGTATATCTACATCTTTATTTACTCTCTTTATGTTATTGATGACGCTATCGATGGTCTTCTCCTCGTTGTAAGCCGGAATGATGACAATGACATTTGGCAATTTATTCAACTCCCATCACATTAATACACATTTCATTATATCATAAATTTATCACATAATTAAATTTTACCTTATTTTTACACAGCAATCTGCGTTAGGCCTTCTTAAACACCCAAAGCTTGCTGCCTACAAAGTTTATCATCATTGAAAACAATGTGGCAATCACCTTAGCAGAAATGACTCCTACAACCGGCTTTAGTGGATACAGGATAGAAAGAGATACCGCTAATGACACACCATTTACAGCGATAAATTTGAATACTTCGTATCCATGCGGAGTTGATTTGTCGCCAAATGTCCAATACTTATTCATGATAAAGCTGTTTACAACACCACAGCTATAAGATATCACCTGCGCCGCCATGTAGTACATCCCAAAAAACGTAAGAACGGTGAAAACCGAAAAATCCACCAAAGTATTTACTATGCCTACCAGATTAAACTTTATAAACTGCAAAAACCCTGCTTTGCTATTATCTTGTTTCTCCCGTCTTTCCATCATCAAACCCCACCTTTCTCGCTATGATGTACAATGGTCTATCCCTTACTTCATCGTATATCCTTCCGATGTACTCTCCGAATGCTCCTAAGACCGAAAAGTTTAAGCCGAATAAGATCATATTTACAGCTATGACTGTATTCTCAATCGATACATCTACGCCTGCGACTTTTAAGACAAGCTCTACAATCAAATACGCAAATCCTGTAACTAACAGAAAAATGCCCAAATTCAAAGGCAATTTAAGCGGTGCATATGAAAACGAAGTTATACCGTCCATAGCCAGCTTAAGCATTTTTTTAAGCGTGTACTTGGTTTCACCTGCAAGCCTCGGATCTCTTACGTATTCTACACCTATCTGTTTAAAACCTACCCAGCTTACAAGCCCTCTTATATACCTGTTTTTTTCTTTTATTGATGTCATAGAATTCATTACATCACATACTTTTCTATCTATCAAGCGAAAATCACCTGTATCAACAGGTATATCTACATTTGTAAGGCTTTTTAGCAATCTGTAGAAAACCCTTGCCGTAAAAAGTTTAAAGAATGACTCCCCTTTTCTCTCCGCCCTTTTGCCGTACACGACATCGTATCCTTCTTTCCACTTCTCGATCATCTTAAGTATCACTTCAGGTGGATCCTGCAGGTCTGCGTCGATGACAACGACAGCATCGCCTTTGGCATTGTCCATACCGGCTGTTATGGCTGTCTGATGCCCAAAATTTCTCGAAAAGCTTATAAGCTTCACATTTTCATCGTTCATGCTTATCCCACTTAGAATCTCTGCTGACTTGTCATGGCTGCCGTCATCTATAAATATAAGCTCATAAGTCTCATCAGTTGAATCCATGACTTTTTTAAGCCGCCTGTACGATTCTTCAATAAGAAGTTCTTCGTTATACACAGGTATGACAACAGAATACTTTACATGAGACATATCTATCCCTTCTTTCAAAATATTCATATCCAAGTGTCAATGTCAGTTGGCATTGACACCTTTAAGATCATAAAGTTCTCCAAAATCTCTGCCAAATCCTCCGAAGCCAATGCCTCCTTGAGTAGAATTTGTGCTGCTCCACTGGCTTGTTGGCACCAATTTTCCATTTTCTCTTACCCAGTTCATTATCTCACTGTTGGAGCCTCTGTCCATTCCCCCTGTCATCACATACCTTACTTCGCCTTTTTTCACAAGCTCTTTAAACTGACTTAAAGTTAGAATATTGTCAGATCCTGAGAAGCCTCCTAATGCCATCACAGGTTCACCTGTCTTTATGATTATGCTGTCTGCGCTTTGTGATGATGATACGACTAATAGATACTTTGCGCTGCCTTTGTTTTTCTCAAGGAAGCTTATAAGCTTAGAATCTGTGCTGCCATTTATATCTCCGCCACCGAAATCAAACCTATTTCTACCTGTCATAAGCTCTAATCCTGCAGATGGCATTGTACCGTTCATAGGATAAAATAGCGTCGTGGCTGACCAGATAGTAGGCGCTATCAAAAGCCCTATTACACCTACTGTAAGCATCGCCTTTTTGACTTTAAATCCGCCATTCTTAGCAAAAGTCGTCAATGACAAAACTACTGCCGATCCGATAGAAAGCACTGCAACAGACAACATGATGTACTTTGTAATGTTAGATGTATTGTAGTGGTAGTACAATATTAGAAGTTCGACTAAGCTGTCAGCCACAAGCGATAAAGGCAAAAGCCATGACTTTGCACCGCCATCTTGGTACATCTCCCACATTGAAACGATGCCTATGCCTGTAAGTGCCGCTATAGGAGGTGCCATCATCGTCAAATAGTACGGATGGAACATACCTGTTGTAAAGCTAAAGTATATAAACACAGGTACAAGCCATGAAATCCACAATATCAATGAAAGCTTCCTACCATCATCAAATGGCCTTTTAAGCCTTTTTCTTAAAATTTCTGCTAAAAATCCGAAGATGGCCATGGGGAAAAGCCATATTATCTGATCAGACAAACTGTTGTTTGAAAAAAGCCTCAATATGCTGGCTTTTTCATCTCCGCCGAACATGCCGCCCCTATTGCCATTTGGCCTTTCAAAATTGCCGCCTGCGAAATTTGGATTTGCACCATTTTGCCCATTAAACCTTGGAAAATTGCCTTGGTTTGCATGTGGTGTGTTTTGAGTGCTATTTGAGCTACTGCCATTCTTAGTAGCGCTTGATACCGTATCTACTGACGTCCTTGATGTACCTTGATTAAATTGACCGTTGAAATTGCCAAAATATCTTCGAAATTCTCCGCCATTGAAGTTTCCTATACGGCCGCCGCCAAATCCACCGCCGAAACCTGTGTTTCTGCCAAGCCCAAGCCTTTCAAGCCCATTGTGACCTATTATGAGCTCTAACTCCGAGTTGTCTGTGCTGCTGCCTACATAAGGTCTCATGCTTTGAGGAGTCATGTCAACAATGATGGCCCATGAAAGAGATACAATAAGTAAAACAACGGTAGCTAATGACAAATAGCCTATTCTTTTCTTAAAACTTATCTTTGACGCTAAAACGTACGTTATATACACTGCCGGAATTATCATATAAGCTTCCAGCATCTTTACATTGAAGCCAACGCCTACTAAAACTAAACTTAATAGCAAATACTTAAGTTTACCTGTATCTAAGGCTTTCATAAGGGCTAAAACTGCAAACAAAAGGGTCATAAGCAACATATTGTCAATCGTATTATTTCTGCTGTCTGCCACGAATACAGGTGTTGTGGCTAAAACCAATGCTGATATAAGCCCCGCTGTCTTGCCAAAATACCTTTTAACGAGGACGTATATTAATGCTACTGATACGACGCCTGCTATGGCCTGTGGCAGCAATATGCTTATTCCGCTAAAGCCAAATATCTTTGCGAAAATGGTCTGTATCCAAAATCCCAATGGTGGTTTGTCTATCGTGACAAATCCAGCAGGGTCGTATGAAACAAAGAAAAAGTTCTTAAGGCTCATAGTCATGCTTTTTACGCCTGCAGCGTAATACTGGTTTGCGTATCCTTCAATGCTTAAATTGGTAAAATTCAATATTGCTGATAATAGTAAGATTAAATACAAGCCGATATTGTCTTTATTAAACTTCAATCTTTTCATTGTTCATCCTCCAATCTATTAACAAATTGTAATAATTTTATCGCTCATATAGGCTTATTCCATATATCTCAATATAACCTCAGAATGTCTTATAAGTTTCAAATAGTTGTGTGAATTTCGTGTGATTGTGAATCTAAATCAAAAGTGCATACCTTATTTATGATAGCTACATCGTAAGATACTTTTACAAGGTAAATTGCCATTATAACATTTGCCAATGAAACCATCATAGGTATAAACCCAAAAGAATTTCTCAACCCTCCAAACAGGACGTAATACATGTTTAAAAAGCTTGTTACGCTGAAACCGATAAAGAGCCCAAATAGCCTCATGTCTTTCACATGTAAAAATGCCAATATTGCTAATGCTGCAGCAGGGAATAAGTATCTTTCATGCATCCCTGTTGAAAATGTAAATACTAAAGCGATCTGCAAAAGCGCTGCAAGGTATGCAAAGTTGCTGTTTTTCCCTTTGATGTATATAAACCAAGAGAACAATGTAGTCAAAACTATGAATATAAACCCCCATGTGCTGTAGCTAAATACAAACAATCTTGTGCCAGAATTGACGTAGTTTGCTCCCAGCAATCCATAGAAATTGAAGCCATTTACAGATGCGTAAGGATACTCTGAAATAGTCTTTTCATATAGTTTAAATATCCACAAGGGATCTTGACCTATGGCAAACGGAACTAATACTATAACTGCCGTAACCAATGACGCCACAAGAGCCTTTAAGAAATTTTTCAGACTTCTCTCATTTACGATCTCGAAAAACAAAACTGGTGCAAATATGATTCCCTGCGGTTTCATAAGCACTGCTGCTGTAAAAAACACCGATGAAAGCCACAGATTTTTCTCTGACAGAAAGTACACCGCCATTATCACAAGCATCGTGAAAAACGAATCAACCTGTCCCCAAGCAGACGAATTTATGAATACGGCTGGATTGAAGATGTACAAAGCCGACATAAACGCACTTATGTTTTTTGCAAAATGCTTATTTGCTATTTTGTATATGATGTAAGATGATGCAATATCAGCTAAAATCGATGGAAGCTTCAATAGCACGTTGTAGTAATGCGATAGATTTCCAATTGAAGCTATCTTACCTACTAAGTAAAGCACGTAGATGTAAAGTGGTGGATAATCACAGCTTGGGGTATTTTTGTAGAAGTTTAAAATGTCCTGCGATGCAGACTGTGCCCAGCTTCTAAAAAGCCCTATGTCTCCTGAAAAGCCTTCAATAGTTACAGCTATGTAAAGCCGCATAAAAAATCCTATCAAAAATAGTGAAGCAATTATAAATGCGTCACTTTGGAAGTCAAGCTTAAACTTTTTATTCTTCAAAGCATAGTAGCTTAAAATAAACAGCAAAAAGACGATCGCCGCGTATGCCATTATATACACGCCGTACTTTGATGATGTTCCCCTAAATCCCCCAAAATCTCCTCTACTACGAGGCATCTGCCATTGGAATTGTCCATTTTGTCCATTCCCTTGAGGAAAGTTGCCTCTTTGCCAAACACCTTGATTTGTGTTTCCACTTCCCCAACTTCTATTTGTACTGCCTTGTGTGAAATTATGCTGAAAATTTCCCCTAAACCCCTCTGTGCTTCCACTGTAGTGATACAGTGAATATACACTTAAAATTATTGACAAGACCAAGACAAATGCCAAGCTGTACTTTACCACGTTTTTGCCCATAGCCTTTTCTCCTTTTCTTTTAATGTGTCTATAAAAATTATAAGACTTAAATGTTGCAAAAAAATTAAAAAAATGTGTGATTTCTGTGTGAAAAAAAAAGCAATCAGCATATGCTGATTGCTTTTTTTAAAGGAATATACAATCATATTTCAACAAACATCAGATAATTTCCCCCTTGACATATTCGTACATAGCTAATTCTTTTATAAAATCATCCATAGACTCTTATGCCTTCTTTCTGAACATTTTTGTAGAATGGAAGCATCTTCACAAAAACCACACCTTACATTTAATTCTGAAAGATATCCTTCAATTCAATTTCCAATGATTCAAAAATCCTGACCTTTATATTGTCTTCTTCTGAATATACTTCAGGTCTTTTGTATTTGCCGTCTTCACCTAAATAGTAAGAAAGTACAGTTTTTTCATCAGGAAATACGATCCAATACTCTTTTACTCCTGCTTTTTCGTACAAATAGAATTTTTCCTTTAAGTCTCTCTTTAATGTTGAAGGAGAAACTACCTCTATAATCATATCTGGGCTTCCCTTACAGCCTTTATCATCCAGCTTACTTGGATCACACACTATCACTATGTCAGGCTGAACTACATTTGTCACATTATCATCAC
Organism: Thermoanaerobacterium saccharolyticum; assembly: GCF_000747665.1. Classification (GTDB taxonomy): domain Bacteria; phylum Bacillota; class Thermoanaerobacteria; order Thermoanaerobacterales; family Thermoanaerobacteraceae; genus Thermoanaerobacterium; species Thermoanaerobacterium saccharolyticum. Next base: position 13,176 of record NZ_BBKT01000053.1, on the reverse strand, counting down.
TGACATTTTCAGCAAACAATCTTACATCAAATGGAGCGCTGTAAACTTCACAAGTTTTTCCTTTTAGATAATCATGGATAGAGGCAAATAATTCTCCTACAACTTTCTGATGTTTCCGCGTCGGTGATGGACTCATATTATGCGGAACTCCCTCTATAAGCTCCCATCTCTCATCATTAGCCCAGCTCAAATATTCTTTGTATGTGTATTTTATATGTTCATCTTTATCTGCAACTGCCATATTTTTTCACCTCTTTTAATAACAAAACTATCCGCATACTTTATAATAATTATACCACTTATCGTAAATTATATAATAAAAAAGCATGATGATTTCTTACCTATTACACATCATGCTTTGTGAACCTACTCCATCCTATAGAGGATGAAGCTTCCTACTTCATAGACCGTTGCCTACTGTTATTCACAGCAGGTCTTACACAATCTCCATAGGCGTAATTTCGGGAGGAACCTTCCCTACAAAAATATTATTCTTAGGCTGTTATGCCTAATTGTCTTTACTTTTTACTCCTGATAATATTATAGCATATAATGTTATGGAAAACAATAGAAATTCATCTCCCACCTATAGAGGATGGGAGACTTCTTTCAAGCCTTCGTTAAAAGCATAGTAAAATATTTCTAATTCATCAATTTTTTTATCTCATCTTCTGATAATTCTGTGATCTCTGCTATCTTGTCGATAGGCATACCATTTTTTAATAATTTTTTAGCTATTGCAATTTTCTCTTCCTTTGCACCCTTTTTAATACCTTCTTCTATACCTCTTTCAATGCCTTCTTTGATACCTTTCTCTATGCCTTTTTCTATGCCTTTCTCAATTATCATTTTGTACGTTTCTGATTCTTCAATCCTAAACATCTTTACCACCTCCGAAAAAACTCTCTCAATAACTTCTTTTTTAAATATTATCCCTGACAATATCTCTGCTTTAAACGCTATGTCTTTCTTCTTGTTTATGTCTATAGGAATGTCTTTAATTGCTTCAACACACCTTTCAAGATATTTTTCTCCTTCTTCCTTCCTTCTATTTTGGTCCATCAATGGTAGAAGTGAATATAAATCATAATAATCTGTCTTTAAAACATCAGTAAATTTAATGTCACCAACGTTTATTATCTTGTATTTATAGTCTAATGTGTTTTGCTCTCCAAAGTTGTAGCTTAAGCCATTTTCCATTTTCATATTGTCTTTTCCTATATATATGACTATCTGATATGGTAAGAGATTATGCTTTTCCATTATCTCCAGGGAATATCTAAGCATTCTGTAAGGCATTTTTCCGTCATTTTCTGATTGAAATTCTATGTGCACAGCCACATTTCCTTTGTCAGTAGTGCATTTGAATATCATGTCGCTGTCTCTTCTCTCGACTCTTGCAAATTCTATATTTAGTTCATCAATCTTTGTGTATTGTAGCCCCAGAAAATAACTCATTATGTCATCTGCCATATCCGAAAAAATATTTTTCATCGTAATATCGTATTTTTGGCTCATATTCTTCCTTCCATTTCTTTAGTTTCTCATAATCATTATATCATATAAAACTAAAGAAGAATAGATTTGCATCAAACTCCATTTTTTATTTTAGAGGATATTTTATTATGAAGCTTACACCTTTTTCTCTATTTACTGCTGTAATCTCACCTTTATAAAAATCAACTATCTTTTTCGATATGGCAAGTCCTAACCCAAAATTTCCCGTCTTGTCCTTGTACATTCTGTCAAATATATGGCCTACATGCTTTTCATCTATATTAGGTCCATCGTTGTATATGTCCAGCACCGCATACTTATTATCTTTCTTTAAAGTTATTCGTATCAACTCATTTGCATACCTTATAGCGTTGTCAAGTATGTTTTCGATGCATACCTCAATCTTATCCCCGTCACCTTTTATTATTATATCATCTACGTCCAAATCCCACTCTATACTGCTTTTTATGACTTCAAACCTGCTTATTATTTGCGTCAAAAGATCCCTCATATTTATATAATCATTTCTGCTGTTATTTTCCAGCACATAATCAAGTGTATTCAGGTAAAGCATCTGATTTATTTTCTTCTGAAGCCGTATCGCCTCATCTTTTATTATCTCAGCCGTCTTCTCCAAAGACTCTATATACACGCCATCTATTATGGCATCCGCATGGCTCATTATAACCATTACCGGCGTCTTTAAATCATGTGATATGCTTTGCAAAAACAGCTTTTCTTCTTCGTCTGCCAGCTTCAATTCCTTCTGCATCTTATTCATCGATCTTGCTAGCATGCCTATCTCATCATCACTTTTAACTTCTATAGGCTCTTTCCAGTCTTTGTGAGCTATCCTGACTGTGTATTCCTCTAGTTCCTTTAAAGGCTTCGAAATATGACCTGCAACTATTATCGAAGCAAAAAAGCCAATGATTATAAATATGATTCCTATTGCTATAACCAAATAAAGAATAGTATTGTCAACAATGTTTGGTACATATGATACAAGATAAGCTTTATTAAATGAATCATAATTTACAGTGCTTATTATGAAGAAATATTGCATGTTGTTGTAGACTTCTTTATACAGCTTCTCTTTAATAGTGCCACCTTTTATGAAGCTGGACATCCAAAGCTTTACGCTCATTGTATTAAATGAAGGCGAATGTGGATCCGGTGGAGGTTCTCTGTGGTTTATGTCTATAATCAAAGGTCTATTTGCAGTATCGAAATCAACAATAAAGTTGTCTCCTCCTCTTAGATTTCTTAATCTGGAAAAATTGTTGTAGTTGCCACTGAAATTATTATTATTTTTAAGAAGCATCTCATGGGAAACTTTTAAATCCTGTATCTTGTTGTTTTCTTCTACTCTCCTGTATGCAAAGATATAAAGCATCGACAGGCTGCAGACTATGATAAGTATGACAGCGGTAAATGTCATCCATATTCGCATCGCAAGTGAACGAAATCTAAATATCTTCTTCATGATTTACACACCAATTTATAGCCGTATCCGTATACGGTCTCTATATTCAATCTATCCACTTTCTTCCTAAGCCTTCTTATGGTGTCGTCAACCACCCTGTCAGAGCCGAAATAGTCCTCTCCCCAGACGTTATTCAATATCTGATCTCTTGAAACCACGATATTTTTATTCTTCACAAGGTAGCAAAAAAGCTCGTACTCCTTATTTGTAAGCTGTATCTCACTATCTCCCTCAAAAACAGTCCTTTGCTTTTCACTTAACCTGTATTCACCTACATATACAGGGTCTTCGTTTTTCTCATCTTCTCTCCCATATATCCTCTCCATAAGCTTGTTTGTCCTAATGACAAGCTCACGAGGCAAAAAAGGCTTTGAAAGGTAGTCATCGCTTCCAAGCTCCAGCCCTACTACCCTGTCAAGCTCCTCATTTCTGGCAGACATAAATATGACAGGGGTAGACTTATTGTGCTCCTTTATAGCTTTTATAAGCTCGTATCCATCTACATCAGGAAGCATTATATCAAGTATCCATAGATCAGGCAAATCCCTTATTCTATTCATCGCCGTACTTCCATCAAAAAATGTCATAACGTCGTATCCTTCCCTCTCGAGGTACTTCTTTAAAAGAAGATTAAGGCTCTTCTCATCCTCTACAAGATATATATTTCTCGACAATTTTATCACCTCATAACGTAGGCAAACTATTAAAATACACTACACACTATTTTAATTATTATTCTATCATAAAATTATCGAGAATTTTTAAAGAAATTATGTGAAAAACGTGTGAAGCATAAATCTCGCACAATCATTCCATCTAAATTGTTCAAAACACATCAATCAATTTTTTGTTAACATATTCATCCATAGCAGCAATAAACTCTTCCGCATTTTTTACTTGTTTTTCAGCATCTTCGCTGCTTGCTATATAAAAATCATCATAATCACTTTTATTCCTAATTTTTTTCTGCACTCACTAATATCTTTGAATATTTTTTATTAAAAATTCCCCTATTAATAAAATGTTGATTAAAATAACCAATAACTCCGGAATGTTTTTTTGAATCAAATTGATCAAATGCCAATACAGCTCTTACTGCGTGAAATATTGAATAATATGACCTATTAAGAAATTGAGAATACAAATTATTATTAAGCAATAATTTAGATGCTTCCAAATCATCTTTAGCCTTTTCTATTCTATATTTAGCTAATTCTTTTATAAAATTATCCATATATTCGAATACCTTCTTTCTGAATATTCCTGTAAAATGGAAGCACCTCAACATACTTTTTATACTTCTGGACACTTTGAACATATAAGGAAACTACAATATCATATTTTAATTACAAATCAACCATAATATCCGTTATTTTATCGTCATACTTTTTAAGATTATCTTCTTCTTCATTAACTAACACCATAATATCAATATCTGAATCATAAGTAAAATCTCCACGTGCATAAGATCCATACAAAATAATGTTCTCCAATTCATCATAAAAAAGACTTATCAATGCTTTCTCGACTTCTTCCAGCATTTCTTTTATTTTTTTATTAGTAGTATCCATATTTGTCATAAAAATCACGCCTTACACTTTAACCTTTATATTTAATATTTTATTTTTATATATTATATTATAAATCTTATTTAATCAATTAGTTTTTATACTTGTTGCAATACGTACTATTGAAAATTCAGATTTATTCTATATAATTAATTATACCACTAATCTTAAGTTTAAAACTATCTTTTCAAAAGACAGATATACCTTCAAAGGAGAAAAGTGGATGCTTGATATGCGCTCAAGTCAGGAATACATGAGAAGAAAAGGCTAAAAACCTCTTATCCCTTGGCATAGATATAGAAAATATTATCAAAGCGGCAGGACTGTCAAAAGATGAAATTGAAAAGTTGAAACATTAAAAAAGGCGCCAGACAAGAGAACCGTCCCCATGTCTATTGAAGGAGGAAGAAATATGCGCCGACAGAGGTAATGATTAAGACAGAAATGAGGAATATTACAATCATGATAATAAGGTATTTTTTGGGCATAATAGACACCCCATTTTTTTAAATTAGAACGTGATAAAAACTATCCTTATTCTTTTATTTTAGCATAAATAAAAGAGTCCCCCGAAGGAGGAGGACTCTCTTGTTGGCTGAGATTATTGAATTACAACTACAGCAACATTACCATTTGTATCTAAGTATAATGTTACTTTGCTTGAATTTGCTCCATCATTGTAGCTATCAACAATTATGTCACCTGTTGTCTTGACATTGCCATCTTTGTCAAATACAGCTACAGGATTTGCAAATGTGTAAACATTACCGTCGCCTATGTTAATTCTTGTACTGTCAACTGCAAGAACTTTTGTTGCATTACCTTTTACTGTCAATGCCGTAGTTTTTAAAGTATTTATTGTTCCATCGCCATTCAATACGAGGTCATATACACCTTTGTAATCTTTATATGTGCTATATGACAATGTTGAATCGTATGTTGCTTTTGTGCCGTCAAGTTTTGTTACATAGAATCTTGTATAACCATTTGCAATCTGCGATACAGATGTTACAAATACTGTCGGTCCATTTGTTGTAACTTGATTCTTATCAACAGTTACCATTGCTATACTATTAAATGAATCTCCCTTAGGAACGATTGATATTGTAGCACCGTTCTGCGGAGCAAAGTCTGCAACCTTCAATGTTGTATAAACATTGCCAGCTGCATATACATTAAATACTACTGTGTCATTTGCCATGTAGTATGTTGTAGTACCAACTGTGAATGTCTTCTTTGTTGTATCATATGTTGCACTTAAAAGGTTATTAACCTGAGTCAATGTAGCAACATTGTTACTGTCTAATGTATATGTTACATAGCTACCAACATAACCCGCATAAGTTGTATAGTTATCTTTTGATACATTAAATACCTTCTGGCTTCCATCAGCAGTTAAGAGTTTAACCTGATATACACCTGTAAAGTCATTGTTATATTTATCTATTACATAAGCGTAATTTGCTGCTGTTGTTTGTGTGCTTGCTGCTACAATCTTAACAATGTTATTATCTTTGTCAAGTGTAGCTGTTACTGTCTTGCCAAGCAAATTAGAATCTCCATTTGTTACTTTATATGTTGTTCCTGCAATTACATAGCTTCCATCAGCTTTGATTTCTGTGAAAGCACCTGTTACTGTATTTCTTACAACATAAAGTTGTACTACATTGCTATTTACATCTTTAACCTGGTATAAAACATCTCCTGCTTTTATATCAGTTAAAGCTGCTGATTTGCCATTCAACACAACTGATGGCAAGCTATTTGTATTTAACGTTAATGCAGGTGCATTTGTAAAATAAATACTGCTTGCATTAGCAACTACATCTTTCGCAACTATAGATGGAGTACCATAATAGTTAGCTACAACATAGTCATAATTTCCATCGCCTGTATTATCTATAAGTGTTACATTAGAACCAGCTTTAATATTTCCATATACTTTATCAAATGTTGTAAATGAACCATTGTATTCTGTCGGTGTAGTAGCTCCAACTGTTACAGTTTGAGCTGTGTTAGCTGCGTCTGTATAATATACAGCTGTTGCTGTTGAATCCTTAGATGTTACAACTGCCAATGTTTTATTTGCACTATCTGGTACTGCTAAAATAGCTGTCCCATCTTTATAGTATACTGTTACTTTTAAACCAACAAGTGATTTGAAATCAACTGAACCAACATTAACAGTTGTTGCAGTTCCTGTAGATGGTGTTACTGTAGCTTGTGTTGCAGTTACATTTGTAACTACGCCTGTTGCCTGGTCATAGCCTAAAAATTTTAAACCGCTTGCTAATAATGTTGGCTGATTTTGTGTTACAACATTACCGTTTTGATCATAAGTAACAACTGTGCTATCTAAAGCTTTATCCATTATTAATGCTAAATCACCGCGTTTTATAACATCATTGAAGCCAAGGCTTACTTTCGATGTTAATCCCAGCTTCTGAGCCTGTGCAACAACGCCATATGGCCATGAGAGATTCTTGTAGCCAAGAGCATTGAGCATGAAGCCAAGAGCCTGGCCGTATGTTACCGGCTGATCAGGAGCGAATAATCCGTTACCTACACCGTGTGTAAGGCCGAGCTTAGCTGCCAAGTTGATATCTCCAACTGCCCAGTAATTCTTTGAAACATCCTTGAAAGCTGGAGTATCATTCTTAGCCATATCAGCTAAATTTCTATAACCGGATAATCTGCTTACGAAAACAGTCATCATAGCTCTTGTAACTGTCTGATTAACACCAAATGAACCGTCTGTATTGCCACTTGTGATGTTAAGAGCAGCCAGACGAGCTACTGCACTCGCATAAGGCGAATTGCTATCTACATCGGTAAATGATGTCGTAGCAGCAAAGCCTACTGCCATAGCGCTCATTACCAACGTAAATGTGAGAACCACTGCTATTAACTTTTTAAGGTTCTTCATGGAATAAATCCTCCTCCTTAATATATAGTTGTATATTTTTCTTTTGAAAGGTGGTACCTTCCAAAAAGCTTTTGACTATGTAAGGTGGCTCTTTGCCAACCTGAGTTTATTATATCATCGTGTCAATCATGAAGTCAATAAATGTTACCATTTTGTAATAATTCTGTAATAATTGATTAACAATAATTTTATAGCCAATAAATTCTAAAAATTTATCATCGCTCACAAATTACGCTTATCACATATATCATCGATTCATTCCGCTTGTTTGGCTAACGCCGTCTATGCGTTGTGACGGCTTTCGCTTTCGCTCATACGCCAAACTGCGCTACATTCATCGTGATATATTGTGAAAGCTCCATTAATCGTTCGCTTATGATAAATTTTTCATTTTATTAATATTTATGGATAATTAGATATATACGACAAACTCTTAAAATATCCTTCTTTAAATTAAAATAAAATTATTAATAAATTATTAATTTTTTAGTCCAAAATTGGTGCAACTTTTATTTCGAACATCCTGTTCCATGGATATTCTACGTCTGCACTTTTTATTTTAATGCCGCAATCGGCGTATATGGACATAAGCGTATCAAGATACGGTTTCATCTTTTGTTTTAGCGCTGCATCTGCTTCATCTTTATTTTCTATATTATCTTGGTTTATGCCATTCGAATTTGCCCAGCTTTGCATCGCATCTCTCACTATGCTCTGGTATATGTAGTCATCAGCATATCTTATGAATGTAAATGCATAGTAGTGTTTCTGTAATTCTACTAAAGTCTTTTTATCTTTTACCGCATCAATATATGATTTTATACTTAGTTCTGCCACTGCTGTCCCGATTGAGTTGCTGGGAGTATTCCATCCTGAATAAGCATCAATATTTTTTTATAAGCTTATTTTTCAATATTTCTTCTACAAGATCTTTATCACCTCCATTTGTCTTGGCTACGTCTGCTACGCCAAAATTTTGTCCATTAATTTTATATTTGCTTACTACATTTTTTATTCCTGTTTTATAATTTTTGTGCATGTGAATGTAGATGATATTTTTTGCGTTTTGCGACACCACTCCACCTATATAGCCTATCTTCTCATCTGTTATCTCTTTTACTGTCCCACCTTCAAAAGGCAGATAACTATTTTCATCACCGCTTTCCTCGTACACTATCTTGTAAGACGGTTTTAAGCCATTTTCTTCATTCAATATTTTTGCGACAGTCATCATGCTTATTTCATCTGCGCCATGAAGCATATAGACATTTTTATAGCCTTTTATAGCGGTTTTTAAGTCGTCGTAGGAATATTTAAGCATGCTTTTCATCGTGGTATCGTCAAGTCCGATTGTAAAAGTGGCATTCGGCTTTAAATTTGATGCTAATTGTTCATTTATAAGGACTTCTGATGCAATAACATTCATATAGTTGAACAAATAAGAAGGCATGTTTGATTTCAATTTCTGCAGAGTTTTTGTATCATTCTCTGATATGGCTTTCTTTATTTGATTGTAATAATCTATATTAACGCGATTCTGGACGTATATTGTGTCCTGCTGATATAAAACAGGAGATACCTGTGGCATTATAGATATTAAAAAAAGCCTTTTATCTCCTGACAAGCCTATTATCTCTTTTAATCTTTCAAGGCTTTCTTTGTAATTAATATCATTCATATAATTTCGCGACGCTATGAGCCCACCTGATATAAATTGATTTGTAGATATTATGATGGCGCTTACATCAGGTCTTTCGACAGATCCTTTAAGCCAATTATAAATCATATCTTGATTGCCTTTTTTCTTGTAATCATCAAGGGCATCCATAGGAGGTACTAAAAGCTCTTTTCCGCCAGCTTTTGCTATTATCTCTACATTTTGAAGCGATACAGGCCTTGTATCAAGAGGTATAAAAACTATCTTGTCTTTTGATACATATTTCAGATTGTCTTTATAAGATGTCTTAATAAAAGCTATGCTTATTGTTATTAAAAGTACCATTATGAATGCAAAAAATTTCTTCATTGCTCCTTATTTCTCCTTTTATCATTTATAAGCACTGTCACCGATTGTGTTGCTCATGGCTTTCTATATTATTTTACAATAAGTTGTGATATAATGCTATTGCGAGGTGAAATAATTGAAGAAATTTGCAATAATTTTATCTTTGATAATGATAATTGCCGCATTTGGTTTTTATAGATATGAAAAAGCTGAAAACTTAAAAAAGTACGTCCCAGTCCTTATGTATCACAATATCTACGATGGCAAAATCCCTCCGAATAAAAGCGGTGTGCTTATCACTCCACAAAACTTTGAAAAGCAGATTATGTACCTCAAAAATCGCGGGTATGAGACTATAACTGTTGAAGATCTTTATAATTTTATGAAGTACGGCAAAAGGCTTCCAAAGAAGCCTATACTTATAACATTTGACGACGGTTACCTTGGTAATTATACTTACGCATATCCTTTATTTAAAAAAATCGGGTATAAGGGTGTCATAAATGTCATAGTAAAAAATGTGCCATCGCCTACCAATAAAGTTGTAACTCCATATCCGCATTTTGACTGGGTAAAGGCGAAGGAGATGTCGTCAAGCGGTGTAATGGAGATTGAAAGCCATACATACGATTCTCACAGGTATGCAAAAAGTGGAAATCATGAAATACCTATGCTGGCAGGACCTATAGATATAAACGGGAAACTTGAAACTATGGATGAATACAAAAAAAGGATAACGAATGACCTTTCAAAAGCAAAGGCCGAAATAGAGAGGAATTTAGGAAAAGAGGTCATTGCCTTGGCGTACCCTTATGGTGTAGGTAGCGAAACATCTAAAGATGTTGCATCATCATTAGGATACAAAGTGATATTTACGATGGAAGAAGGCGTCAATGTATATAAAGGCGACACATACGCAATAAAGCCTATAACCGTGAAAAATACCGATACAGGAGAAGATATAGTGAAAAAGATAGAGATGTATGAAGGAAAGTGAATTTTTTCAATATCATAGGGCATTTTCATTCAGTCCTTTCAAATAATCGTCGTAAAAAAATTTCATTGTTATTCCATAATCGCCGTAAAATTTAAAAACATTTTCTTTAAAATCAGCTAATTTTAAATAATCTCTGCAATACAATAGATCGCCTGTATAGATTACCTTATGTTTAAACTCAAGAGATGCTTTATTTAGATTTATTAAATCTATATCATCTGTGCCTAATATTTCCGAAAATTTTACTTCTAATGAAAGCTCATCATTAAGGCTTGGCATACGTTCATATAAAACAGCAAAATCGATGTCACTATTGTCATTTTGATATTCCGTCCCATACGATCCAAAGATATACAAAGCTAATATATTAGGATTTTCTTTTACATAATCTACAAGCAAATCAATCTGTTTTTTGATATTTGTTAAATTTCTCATAACTATCACCAATTTACTAATTTTCATTGTCATTATATCACAAAAAAGGTACAAATCAAAAAAGGACCCGAAAGCGGATCCTTATTACTTCATCAACAATGCTGCAGCTATAAAATCCCTGAACAATGGATGTGGTCTTAGTGGCCTTGATTTAAACTCTGGATGGAATTGTGATGCCACAAAGTATGGATGGTCTTTCACTTCTATTATCTCTACAAGTCTATCATCCGGCGATAAGCCTGACAATACAAGTCCTTTTGATGTGAGAAGCTCCCTATATTCATTGTTAAACTCGTACCTGTGTCTGTGGCGCTCATATATAAGCTCATCTTTATATGCTTCATAAGCCTTTGTGCCTTCCTTTAGCTTGCAAGGATATACGCCAAGCCTCATTGTGCCACCTTTTTCGTCTATGTCCTTTTGCTCAGGCATAAGGTCTATGACAGGGTATGGCGTAGCACCGTTAAACTCTGTAGAGTGGGCGTTCTTAAGTCCTGCTACATTTCTTGCAAACTCTATCACCGCACACTGCATGCCTAAACACAGCCCCAAGTACGGTATCTTGTTTTCTCTGGCGTACTGAGCTGCCCTTATTTTCCCTTCTACGCCTCTATCGCCAAATCCTCCAGGCACCAGGATGCCTTTTGCACCTCTTAAAAGCTCGTCAACAGTATCGTCATTTACATTTTCAGAGTTTACCCACCTTATCTTTACATTGGCGTCATTGTATATGCCTGCATGTCTTAACGACTCCACAACGCTTATATACGCGTCGTGCAGCTCTACGTATTTGCCGACTAAAGCTATCTCTACTTCTTTTTTCAGATTTTTCTCTTTTTCAACAAATGCTCTCCATTCCTTAAGATCAGGCTCACCTGCCGGTAAGTTTAACCTATTTATGACGTATTCATCTACTTTTTGCCTGTCAAGCTCCAGTGGGACTTCATAGATGGAGTCTACATCGATATTTTCAATGACGGCATCTGGTTTTACATTGCAAAACATGCCTATCTTTTCTTTTATATCTTCTGTCAGAGGAAACTCCGTCCTGCAGACGATCATGTCTGGCTGTATGCCAATGGATCTTAATTCTTTTACGCTGTGCTGTGTAGGCTTTGTCTTAAGTTCACCAGTCTTGCCGAGATGTGGCACAAGTGTAACATGTATGAACATGACATTGTCTTTTCCTTCTTCGACGCCTATCTGCCTTATAGCCTCTAAAAACGGCAAACTTTCTATGTCACCTACGGTACCGCCAATCTCCACGATGACACAGTCAACATTTTGCTCTTTCCCTACTCGCCTTATTCTCTCTTTTATCTCATTTGTAATGTGGGGTATTACCTGAACCGTAGCACCTAAATAATCGCCTTTTCTCTCCTTTGATATGACAGACCAGTACACTTTACCTGTAGTTATATTGCTGCTTTTTGTAAGATTTATGTCTATAAATCTTTCATAATGGCCAAGATCCAAGTCCGTCTCTGCGCCGTCTTCTGTGACGAATACTTCCCCATGCTGGTATGGGCTCATTGTCCCAGGATCTATGTTTATATACGGATCGCATTTTATCACAGCCACGCTAATGCCGCGGCTTTTTAATAGCCTCCCTAATGACGCTGCTGTTATTCCTTTGCCTAATGATGACACAACACCGCCCGTCACAAATATATACTTTGACATCGTCTCACCTCATCTTTTATTTTATCTTATATCGTGCATTAAATGCGTTTAATTAAGTGAAAGGCATTAAAAAAATCTCTATTCTTAAAAATAGAGACTCTTATCCCTTTAATTTTTTGATAGTTTTTTAAATTTTCTTCGATAATGACTCATCAAAAACACCCCAAAAAAAATAAATACTTTTTTATTATATATGAGATTTTTTTGAATGTAAAGGGGTGAGTAAATCGTGTTTGTGTCAAGTAGTTGTTGGCAAATTTTTTTCTTCAAATGTTATCCGCATAATGTTTAACATATTGTGAATTTTCGTGCAATTGTTTTTGCTCTATTCTTCTTTTTATATTGCACCTTTTATATGACTTTTAGTTCACTTAAGCATTTGTATCTGAGTATTTCCCTTATTGCTTTTCGACTGTTTGTCATTGCACAACCTTCAAACGGCATACCGCCTCTTTGTATGTGATATGTCTTTGCTTTTTTCCTGTTTTTTTGTTTACATCAGCTGCTGATAGTTTTATTTCTTCTTTTATCTCTGCTAATTTTTCTTCTGAAATTGTCACATTAAAATATGCTTCTACA
>NZ_BBKT01000054.1 GCF_000747665.1 Thermoanaerobacterium saccharolyticum | reverse complement strand
TACGTATTACCGCGGCTGCTGGCACGTAGTTAGCCGGGGCTTTCGTATGGTACCGTCACTATCTTCCCATACTATTGAGCTTTACGACCCGAAGGCCTTCTTCGCTCACGCGGCGTCGCTGTGTCAGGGTTTCCCCCATTGCACAATATTCCCCACTGCTGCCTCCCGTAGGAGTCTGGACCGTGTCTCAGTTCCAGTGTGGCCGTTCACCCTCTCAGGCCGGCTACCCATCGTCGCCTTGGTGGGCTTTTACCCCGCCAACTAGCTAATGGGACGCGGACTCATCCTATAGCGGATTTCTCCTTTCTTCAAAAAGTGATGCCACTTCTTGACATTATCCGGTATTAGCACCCCTTTCGGGGTGTTATCCCGGTCTACAGGGTAGATTGTCCACGCGTTACTCACCCGTCCGCCGCTAAGTTCGTACCGTAGTACTCCCTTCGCTCGACTTGCATGTGTTAGGCACGCCGCCAGCGTTCGTCCTGAGCCAGGATCAAACTCTCATGTTTATATTCTTTGCTCTTACTATATCTCACTGTTCGGTTTTCAAGGTTCACTTCCTCCGCCGCTTGCCGCGACATCGTCTATCTTACCACATTATCTTATCTCTGTCAACTGCTTTTTCTTTGGTTTTTTCTGGTGTCTTGTTTCGCTCCTCATCGAAGCGACGTATGTTAATATACCACTTCTGAATTTTTAATTCAACCTTTATTAAAGTTTGTCTAACGGCATTACGTGTAAATAGCACCGGTATACTTTAAAATACGCAGTTATGCTACGAATTGCACTTGTCTAATTCATTTCTGATTGATTTAAAATCTTCCCAAGCAGGATACTTCTTCTCTGGATCTCTTAAAAGGGCTGCCGGATGATATGTAGCAATTATCTTCACGCCTTTCTTTTCAAACCATTGTCCTCTCATGGCAGTTATCTTAAAATCTTTATCAATTATGGCTTTTGCAGCAGTAGCGCCTAAGCATACTATAATTTTGGGAGCTATTATTGCAACTTGGTTCCTAAGGTATGGCAAACATGCATCTACTTCACTCTGAAGCGGCACTCTATTATTAGGCGGCCTGCATTTCACAATATTTGCAATATACACATCTTCCCTTTTTAAATTTATTGCCTCCAGCATCTTATTTAACAATTGCCCCGCTTTTCCAACGAAAGGCCGCCCTTGCAAGTCCTCGTCTCGCCCAGGTCCTTCACCTACAAACATGATTTTTGATCTTAAATTTCCTTCACCAAACACAACATTATTTCTGACATTATGCAGGGGACATTTAGTACAACTCATGCATTGTTCCATAAGTTCTTTCAGTGGTAATAATGGCATCAAAATCACCCTCTTTAGAAACTACTTTTTTTGTATTTTTCTTTTTCCATACTATAAAGATTATTGCCATACATATCAATAGTGACAATAACAGGAAAATCTACTACACTAAAAAGATGTATAGCCTCTGGTCCCAAGTCTTCATAAGCAATGACTTTTGAATCTACTACTCTTTCAGATAATAAAGCACCAACACCTCCTATAGCTGTAAAGTAAACAGCATGGTACTTCATCATTGCCTCAACCACATCATTACTTCTATATCCTTTCCCAATCATACCTTTTAAGCCCAGCTCTAAAAGCTTTGGAGTATAAGCATCCATCCTTCCACTTGTAGTAGGTCCACAGCTTCCTACGAATTGACCAGGTTTTGCAGGGCAAGGTCCTACGTAGTAAATCACTTGATCTTTTATATCAACCGGCAATTCCTTTCCATTGTTTAAAGATTCTATCATTCTTTTATGTGCCGCATCTCTTGCAGTAAGAACTTTTCCTGTAATCAATACTGTATCGCCAGCATGTAAATCTTTTACAACTTCTTCTGTTAAAGGTGTATTTATCTTCTTATACATTTTTTCCTCCACATTTTATATGTTTATAATACAGCCGTCGCATGTCTCGTAACATGGCAGGATATATTTACAGCCACAGGCAGCATTGCTATATGCGTAGGGTATTTTTCGATGTTTACTGCCAAAGCTGTTACCATACCTCCCAATCCCTGCGGTCCTATGCCAAGATTGTTTATTTTAAATAAAAGTTCTTCTTCTAATGCTCTTACATCGTCATCACTGCTTCTTTGATCTATAGGCCTTAAAAGAGCCTTTTTAGCCAACAATGGTGCATACTCAAAATTACCACCTATTCCAACGCCTACTACAAGCGGTGGACATGCATTAGGCCCTGACGCTTCAACCGTATCAATTATAAACTTCTTTACCCCTTCAATGCCATCAGAAGGCTTCATCATCTTAAAAGCGCTCATATTTTCGCTTCCTGCACCTTTTGGTGCAACTGTGATTTTCAGTTTATCACCATCTACAATATCATAGTGCACAATAGGTGGTGTATTATCATTTGTGTTGATACGTATGAATGGATCCCTCACAATTGATTTTCTTAAATACCCATTGAGATATCCATCTTTAACACCATTATTTATAGCATCATCAAGACTGCCACCTACAACATGGACTTCTTGTCCTATCTCAACGAAAATCACCGCTATACCTGTGTCTTGGCATATTGGCATTTCCTTTGCCTTAGCAATCTCAGCGTTTTCAACTAAGCTATTGAGTATTTCTACACCTATTTCGCTGATTTCCTCGTGGAGTTTCTCCTTCAGCATATTTAATACATCATTTGGCAAATAGTAATTAGCTTTAATGCACAAAAGCTCAACAGTCCTTCTTACATCATCTGCTTTTATTTCCCTCATACAGCACCTCAATTCTATATCAATTGTTAAAATAATAATACTACAAGATTAGATTTTTAAAAAGACTTCAAACAGGTTTCCTATAGAAATACATTTCTCCGTTTTCTATGGAATAATCAATTAGTTTTTTATCTCTCAAATAGCTTAAAAATGCAGAAACTGATGAAAAATAAATATAATACTGAGTAAAATTTAATGGCAGATCGTTTAATATTACTAGGTTTTGCAGCAATCCTTCCCTTGTATGAGGTTGCTCCAATAATTCCAG
This sequence comes from Thermoanaerobacterium saccharolyticum, assembly GCF_000747665.1. Classification (GTDB taxonomy): domain Bacteria; phylum Bacillota; class Thermoanaerobacteria; order Thermoanaerobacterales; family Thermoanaerobacteraceae; genus Thermoanaerobacterium; species Thermoanaerobacterium saccharolyticum. The sequence continues at coordinate 11,666 of NZ_BBKT01000054.1, read as the reverse complement.
TATAATTTCAATATTATCTTCTATATTTGAAATATTTTTTTCTATCAGTGCATCAAGCTCATCTTTGTTAAGCACTCTATCTATGTGACTTATTACAAAATAGTCTGCATCAACCTCTTTTAACTTTTTTAAAGTTTCAATGCTTTTTTCTATATTAAACAAATATGGAAGTGAATATTTTTTTTATTGTATCCTCACTAAATACGCTATCTCCCAAAAAACATACTCTATCGGGTGTAATGACACCGATTTGATCTATTGAATGCCCCACTAAAGATATTATATCAAATTTTTCATCGCCAATTTTTGAGATACCATAATCAAGGACAAAATCAACAGAAAATGTTTTATTAGTCGTATCAAGATCTCTTATTGGGCATGAAGAAAATAGTACCATATCTCTTAACTCTGGATTTTCTATATATAATCGCTCCTTATTTGATGTATAGATTTCGCATCCAGGGTACTGAGTCTTAAAGTACATATTACCACCGCAGTGATCCATGTGATTGTGAGTATTTATAATATATTTGGGATGTAACCCACCTTCTGCTAATACATTGTCGATCTTTCTTGCTTGCCCATTGTTTATACCGGTATCTACTAATAGACAATTTTTGTTTTTATAGGCATAAACGCCTATATTTGTAGGATTATCAATGTAGTACGTATTTCTATTTATCTTATTTAAATTCATGCGATTACCCCCAAAAATCACATCGTTACATGATAATTTTACACCTTTTATCAAGCCAGTTCAAAGGAAAAGCCCCATGATACGCATCATGAGGCTTTTAGACTACTTTTATATCTCTTTTTCTAAATTCTTCTTTTATCTCTTCTATTTTTGATGTGTCAGGAGGATTTATTCCCTTCAAACTATATGGTATCCCAAGTGCCTCATATTTATACACACCCATTTTATGGTACGGAAGTATCTCAACTCTATCTACATTTTTTAACGATGAAACGAAATCAGCCAATTTCTTTATCTCTTCCATATCATCTGTTATTCCAGGCACTATTACATGCCTTATCCACATTTTTTTACCTTCATCGGAAAGGTATTTTGCAAACCCTAAAGTTTTTTTATTGGAAACCCCTGTAAGCTTTTTATGACCTTCATCATCAATGTGTTTTATATCAAGCAAAAAAAGATCAGTGTGTTTTACAAGTTCTTTTACTTTATCTATATTCACATATCCTGATGTGTCTAATGCCGTGTGTATGCCAGACGCTTTAAGCTTTTTAAATAGATCTTCGCAAAATTCAGGCTGTAATGTAGGCTCTCCACCTGTCAGCGTCACGCCACCACCTGACGCTTTCATGTACGGTATATATCTTTTTGCATCGTTAAATATCTCATCTGTTGATACTTCTTTACCACCGCTATAATCCCATGTGTCAGGGTTATGGCAATAAGCGCACCTTAAAGGACAGCCTTGCATAAAGACTACATACCTTATGCCAGGCCCATCTACAGTACCACATGTTTCTATTGAATGTATTTTCCCCATAACCATGACACATCACCTTTACATAAAATTTGCATTACATAGATTCGTGGAACGTGCGGGATATAACCTCCAACTGTTGTTCTCTCGTCAATTTATTGAAATTGACAGCATACCCTGAAACCCTAATAGTAAGCTGTGGATATTTCTCAGGATGCTCCATAGCATCAAGCAGCATGTCTCTGTTTAAAACGTTGATATTTATATGGTGCCCCGCATTAAATGCGTATCCGTCCAATAGTCCCACAAGATTATTAATTTTATCTTCAGCATCTTTGCCAAGTGCATTTGGTACAATCGTAAATGTATATGATATACCATCTAGCGAGCTATCATAAGGTATTTTTGATACTGAATTCATTGATGCTATGGCGCCTTTTGTATCTCTGCCATGCATTGGGTTTGCACCTGGCGCAAAAGGTTCTCCTGCCTTTCTGCCGTCAGGCGTTGCACCCGTCTTCTTGCCGTACACAACATTTGATGTAATTGTCAAAACAGACAGTGTTGGTATAGAGTTTCTGTAAGTCTTATGCTTCTTAAGCTTATTCATAAATCTTTCTACAATGTCAACTGCTATTGAGTCAACTCTGTCATCGTCATTGCCAAACTTAGGGAAATCACCTTCCACTTCGTAATCTACTGCTATGCCATTTTCATCTCTTATGGCTTTTACTTTTGCGTACTTTATGGCGCTTAAAGAATCTGCCGCAACAGAAAGACCTGCGATTCCAAATGCCATCGTCCTTATTATATCTCTATCGTGCAAAGCCATAAGGGATCTTTCATAAGCGTATTTATCGTGCATGTAGTGTATTATATTCATAGCCTTAACATACACTTTTGCAAGCCACTCCAGCATATTGTCGTATGCTGCCATTACCTCGTCGTAATCTAAATATTCAGACGTTATAGGATTAAATTTTGGTGCCACTTGTGTTTTATACCTTTCATCGACACCGCCATTTATGGCATATAGTAGCGCCTTCGCAAGATTCGCCCTTGCTCCAAAAAATTGCATCTGTTCTCCCGTCTTCATGGCTGATACACAGCAAGCAATACTGTAGTCATCATTGTATATTGGCCTCATTAAGTCGTCATTTTCATATTGAATAGAGCTGGTATCTATAGATACCTTGGCGCAAAACCTTTTAAAGTTTTCAGGAAGATTTTTAGACCATAAAACTGTCAAGTTTGGCTCAGGTGCAGGGCCTAAATTATACAATGTGTTTAATATCCTGAATGAATTTTTAGTGACAAGAGGTCTTCCGTCTACGCCTACACCGCCAATTGATTCGGTGACCCAAACAGGATCGCCGCTAAATAGCTCATTGTAATCAGGAGTCCTTAAGAACCTTACCATTCTAAGCTTCATGACAAAGTGATCCATTAACTCTTGCGCCTGTTTCTCTGTCAATGTACCTTCTTTAAGATCTCTTTCAATGTATATATCTAAAAAAGTAGATACTCTGCCCAGCGACATAGCCGCACCGTTTTGTTCCTTTATAGCAGCAAGGAAGGCAAAGTATGTCCACTGCACAGCCTCTTTGGCATTTTTTGCAGGTTTTGATATATCATAGCCATACTTTAAAGCCATTTCCTTCATTTCGTTTAACGCTTTTATCTGTTCTGTCAGTTCTTCTCTCAATCGAATAGTTGCTTCATCAAATTCATCGTAATCAAGTTCAAGTTTTTCTTTTTCCTTTTCTTCTATGAGTCTGTCTATTCCGTAAAGTGCGACTCGCCTGTAATCCCCAATAATTCTTCCTCTGCCATACGCATCTGGAAGACCTGTGATTATACCGGCATGTCTTGCTGCCCTTATTTCCGGAGTATATGCATCAAACACACCATCATTGTGGGTCTTTCTGTACTTCGTAAATATTTCTTCTACTTTTGGGTCTATTTTATATCCATAAGCCTCACAAGCTTTTTTAACCATCCTTATGCCACCATAAGGCATTATAGCTCTTTTAAGAGGCTTGTCTGTCTGCAATCCAACTATTTCCTCAAGATCTTTGTCTATATACCCCGCATCGTGGGATGTTATAGACGATACAGTTTTTGTATCGATATCTAATACACCTTTTTTCAATTCTTCCTTCATTAGCTCGAGAACTTTGTTCCAAAGCTTAATAGTCTTTTCTGTAGGTCCCTCTAAAAAGCTGTCATCGCCTTCGTATAACGTGTAATTTTTCTGGATAAAATCTTGAACGTCAATAGTCTTTTGCCACTTGCCCTCCTGAAACCCGCGCCATTCATGAATCATCTTTATTCCCCCTAACGATTTATTATGGTTTTATTATAACTGTTTTGTTCTTTGTAGTCAATATACTGTATACACTTCAGAAAATTTATTATCTTGAAACATCAATCTCATTGTATCACTATCAAAGCGTAAAAAATATGACATATATCACATTTTGATACAAATTTTATGTTTTTGGGATATAATTTACTAAGAAGCACAGTCATACTGTTTAGGAGGAATTTAAGATGTCAAAGATGAGAATAGATAAGCTTTTATCAAATATGGGTTATGGCACAAGAAAAGAAATTAAAAATTTTATAAAAGAAGGCCTTGTCACAATAAATGATGTGACAATCGCCGACCCTGGTTTTGTGGTACAACCTGATAAAGACGTTATCACATTTCGAGGTGAAAAAGTCTCATACAAAGAATACATATATGTAATGATGAATAAACCGAAAGGTGTAATCTGTGCAACATATGATACATCAGAAAAAACCGTGATAGACCTTTTGCCACACCATATAAAGGCAAGAAAGGTTTTTCCAGCAGGAAGGCTTGACAAAGACACAGAGGGATTACTTTTAATTACAAATGATGGTGAACTATCACATAAGCTTTTATCCCCAAAAAAACACGTCTTTAAAAAATACTATGCAGAAGTTTCAGGATTTATCGATGAAGATGACGTATCTTTGTTTTCAGAGGGCATATTATTAGACGATGGTTACAAGACTATGCCAGCAAAACTAGAAATACTATCTTCAGGCAGTACATCGAAAGTATATGTCTCAATCAGAGAAGGTAAATATCATCAAATAAAAAGAATGTTTGAAGCGATAGACTCAAAAGTCATCTACTTAAAAAGGCTTTCAATAGGCAATTTAACGCTAGATGAAAATTTAAAAGAAGGGGAATGGCGGGAATTAAATGATGATGAAATAAAATTGCTTAAGTCAATAGAATAAGCTAATATAGCTTGCTAATGGCACAATGGGATATCATAATCGATATAAGGCTTTCAGCTCCTTCATTGCTATTTACGCCATCTTCTGTTATGCCATCGCTGCAACCTCCATTATCTTCATCGTATAAGCTTAATCCTTTTGAGTTTTTTCCGTAAAACCATTTGTCACAGTCTATAGCCCTTTTTTTGTATTTTTCGTCGCCTGTCAATTTATAAGCATCTATATACATAAGAGCCATTGTATAAGCTTCTACAGGCTGTTCATCATATTTTGCAATGTCTTTACCTTTTCTATACCATCCTTTGCATCCGACAGCTTTAAAATAACCATTTTTAAAGCACACACTATCAAGAAAATCAATTGTCTTTAAAGCAACATCCAGTATTTTTTCATTTTTAGCGATTGAAAAATACTTTAAAAGCGATAATGGTATGATTCCATTATCGTACGATACTACATCTTCAAACCACTGCCAATCTTCGCTTGAATTTTTTTCGTACTCCTCAACAATATCATGCGCTAATTTATCCATCTTTTTTCTGACATAATCTTTATCTAAATTTTTAAAAGAATTGTAAACATAGTATAATCCTATCAAGGTGTATGCCTTTCCTCTGACGTAATTTAGAGCAGCCACTAAAGGCATGGATTTTTCAATCATTTTATATGCAGGCAACTTTACCCTCTCATCTATATTGGAATTTATTAAATATCCTAAAGCCCACATACATCTTCCGAAACAATCTTCCGAAAAATCTTCATCAATAAATTTCCTATCGAATGACATGAAATTTCTAAAACGACCGTCGTCTTCTTGTGCGTACATCAAAAACGACAAATACTTCTTAATGAGTTTAATATATGCATCATCTTTGTATTTTTCGTACATCATAGCACAGGCTATCAAAGCCCTTCCATTGTCATCCGTTGTATACCCATATTTAGGATTAGGAACAGAACCAACAGAGTGCTGCATCATACCTGTGTCATCTGTCAGTATAAACAAATGGTCAAACATTTTTTTGCCATTCACAATACGCCCCTCCTTGTTTATACTGCTTCTTTTGCATCATCCTCTAAATCCTCAAATATTCTCAAAAACAATTCAACATATTCTAAAGCGACGTTGTCCCACATCATCGTCTTTCCATAAACTTTTATCTTTTCCTCCATAATTTGCTTTTCATGTGGATTTTTTATGGCGAAACTTATGCAGTTTGCTATAGAATCAGGATTTTTAAATTCCGCCAACAGCCCCCTTCCATCGCTTAAAATTTCTTCAGCGTATTTATATGGAGTTGATACAACTAATTTTCCTAAACCTGCAGCATATGCCAATGTCCCGCTAACCGCTTGTTCTCTGCCAATGTACGGCGTCAAATATACATCAGAGAGCTTTAAGTATTCGACGATCTCCCTTTTTGTCAGATATTTATTGACAAACTTTACATTGTCATTTAGATTTAACTCATTTACTTTCCTTACAAGAAAGTCTCTGTAAACTTCACCATCTGACTTGACTATATTAGGATGTGTCTGACCCAATATAAGGTACAATATATCAGGATGTCTCTCCTTAACCTTTGCTATGGCTTCTATACCGTATTCTAAGCCTTTACCAGGGCTTATAAGTCCAAATGTACTTACGACGAATTTTCCTGCATCAATGTTGTATTTCTTTCTCAAACTTTCACTGGACAGCGTTGGCAAATTTGGAACTCCGTGTGGCAATACTACGATTTTCCTTTCATCAACACCATATAAATTAACAAGAAGCGGAATGGTGTTTTTGGCCATAGTGACAACTCTTTTACTCTTTGCACACAATTCTTTTAAAATGTGTTTTTGTTTATCAAGTGGATTAGATAATATCGTATGAAGAGTTACGACAAAAGGTGCCTTTAAATTGTCTACAAGGTCTAAAATATACTCGCCCCACTCACCGCCGTAAATCCCATATTCATGCTCGATAACTAACAAATCAATTAATGAATCATTTAATTTATTCGCAAGTTCTAAATAGCTATTTCGGTCGTGTTGCTTAAGCCTATAAATAACATCATCACCGTAATCATATTCTTTATCGTCTATCGCAATCACTTTTGGTTCATTTATAATTTTAATATCTTTAAGCTCATTTACCAAATCTTGCGTAAATGTAGCTATGCCGCATTCTCTCGGCGGAAATGTACTCAAAAACGCAATGTTTATTTCTTTATTCTTTACCATTCATAACACCTCCATCAACTTACAGCATAATCGTTAATGCCATTTGCATAAACTTCATCTTCAATTTTCCTCATACCGTCTATCACGCTATTTGAAGCTACCACAGCATTTATCAAATTTACATTTCCTTTGACTTTGACATTGTCCCATAAAACACTATGTCTTATGATGCTGTTAGGACCTATATGCGTATTATCACCTATAATCGCATACGGACCTATCTCTGCTTTGGCATCTATTTTGACATTGCTTCCTATAAAAACAGGCTCAACAATTTTTACCGAATTATCGATTGTGATTTTTCTACGCTTAGTATCATGATCATTTATGTCAACGTATTTGCAATACTTTTTCAATATGTCAAAGTGGACTTTTTTGTACTTTTCAATTGTTCCTATGTCTATCCAATACCCGTCATACCTATACGCAGCCATTTTATAACCTTTTGATAAAAGTTTTGGATATGTATCCCTTTCTATTGAGACTACTTCATCTTTAGGGATTTCACTTAATAGCTGCGGTTCAAACACGTATATTCCTGCATTTATCCATTTTGAATTAGTCTCATATGGTTTTGGTTTTTCTTTAAAGGCTGTAATGTAATCATTATCGTCATATTCTATCACGCCATATTGCGATGGATCCTCTACTTTAGTCATGGCAATAGTAGCTAATGCTTTTTTTGACTTGTGATGCTCCACAAGACTTCTAATATCGATATCACATATAATATCTGAATTTAGCACTAAGAAAGTATCATCGAAAAATTCTTCGGCGTTTTTTATGGCACCACCTGTTCCCAGCGGTATGTCTTCTTTGATGAAAGAAACTTTTACCCCTAATTTTTCACCATTTTTAAAATAATTCTCAATATGATTAGATTTATAGCATGTGCTTATTACAACCTCGTCTACGCCTTGATTTTTAAGTCTTAAAATGGTAGATTCTAATAATGGTCTGCCCATTATGGGTACCATAGGTTTAGGAAGAAAATTCGTCAGAGGTCTTAGCCTTGTACCTAATCCTCCTGCCAGCAATAATGCTTTCATTCGAATTCCCCCTTAGTCAATATTTAGTTTCTTTTTAACAATTAGAATTTATAATCGTGTTGCAATCAAAGTACAATGTGAGTTAAATGTGAAGATAAATAAGTAGTATTAGCACTCTATATAAACGGCTGCTAACAATTAAAATTATAATCCTTTTAATTCCATAAGTCAAGAGGGTCAAAGGATTGTAAACGTTAAAAGACTTTATGCAAAACCTCCATCTACAGTCAATACTTGACCTGTTATAAAGGAAGATTGATCAGATAGTAAAAAAACTACTGCCTTAGCGACTTCATCTGGCATCCCAAGTCTTTCAAGAGAAGTTCTTGTCGACAGATATTTAAGTGTATCATCTGACAAGTCTTTATTCATGTCTGTTTCGATTACCCCAGGTGCAACACAATTAACTCTTATATTTGATGGTCCCAATTCTTTTGCCAATGCTTTTGTAAAAGCTATAATAGCACCCTTTGAAGCAGAATATGGCACTTCACAAGATGCGCCGTATATTCCCCACATGGATGAAATATTCACAATAGCACCTTTTTTACTTTTTAACATGTACTTTAAAGCGCTTTGCGTACAATTAAACATGCCATTTAAATTCACATCCATCATGTATCTCCAATCTTCTGCTGATACATCCATAAAAGGCTTAATTTGTGAAACACCAGCATTGTTGACCAAGTAATCTATGCGTCCAAATCTATCAACTACATTTTTCATCATCGTTTCTACTTCTTCTCTATTTCTAATGTCTGCTTTAAATACATCTGCATATCCTAAGTTACCTTTTATATAATTCTTTAAACTACATGCACTATCGTAATCTGTATTATAATGAATTGCCACACATCCACCCAATTTCGCTATTTCTTTGCATATAGATGAGCCAATGCCTCCAGAACCACCTGTAACAACGACAACTTTGCCACTGAACATAAAAACATCTCCTTTAATAAATTAAGCTGCTTATAGATAGGTTATACAAAAGTAAAACAAAAATCAATAGAAAAAAAGTGTATGAAATACTCATACACCTTTTGTGATTATTTTTTTATGGCTTCTACTGTATTTTTTGTAGTGCTATAAAGGCCAGATGCCCCAAGACCCATGGCAGTTCCCAGCAGTACTCCTTTTAAAATATCGCCGGGAGCTATGTAAAGTATCCCTAAAGCTATTCCAAATATCAACGAAATCAATGCTGAATATTTTTTAGGTAAGCCAATTTGCTTTACTACCTCTACCAAACCTATTATCAAAGGTATCAACGACACGTCGTAAACATCCATAATAAAGTCCCCCTAAACAAATATTTCTAATAACATTATATTTTGTCCCGCATCTTTTAAGACATGAAATTGAAAAGGCATATTTAAAAAATACTTAATAAAAAAATCAACAAATAAGATAAAATAAAAAAGATCCCATTGACTGGAATCTTGATATCACTGGAGCGGATGACGGGATTCGAACCCGCGGTCCTCGGCTTGGGAAGCCGATGCTCTACCACTGAGCCACATCCGCAAGATATTCTTTTTTAAATACAAAAATGGCTCCTCAGGTAGGGCTCGAACCTACAACCTACCGGTTAACAGCCGGTTGCTCCACCATTGAGCTACTGAGGAATATATTATCCGGCAGCGACCTACTCTCCCGAGTAATCAGTACCATCGGCGCTGGAGGGCTTCACTTCCGTGTTCGGTATGGGAACGGGTTTTTAACCTCCGCTATTGCCACCGGAAATCTTTCGTTCATTTTCTTTGCATATATGCTGATTCTTCTTTTAGAAAATATTATTTCCGTTCGCAAATTGTGTTTTCTATATACTTTCGGCTCTCTTCGTTTGTTCGGCTAAAGCCGTCTATGCGCTGTGACGGCTTTTTACGCCTCACTGCACTCCGTTCGCCTAGTATATTACGAAAACCCAATTAATCGCTCTCTTCAATAATATTTTCTTCTTCATTTTCTTCACATATATGCTTTCCTAAATGAACTTTGAATACTGCACAATGCTAAAGGTCAAGTCCTCGACTTATTAGTACCGGTCAGCTCAAAGTATTTCTACTCTTACACCTCCGGCCTATCTACCTCGTCTTCTTCAAGGTGTCTTACTCCTTTCGGATGGGAAATCTTATCTTGAGGTGGGTTTCACGCTTAGATGCTTTCAGCGTTTATCCCTTCCAAACTTGGCTACCCAGCTGTGCAAAAGGCTTTGCAACTGGTACACCATCGGTTTGTCCACCCCGGTCCTCTCGTACTAAGGGCAGATCCTCTCAAATTTCCTGCGCCCGCGACGGATAGGGACCGAACTGTCTCACGACGTTCTGAACCCAGCTCGCGTACCGCTTTAATGGGCGAACAGCCCAACCCTTGGGACCTACTTCAGCCCCAGGATGCGATGAGCCGACATCGAGGTGCCAAACCTCCCCGTCGATGTGGACTCTTGGGGGAGATCAGCCTGTTATCCCCAGGGTAGCTTTTATCCGTTGAGCGACGGCAATCCCATTCTCTACCGCCGGATCACTAAGCCCGACTTTCGTCCCTGCTCGAATTGTCTTTCTCGCAGTTAGGCTACCTTCTGCCTTTGCACTCTTACGCGCGATTTCCTTCCGCGCTGAGGTAACCTTTGGACGCCTCCGTTACTTTTTAGGAGGCGACCGCCCCAGTCAAACTGCCCGCCTGTCAGTGTCCATATGCCGGTTTACGGCTTATATGTTAGAATTTCGGTAATATCAGGGTGGTATCCCAACGTTGGCTCCATATAGGCTGGCGCCCATACATCTTAGCCTCCCACCTATCCTGTACAGATATTACTAAAATTCAGTGACAAGCTGCAGTAAAGCTCCATGGGGTCTTTCTGTCCTGTCGCGGGTAACTCGCATCTTCACGAGTACTACAATTTCACCGGGTCCCCCTTCAAGACAGCGCCCAAGTCGTTACGCCTTTCGTGCAGGTCGGAACTTACCCGACAAGGAATTTCGCTACCTTAGGACCGTTATAGTTACGGCCGCCGTTTACTGGGGCTTAAGTTCAGAGCTTCGGATTTTCTCCTGACCCTTCCCCTTAACCTTCCAGCACCGGGCAGGCGTCAGCTCCTATACTTCGTCTTTCGACTTAGCAGAAACCTGTGTTTTTGGTAAACAGTCGCTTGGGCCTCTTCTCTGCGGCCTTTCGGCACTCCTTCTCCCGAAGTTACGGAGTCTTTTTGCCGAGTTCCTTAATGAGGGTTCTCCCGCTCGTCTTTGGATTCTCTCCTCGCCTACCTGTGTCGGTTTGTGGTACGGGCACCTCATCCTCGATAGCAACTTTTCTTGGCAGCCCCTTCGAAACTTCGCCTTACGGCTCCCCTTCACAGCTCTTATGAGCTTTGGTACTTTACTCAAAGCTCTTTTCGTCGCTGCTTGGACGTGCTCTACCAACCGCACGCTTTTCTTATCTCGCTGCGTCCTTGCTTCTCTTTTGGCGGATTTCGGTGGTACCGGATTTATTACCGGTTCTCCATCGCCTACGCTTTCGCCTCGGCTTAGGTCCCGACTTACCCTGGGCGGATTATCCTTCCCCAGGAATCCTTAGGCTTTCGACGGTAAGGTTTCTCGCCTTACTCTCGTTACTTATACCGGCATTCTCTCTACTGTACTGTCCAGATTCGCTTTCG
>NZ_BBKT01000055.1 GCF_000747665.1 Thermoanaerobacterium saccharolyticum | reverse complement strand
CGCTTTAAAGCTTTAGATTTTGAAAGGGCATACGTTAGAAACATTGATTCTGTAAGTAATTTAAATACTTTTGGCCATATTACTTTATTGACACTTGCTATTGTTGCATATAAATCAGGTAATATCGATAAAATTAAATCTCTTGATGGTTTAAAGCGTTTAGCTTAATTTTTATATGTTTTAGTTCTCAATTTTTGCCATCAATTATCTACAGGATTTTTATGCCCTTTTTCAGCTCTTTTTTTTTCTTTTATTTAGTTTTAAATGTTCAAGTATATTTTTTAGCCTTTATCATTTACATTACCTACCTATTCTGGTTCTTATTTTTGATCGATTTTTTAATTATGCTCATATCTATTTTCTAAATTATACCATATTTCATAAAAAATTAAAAATATAATTTAATAAATCATCTTGTTTTATGACATTAACACTATTTTGAAACATATTATTCTGAGCACAGACTGCCAATTTATATCCAGCATCTATATTAAACTGCTTAAAATAAAACTTATTTTTATTTTCTCCATAAAGCTTAATTTCTTTTTCTAATTTTACAGTAAATGATTTTAATGGAACATAAAATCCCTTGCCTAATGCCTTGACATAGCTTTCTTTTAGCGTCCAGAGAGTAAAAAAGTAATCTATTTTATCATCCTTTTTCATCATATCATTATACTCTTCCATCGAAAAGAAACGCTTTGCCACATTTAAATTGATATCTCTTATCTTCTCTATGTCAACGCCTAAATTATCATAATCCACAGCTATAGATGCCCACTCTCCTGAATGTGATATGCTGAAAAATATATCTTTGCCTTTTAAAAAAGGTTTTCCAAACTCATTCTTATAAAATACGATATCGCTGTTTTTTAGTCTAAATTCTTTTATTAATGTCACTCGAAGCATTGCCTCTGCCAAAAGAGTCCTCAGTGCATCATCATGCTTCCTAATCTTTTTAACTCTCCATCTCTTTTCTTCTGACACTGCCTCTAATAATTTACTATATTCATCTTCGTCTACATTTCTCGTGATTTTTGTAGCGTACACTTTCACCATTATAAATTCCTCCAAAAGCCGTCAAGATATGCTTCTATATTATTTTTATTGACTTTAGTATATGGAAACCATTCTTTTGGAAATAATTTCATGTAGTTCTTATGCAAAAATCTTTCATCTATAAGCAAAATAATACCTCTATCAGTCTCAGTTCTAATAACACGACCTGCTGATTGCATCACTTTGTTAAAGCCAGGATAAAGGTAAGCAAACTCATATCCAAGCCCATACTTTTCTTCGAAGTAGTCTTTTATTATATCTCTTTCAAGACATATTTGAGGAAGACCGACACCTACAATTATAACGCCGATTAATCTATCATTCTTTAAATCAATGCCTTCTGAAAAGATACCTCCTAGCACGCAAAAGGCTATGATTCCCTTTTTCCCATCTTCAAACATCTTTAAAAAGCTTTCTTTGTCATCCTCACTCATATTGCTCTCCTGCTTGATTATCATGTTCGTTCCTCGATCTTTATAAATCTCATATATCATGTTCATATACTCATATGATGGAAAATACACAATATAATTGCCTGGCATTTTCCCCACAACTGCATCAATATACTCCGCTACTTTTTCTCGCGTATTTTCTCTATCTTTGTACTTTGTAGATACATCATCTGCTATAAGAATCATTCTGTTTTTAGTATCAAACGGTGAATCTAAACAAATTGCGTAATCTTCATCGCTCCCTCCTAAAAGCGACTTATAGTATGTAATCGGAAGAAGTGTGGCAGAGAAAAATATTGTCCCTCTGACTTTCTGAAGCGTTTGACTTAATAATTTAGACGGATCTAAGCAGAATAGCTTAATTTTTACATCATCCCCATTCTTTTCTACGTACGTCATATATGACGAATCATACATATCAGAAATTTTTAAATAAGATAATGATTTAAAATACAAATCTATAAGCTCATCGCATTCGGATGATTTTTTATTATTTACAAGGTACAATTCAGCTTCACCTACGAACTGCCTTAAATAGCCATCCAAAGCAACTTGTTCTTCTTTCGTTACAAAAAAATTATTTTCACCGCACTGACTTTTCATTTGAAGAAAAATAGAATTAATCTTTGATAATACCTTCTCTATCTTGTTGTTTTTCCCTTTCATCGACTTTTTTAATGATAAAAACTCTTTTTTAAAAAGCTCTGCAGAAAACATCTCCCTTGACCTGTCTACAAGGTTGTGGGCTTCATCCACAAGTAGAGTAAAATCGCTCTTATCTTGGAAAAACCTTTTTAGCCCTACATTTGGGTCAAAAACATAATTGTAATCGCAGATTACAACATCCGACCATAAAGATAAGTCTAGTGAAAACTCAAATGGACATACCGTATGTTTTTTTGCATACTCCTCAATTTTTGCCCTGCTAAAATCATCTTCATTTAAAATCATATCCATTATAGCATCGTTTATCCTATCATAATGACCTTTTGCGTATGGGCATGACTCAGGGGTGCACTCAGTCCTTTCATTTAAACATATCTTCTCTTTTGCAGTAATAACAAGCGTCTTAATTCTTAGCCCCTTATTTCTTAGCATCTTAAACATCTCATCTGCAACAGTACCAGCAATTGTTTTGGCCGTCAGGTAAAATATCTTTGACGTCATCCCTTCCCTCATAGCCTTTATCGATGGAAAAATTGTAGATATAGTTTTACCTATTCCGGTAGGTGCTTGTACAAAGAGTTTTTTCTCTCTTTCAATCGTCCTGTAGACAGCTACGGCTAGCTTTCTCTGGCCTTTCCTGTAATTTTTGTAAGGAAAATCCATCTTCTTTATGGAACTGTTTCTTTCCTTTATCCAACTGTATGATATTATTGCCCAGTTGTAAAACTTTTTTAAAAGATCTTCAAAAAATGCTTTTAGCTCATCTATAGAATACGTGTATCTCAAATATTTAATCTCATCATTATCAATCTGATAATACGTTAATTGAATATTTATCGTATCCAAATCGTTCTGAATAGAGTATATATAAGCATAGCATTTTGCCTGTGCCAAATGTAGAGGATTGTGATTTTCATCTATTTCATCTATATCGGCACTTATAGTCTTTATTTCATCGATTGTTACATTGTCGTCATCTACAATGATACCATCCGCACGACCTTCAACGGCAAGGATAAAATCATCGTACTCTGCTTCGTACTTTAATGAGACTTCTTTCGTATATTTTTCATTTTTAGATTTCTGTATCTTTCTATGAATCCTTGCCCCTTCTAGCGCTCTTCTATTGCCGTTTCCGACAAACTCACCGTTTAAATCACCACTGCGCAATACAAACTCTACCAAGCCTCTAACTGAAACTTTTAACTTCTCTTTAATCATTACATCCAGCCTTTCATAAGTCCATTCAAGCGAGGACGCTTCTTGAGTTGAATGGAGAATTCTTAGAATTCAACAGAAGCGTAAATGCAACTCAATTATTATATATAAAGATATCACAATAGAATCAATTTCTCAATAATTTAAAAGGACCATACATAAGTATGGTCTATATAGTATCTTTTATTAGCTTTTTTGTAAACTGTACATACATCAATAAGCTTAATAAGAGTAAACCAGATATACACATATAAGATGCATAGAAATTAAATTTATCGGCTATATATCCTAATAAAGGGAACAAAATTATCATAAATAAGCTGAACATAAGGCTCTGTGTTGAAATCAAAGTTGCCCTTATAGTATCCGCTATACGTTTATTTATAACTCTTACAAAATATGTCTCCAATACACCTGA
This sequence comes from Thermoanaerobacterium saccharolyticum, assembly GCF_000747665.1. GTDB lineage: Bacteria > Bacillota > Thermoanaerobacteria > Thermoanaerobacterales > Thermoanaerobacteraceae > Thermoanaerobacterium > Thermoanaerobacterium saccharolyticum. The sequence goes on along the minus strand of NZ_BBKT01000055.1, from coordinate 1,370 downwards.
TACTATTTCTAGTAATATCATCAATGCTACACCCATAAATCCTTTTGCACTGGACAGCATAGCCACGATTAATATGCTGGCTACATATGCTGCAGGCAATAAATATCTCTTTAATGTCCTTTCAACTTTTTCAGAAATGTAAGAGCCTAATGAATTAGATAGTCCCTGCACAAAAAATATTGCACCAAAGTACACAACAGGAATACCTATTATAGTAAAATATTTCTGATTGTAGAAGCTGATTGATGTCATGGAGGCACTAAACACCGCTGAAATAATAAAGAAATATAATAAGTATTTATCTATAAATATAAACTTAGTGCCTTCAAATACCTTCTGATGCACCTTTTTTTCTTCTTTTACCTTTACTTCTTTCATCATCATGGAAACAATCAGAGCAATAACATTGATCAGCATTTCAATGTAGTATGGCATGTAGAGATATTTTGTTATCAAAAAGCCTCCTGCAAGGGCACCAATCGAATCTCCAACAGTTGATATCGTATAAGCTTTTCCAAGTATTTTGTCATATCTATCCTTTATGCCGGCTTCTTTGCAGCTTTCATAAAGCAGTGCATCCCCAGTACCAGATTCAAGATTATACGATAATGCTGATAAAATAAAAGATACTGCATATATTAAGAAATTGCTGGATACAATCATCAAAATTGTTGACAAAATGGCACATATTCTGCCAAACATTCTTACAATTTTTCTGCCGTATATATCGGCTAATGCACCCGTAGGCACTTCAAATATCATACTTCCTATATGGAATATTGATTCTAAAAGACCTATTTCTAAAAGCGACAATCTTCTCTTTGTCATAAACAATACCCATATAGAAACGGTTGGCCTCATAAAAGCTAAAAACAAAAATACATAGTTTAAAGATATGTTCCTCTTTGTATTCATTACTCAGCTCCTCTCTATTTATTACCACCTCCTTTGAAATAAACAACATCTCCTTTAAAATTTATATTAAGTACAAATCTGTCCATATAACTCCCTCTATAATCTTTGATTTTCTTTTAATATCTCACTCATTCTCAAATTTTCATGATCTTCAAAGGAGCCCTCATGTATATTAATGCTATTTATTCATTAATTTTACATGTGATAGGTAACCCAAATAAGCTTCTGTTGTTTTTCCATATTTTGGCCTATGAATTCCACTTAAGCTCATGTGGCATACCCTCCCATGTCTCACAGGATCTTTGTCCTTAATTCCTTCGTTCTGCCTTACATGAGGTGGATGTCAGTTATGCTCCCTTGCTGGGTCTTAAGCCCTTATGGTGAAATTACCAACCTGACAATTCCGGCTCTCTTTGTCAATCTTCGAATTTTTAAATTGAGTTTTAAATCTTTAT
>NZ_BBKT01000056.1 GCF_000747665.1 Thermoanaerobacterium saccharolyticum | reverse complement strand
CTACTAGTATTGCCAGAGGAAACGGCAATCCTAACTTGTATGTTATGATGGCAGATGTGTATGCACCGATTGACATAAACCCTGCATGACCTAATGAAAATTGTCCTGTAAAGCCATTGATAAGGTTAAGGCTTACAGCAAGTATTATATTTATGCCCATCAAGACAATATTTACCACGTAGTAATCATTTAAGATATTAAGAGATATTAAGGCTTGTATCAGAGCGTAGAAAATGAATAGTGCTATTAAGATTATCAACCTGTTTTTCAATATTTGCTTCAACTTTACCACCTACACTTTCTCTCTTACATTTTTGCCAAATAGTCCTGTTGGCTTAATCAACAGTATGATTATGAGTATTGCGAATGAAACACCGTCTCTGTATAGAGAGCTGCCGTAGCCGGAAACAAGTGCTTCTATGACACCCATCAAAAGGCCTCCTACCATAGCACCTGGTATTATTCCTATTCCGCCTAATACTGCTGCGATAAATGCTTTTAAGCCTGGCATGATACCCATTAAGGGATCTATTGAGTTGTAATATATGCCAACTAAGACACCTGCAACAGCAGCTAGGGCAGATCCTATCGCAAATGTGAAAGAAACGGTCCTATCTACATTTACCCCCATAAGTTTTGCTGCATCTGCGTCAGTTGACACAGCTCTCATAGCTTTTCCGATTTTTGTTTTGTATATAATAAGCTGCAGACCAACCATCATGATTATGGATACGACAAATATGACGATCTGCTGATTTGATATGGTGATTATTCCATTGAAAAATGAGTACATGTGCTGCTTGAAAATCTGAGGATATGTCCTGACCTGTGGTGATAAGAGGATTATACCTCCGTTTTCAAGCAAAAGTGAGACACCGATGGCTGTAATCAATATTGAGATTTTTGACTTATCCCTTAATGGCCTGTATGCTACACGCTCTATTGTCACACCTAGTATAAGGCTTACTAACATTGCCAATAAAAGAGATGGTATAAAGCCAAGATGGAGATATGTGGAGGCAAAAAAACCTGTAAATGCACCTACCATGTATATATCTCCATGGGCGAAATTTATAAGCTTCATTATTCCATAAACCATAGTATATCCAAGAGCTATTAATGCGTATATACTTCCTAAAGATAGACCATTAATCAACTGCTCAATAAATGTCTTCATAAACATCACCTCAAGTTTAAATATATTAAAATATATGCGGCCACAAGGTGACCGCATTGCCGTATTTTCTAAAGTTATCTTACGATTTTTATTCAGCACTTACTTTTTTCTTAAGTGTCTGTTTACCGTCCTTCAATTCTATTATTACTGTCTGTTTTATAGGATTGTGTTGAGCATCTATGGAAATATTGCCTGTAACACCTTTGAAGTTTTTCAAATTTGCCAAGGCTTCTGTTATTTTTGCCGGGTCAGTTGAATTTGCATTTTTTATCGCTTGTACCAACATACCTGCTGAGTCATACGCCAAAGCGGTGAAAGCATCAGGTTCTGTACCGTAAGCGTCTTTGTACTTCTTTATGAAGTCTTGAACAGTCGGATCTGGATCTGTCGATATGAAGTGGTTGCTGTAATAGACGTTGTTTAATGCAGATGCACCTGCTATCTTCAGTAGATCAGGTGAATCCCAGCCGTCACCGCCAAGTAAAGGCGTATTTATACCCATCTCTCTCGCTTGCTTAGCTATCTTTGCCGTGTCTTGATAGTATCCAGGTATGAATATGACGTCAGCATTTAACCCCTTTATCTTAGTAAGCGTCGACTTAAAATCTTGATCGCCTGCAACGTAAGCTTCTTGATCTATCACTTTTCCACCAAGTTTTTCGAACTGATCTTTGAAGCTTTGAGCAAGGCCTTTGCTGTAGTCGCTTTTGTCGTCAATGTATATGACAGCAGTTTTTGCACTTAGATCTTTTGCGGCAAATTCGCCCATCACTTTGCCTTGATATGGGTCTGTGTAACATGCTCTGAATATTTCGCTTTTTACTTTATTTGTGTTTGGATCGACAGTTACATCAAAAGACGTGCCAGATGGGGTTATAAGAGGTATGTTTTTGCTTAATGCAATTGAAGAAGCTGCTTTTGTGTTACCTGTTGTTGCAGGTCCTAATATTGCCACTACGTTGTCTTCAACGATAAGTTTTGTAGCCTGATTTATTGATTCATCTGTTGCGGATTTGTTATCAGCCTTGATAAGGTTAATCTGTTTTCCAAGAAGGCCACCGTTTTTGTTTACATCATCTACATACAGTTTTACCGCGTTGTACTCAGAAGTTCCGTATGAGGCTACCTGTCCTGTCAATTCAAAAAGGGCTCCTACGTTTATTTTGTCGCTGCTTGTAGCGCTGGTGTTTTTGCTGCAGCCTGAAAACAAAAGTGAAGCTGTCATTACGATGCCTAAAAGCATTGATGCTTTTTTAAACGAATTTTTCATAGAAATCCTCCCATTTTTTAAAATTTAATAAAATTAAAATTTTTCTCTACCGGTAGAAAAATTAAAGAAAACAGACGATAAATTTACTATAATTATACTTTATTGATGATATTTACATCAAGATTAATTATTTTAAGGCATATTCAAATTTTCTAATAAATATTACAAAAAACTTTTATTGACTAATAAATGTTTTTATCTTACTATTTTATTAATTAATGAAAAGTGTCATTTGAAATTTAGCATGGTAGCACGGTAGGATTTTTGTTGTTGCCATGCAAGGGGAGGAGTTTTTATGAAAAAGTCTATCTTTGCTTTGGCAGCTTTTTTTATAATATCTTTTGCCGTATCTGGATGCCAAAGCAAGGCAACGTCTACTGGTAGTACGGGAAAGATGATAACAATTGGCATCACACAGATAGTTGAGCATCCAGCGCTTGATAGCGCAAGAGAAGGGTTTATAAAAGCTTTGAAAGACAATGGCTATGAAGAAGGGAAGAATGTCACCTATATCAAGGAAAATGCTCAAGGTGATATGTCGACGGCTGAGACAATAGCCAAAAAGTTCGTTGATAAAAATGTAGATTTAATTTTTTCCATAGCGACGCCTACTACACAGGCAGTTAAAAAAGCTACTTCTACTATTCCAATCGTGTTTACCGCTGTTACAGATCCTGTCGCTGCTGGACTTGTAAAATCGTTGGATAACCCTGGCGGCAATGTGACAGGTACTTCTGATATGGAGCCTATAAACGATCAGTTAAAATTGATAAAGGACTTAGTTCCAGATGCTAAAAGGATAGGGATAATATACAATGCAGGTGAGGTTAACTCTACAGTTCAGGTGAAGATTGCAAAAGACGACGCAGCGAAATTAGGCTTTAGCGTAAAAGAAGCCACTGTATCAAATAGCAGCGAAGTCAGCCAAGCGGCACAATCTTTAGTAGGGAAAGTAGATGCTATATGGCTTCCGACAGACAACACTGTTGCTTCTTCTGTTGCAGCTATAATAAAGGTTACCAATTCAGCGAAAATACCTGTAATAGCTGCAGAAAAGGGAATGGTTGAGGGAGGTTCATTAGCGACACTTGGAATAAGCTACAGCGACTTAGGCTATCAGGCAGGTTTGATGGCTATTAAGATTTTAAAGGGTGAAAAGCCTGCAAATATAAAAGTGGAAACTGCTAAAAATCTACAGCTTATACTAAACCAAAAAGAAGCAGATGCTATTGGGTTTAAAATACCAGAATCTATCATGGAGAAAGCACAAGAGGTCATCAAATAAATAGATATAAATTGGAGGTTTATACAATGTCTTTTGCCATTTCTACATTAGAGCAGGGACTTGTCTACGGCATAATGGCACTTGGTGTCTATATATCTTTTAAGATAATAAATTTTGCTGATTTGACTGTAGAGGGCAGCTTTACTTTAGGAGCTGCCGTCACAGCAAAACTTATAACAAGCGGTGCAAACCCTGTTTTTTCTATTTTTATTTCCATTATTGCGGGGGGATTGGCTGGTTTAATCACGGGATTTTTGAATACAAAACTTAAAATTACGGAGCTATTAGCAGGTATACTTACAATGACTGCTCTTTACTCTATAAACTTACGCATAATGGGAAAGTCAAACATACCTATGCTTAGCAATAAATCCATATTTGATTACTTTGATTTTGCAGGAAGTTATAAAAACATACTATTTTTTGGACTTATAGTCTTTTTTTATGTTGTTTTTGACAAATTATTTTTTGCAAACCAGGACAGGATTTGCGTTAAGAGCTACTGGAAACAATCAGCAGATGGTTCGCAGCATGGGAATAAACACGAATGCTACGATTACGTTGGGCCTCGTAATATCAAATGCGTATATTGCCTTGGCAGGTTCTCTTGTGTCGCAGTATCAAGGCTTTGCCGATGCTGGCATGGGCATTGGAACACTTGTTGCAGGACTTGCCTCTGTCATCATCGGTGAAGTATTGATAAGAGAGAGAAATATATTGTGGGCAGTGATTTCTGCTGTTGTAGGATCGATAGTCTACAGGAGCGCAATAGCGATAGCGCTTACAATAGGATTTAATCCGACAGATCTAAAACTTTTGACTGCCATATTAGTAGTTGTGGCATTGTCACTGCCTGGATTAAAGAAGATTGTTTTAAGCTCTAACTGAAAAGGGGGATTTAGTATGTTAAAACTTATAGATGTGGATAAATATTTTTATAAAAATACCCCTAATGAGATTCAAGTATTTAATAAATTGAATCTGGAAGTAGATGACGGTGATTTTATAACGATTGTTGGTAGCAATGGAGCTGGAAAATCTACGCTTCTCAATCTGATAGCTGGGGCATATCCTGTTGACAGCGGTTCTGTCGTCATCGATGATTTGGATGTGACATCGTATCCTGAATATAAAAGGTCCAGATACATCGGCAGGGTTTTTCAAAACCCTCTTTTAGGAACAGCTCCATCAATGACTATTGATGAAAATTTATCAATTGCGTATTCAAAAGGTGCTGGGCTTAACCTTAAAATGGGGCTTAACAAGAAAAATAGGGAATTTTTCAAGGAAAAGCTGGCTGAATTAGGATTAGGTCTGGAAAACAGGTTGAAAACAAAAGTTGGGCTTTTATCTGGAGGACAGAGGCAGGCATTGACACTTCTTATGGCTACATTTGCAAAACCTAAGTTGCTTTTATTGGATGAGCATACTGCCGCTTTAGATCCAAGGACTGCCAATATAATAAATGAAATTACAAATAAGATCATCTGCGAAAACAAGTTGACTACGCTTATGGTTACTCACAATTTGGAGCACGCTTTGGAGTTTGGAAATAGGATAATAATGATGCATCAAGGACGCATAGTGCTTGATTTAAAGGAAGAAAAGAAGAATCTTACAGTAGATAAGCTTTTGAAGATGTTTAATGAAGTCAATGGCGCTGAATTTGTGGACGATAGAGTGATGTTGGCTTAGGATTTACTCACACCCGTTTCTCGTTGTGAATATAATGAGATTAAAAGGTTTCAACGAGAAATGAGGTGTTTTAATGGAAAATGGAGAGATTAAAAATTTTGACGCAATGGATGAAGAAAAATTAGAAAAATTGATGGATGTAATAACTCCTATTTTGGACAGTATGGAAACAGATATACAGCCTATATATATAGCAAAGTTCATACTTTTTGTTTTTTTACTTATCCTAATTAACGATACTAAGATATCTGCTATCGCATTGAATGCACTGTTGGCTGCGTCAGATATTGTGTCATTTTTCCCAGCAATATACAATATTTATTCTACAGAGCCAATTTCCCTCGGGGTGCCAGAAGAAAACAGCAAGCTTCCGAAACTTATATTTCCTCCGCCAACAGGCATAACTAGAGATACATTTTTTGGCTTTATATTGCTTTCCATTTTTACGCTATTAGGCTTTTCAAATCTTCAGTATTTATATGCAATTTATGCGGCATTGACGTATACATTCATACCAGGTGCTACGGCTAACTTGATAAGAGGCTTGCCGACGCCGATTCCAGCTAATGAAAATGACGTAAAAAAAGATTAAAGTATGAGGCAATACCTCATACTTTTTTTAATGCCATTTCTATATTTATCATTCCATATCCTTGCGAATAGTACCTGTAGTGGTCAACATTTGTTGTAGTCGACTTTAAAATATTTTTTACTTGGTAATTTGTCAGTGATGGATTTTTCTCCAAAAGCAGTGCGGCAGCACCTGCTACAATTGGTGTTGCCATTGATGTGCCAGACGCTGTTCTGTATGATTTGTTGAGAAGGATGTTGTCGTCAGTCCCTAAAGGCACATTTCCTGATGCAGTTGATACGATCTTTACACCGGGTGCTACTACGTCAGGTTTCGGCAAGAATGCAGATCCTCTTCCTGAAAAATTGGCAATTTCATCGTCTGAAGTGTCAACAGTCCTTTTGTCATCAACTGCACCAACTGTTATAACATTCATGCTGTTTCCTGGAGATGTGACGGAGTTCATAGACGGCCCTGAATTGCCAGCCGCCACTACAACAACCAATCCACTTCTCCAAAGCCTATCTACTCCTTTGACAAGCGGGTCTAAAAAAGGCGGCAATGATGGTGTTTCACCGATGGAAAGCGATACAATTCTTATATTGTATTTATCTTTGTTGTCAAGTATCCACTGCATACCTGTTAATATATCTGATGTTGAACCGCTACCTCTGGAATCCAAAACTTTTACCGATACTATATTTGCTTCAGGTGCTACGCCTTTGTACTTGCCATCTGATAAATAACCGCTGGATGCGGCATCGCCTGCTACATGGGTACCGTGGCCATTGTCATCGTATGGACTTTTTTTTCCGTTTACAATGTCGTGAAATGCAATTATCCTGTTTTTGGGCTTAGTGAAGTCTGGATGAGGGTAAATTCCTGTGTCTAAAAAAGCTATTGTTACGCCTTTACCAGTGTATCCGTGATCATTTGCCTCTCTTGATTTGATTTCTTGTGTGGCGATATTAAGCTGTGTTTTTACAGTTGAATCTTCGGCTATAAATTTTATACCTTTATTTTTTGCGATACTGTTTAGTTTATTGCACGGTATGTTTACAGCCCAACCGTTAATAATAGGCAGTTCGTATTTTATTGTTCCTCCAATTGATTCTATCTTTTTTTTTAAGCGTATCATATGGCAAATTAGAATACACAATAGCACTTACACATTCACTCCTATATATAGAAGCTTTTCTCAATAACCTTGAATCTATTTTGCTTTTGGGATAAAGGCTTTGAAAAACACCCGATAAAATCAGTGCAGAAATTATATCCATAAATTGAATCCCCCTTTCTTATATCAGAATATGTTTAAGGCAAATTTTTGTTAGTTTTTAAATTGGAAGTGTCACAAATATTGGCGGTGTCATATTATGTATTAGGTCAAAAAGACCTGACATAAATCTTGCGAAAGGGGGATATTTATATGCCCACAGAGAAAGGTGCATCATGGATAGGCGGTGGATGGTTTTGGATTATAATTATAATACTTCTTATCTTCTTGTTTGTACCTGGCTTCATAGTTGAAGAGCCAAAAGCTTGATTAAATTTAAAATTTTAAAAGGAGGATTATTATGGCAGGAACAAGTTCAGTATTTGGCGAAAGCAATTTGCTGTTCTTCTTCTTAATTCTCGTTGTCCTTATGGGCGGCGGATGGTTTGGCGGAGCATGGTCAATGGAAACATTGCTGTTCTTCTTCGTACTGTTAGTCATAATCATGGACGGTGGAATGGGATTATTCTTAAATCAAGTCAAATAAAGTAAATGGTCCTATCTTGCGGTAGGACCATTTATTTTACATAAAAAACGAAATCAATATCAATAATCAAAAACAGGAATATAATGAATTAAAGTAAATTAAAATGGAGCTGATCTTATGAATATATCTGGGAATACGCTTCTATTCTTTTTTGTTATATTGACTGTTGTAATGGATGTAAAGTTTGAATTTGAAGATTTGTTATTTTTCTTTCTTCTGTTAGTTATCCTACAGCAAGATAAACCGCGGAAAAAGGCAAGGCGCTTTTTGTGGTCATTGGCCACCATGAATTTCAGTAACAATATTTAGCGCATCACGTATAATGTAATAGGTCCTTGAGGCCAAAAAATAAAGGAGGTTTTTAGTATGCCTGAAGGAAAAGGAGCAGCATGGGGCGGCGGATGGATCTGGATCATAATCATAATACTAATAATTTTCCTCTTTGTACCTGGAATATTTGTGGTCGATAAATAATGTGAAGGGGGTTTTCATATGCCTGAAGGAAAAGGAGCAGCATGGGATGGTGGATGGATTTGGATCATAATAGTGATCCTTATAATCTTCTTGTTTGTCCCAGGTATTTTTGTGGTGGATAAGAAATAAAAGCATGGGGTAGGTGATAATAAACCTACCCTATACATATATTATTTAAGAAGTATTTATAGAAGTGGGGGATTTGCCGTGGATAGAGAAAAATTACTAAAGGTATTGATAATTGAACTTTTCATAATATTTTTTATAAGGTTTCAAATTTTTGATGGCTTAAGTCTTGAAGGGGAAAGGCAGCTTTTAAAGAAAAAAGAAGACGAAGAAATTGTGGAGCATGATAAAGATGATAAAACAGAAAGCAAAAAAGACGATGAAAAGAAAAACGATTTGGATATTTTTGAGATAATAGAGAAAAGCAAAAACTTTATGGGAAGCGTAAAACCATATCTACACAGGAAGGAACAGTACTACATAGATATATTCACAAAAATTGCCGAGATACTTGAATGCCACAAACAGTTGATGGAATTTAATCAAGAAGCTGAAATGCAAGAAGATGACTTTGATCAGATTGGAATGCTAAAAGCAGTAAAACCGTACATGAAAGAAGACAAGCAAATAATCATAGATAAATTTATAAAACTTCATGAAGGAATACAAAACCTAAACGAAAAAATGAAAAAATACGAAATTGAAGGAGATAAAAATAACATCATAGATAAAATTCTGGACATTTTTGAAGCGATAAAGCCTGTTATTCCTGATGATAAAAAGGATATGGCAGAGAAAATCATAAAAAATATAAAGCTTGTAGAAGCTTTGAACAAGGCTGAAAGCATTATGAATTCAAAAAATGGCGAATCACGGCACGAGAAGGTGGAAGAAAGCGGTAAAGGCGATGTGAAGAATGATTTATTTGATAGTTCTAAAAAAGATAAAAAGATAGAAGAAGTTAAAGATGCAGAAGACTCCTCAAGTGGTGAAATGGTGGAAGATGTAAAGAGCAATGATGCAGAAAAGGAAACAAAAGATGACGATGTGCCTGAGAATCTTGGACTTACAGAGCAGCAGTCGGAAGTCGTAAATGGTCTTAAATCAATGCTTACAAAAGAACAGCAGCAATTTATGTACAACATGATAAATTATCTAAAACAACAAAGTTCAAATAGCAATGTAAATAATGTTGCAGGCAGCTAATGCCTGCATTTTTTGCGTAAATTTAATATTAATCGTATAATTAGAAGATAAATGGGTAAAATCTATAATAATCGTCTAAAACGGCAAAAATTAGAGAAATTTGGAGTTTGCCATGAACTTGTAATTAAACTAATATAAAAAGTGTGATGATTAGCACTCGTCATGAATGAGTGCTAACAAATTTCGAGGAGGGATATTATGAGATTAAAACCACTTGGTGACAGAGTTGTAGTAAAGGTTACTGAAGCCGAAGAGGTAACAAAAGGCGGCATTGTATTGCCTGGCACTGCGAAAGAAAAACCTCAACAAGGTGAAGTACTTGCTGTCGGCTCTGGTGAATACATAGATGGAAAAAGAGTCGAGCTGGAAGTGAAAGTCGGAGACAAGGTAATATTCTCAAAATACGCTGGCACAGAAGTAAAACTTGATGGAGAAGAATATCTTCTCTTGAGGCAGAGCGATATATTAGCTGTAGTAGAATAAGGAGGTAGAAGAAATGGCAAAGAAAATTTTGTACGGTGAAGATGCAAGAAAGGCTTTGGAAAGAGGCGTAAATGCTGTTGCCAACACAGTGAAAGTCACATTAGGACCAAGAGGCCGTAATGTTGTTTTAGATAAAAAATACGGCTCACCAACGATTACAAACGATGGTGTTACAATTGCAAGAGAGATTGAATTAGAAGATCCTTTTGAAAATCAAGGCGCGCAGCTTTTAAAGGAAGTTGCAACAAAGACAAATGACGTTGCCGGCGATGGTACAACAACGGCTACTTTATTGGCACAAGCTATGGTATTGGAAGGTTTAAGAAACTTAGCTGCTGGTGCAAATCCGATGCTTTTAAGGCGTGGTATGGCAAAAGCTGTCGATGCTGCTGTTGAAGGATTAAAGAATATATCAAAGCCGGTAGAGGGAAAAGATTCTATTGCACATGTTGCATCAATTTCAGCGGCTGACGAGGAGATCGGCAACTTAATAGCTGAAGCAATGGATAAAGTCGGCAAAGACGGCGTAATAACAGTAGAAGAATCAAAGTCAATGAATACGACTATTGAAATAGTTGAAGGAATGCAGTTTGACAGAGGCTATATTTCACAGTATATGGTAACTGATACAGATAAGATGGAGGCAGTTCTGGACGATCCTTTAATACTCATCACAGACAAGAAGTTATCAAATATTCAAGACTTGTTGCCGTTGCTTGAGCAAGTAGTACAACAAGGTAGGAAGCTTTTGATAATTGCAGATGATGTTGAAGGTGAAGCACTTGCAACATTAGTAGTTAATAAATTAAGAGGTACATTTACATGTGTTGCAGTAAAAGCTCCAGGATTTGGCGACAGAAGAAAAGAAATGCTGCAAGACATAGCTATCTTGACAGGTGGCCAAGTAATATCTGAAGAAGTAGGTCTTGATCTCAAAGAAGCTAAAATAGACATGCTTGGTCGCGCAAGACAAGTAAAAGTGACAAAAGAAAACACTACAATAGTTGATGGCGCAGGAAATGCTGCAGACATAAAGAACAGAATAAATCAGATAAAAGTTCAAATCGAAGAGACTACATCAGATTATGATAGAGAAAAACTGCAAGAAAGATTGGCTAAGCTTTCTGGCGGTGTTGCAGTGATTCAAGCTGGTGCTGCTACAGAGACAGAGCTTAAAGAAAAGAAGCACAGAATAGAAGACGCTCTTTCAGCTACGAGAGCTGCTGTGGAGGAAGGTATAGTTCCTGGAGGTGGCACAGCACTGTTAGATGTCATACCAGAAGTACAAAAAGTAGTTGATGCATTAGAAGGCGACTTCAGGACAGGTGCTCAGATCGTGCTGAGAGCATTAGAAGAACCAGTAAGGCAAATTGCAAGAAATGCCGGTGTTGATGGTTCAGTAATCATTGAGAAGATAAAAGAATCAAAAGACCCTGCTTTTGGTTATGATGCATACAAAGAAGAATTTGTAGACATGTTAAAAGCAGGTATAGTTGACCCAACGAAGGTTACAAGGTCAGCACTTCAAAATGCTGCATCTGTTGCGTCAATGATATTGACAACAGAAGCAGTCGTGGCAGACATACCAGAAAAGAATCCACCAGCTCCAGCAGCAGGAGCAGGCATGGACATGATGTAATGAAAATAACCGGGGATGCCCGGTTATTTTTTTTGTACTGTTGACATGGACATCTAAATTTGTTATATTGTTTAGTAATTTAATAATAAAATCTTATCCGCATATAATCTGGTGAATAGGCACTGGAGTATCTACAAAGAGCCGTAACTCTTTACTATGGGGAGTTATTGTTGTACTCTTTTTTGCCTGAACGAAATTCTCTGTTCGGGCATTTTTATTATAAACTCAGGCATAATAAATTTTAGAGGAAGGGGATAAAAATGGCTGATAAATTTGTTAAAGAAGGACTGACGTTTGACGATGTACTGCTTATACCGGCAAAATCTGATGTGCTGCCAAAGGAGGTTGACACTAAAACACGCCTTACAAATAGTATAATGTTAAATATACCATTGATTAGTGCAGGAATGGATACTGTGACAGAATCTTCTCTTGCCATTGCAATAGCAAGAGAAGGAGGAATTGGCATAATACACAAAAATATGCCTATAGAAAGACAGGCTTTAGAGGTAGATAGAGTTAAAAGGTCGGAACACGGTGTTATAACAAATCCTTTTTATCTGTCACCAGAACACAAGATACAAGACGCTGTAGAGCTTATGGAAAGATATAGGATATCTGGAGTGCCTATAACAGTCGGCAGTAAACTCGTTGGGATAATCACCAACAGAGACATAAGATTTGAAAGCAATTTGGACAGACCGATTAAAGAAGTCATGACAAAAGAGAATTTAGTAACTGCACCTGTTGGGACTACTATAGATGAGGCTCGGGAAATACTTAAAAAGCATAAGATAGAGAAGTTGCCGCTTGTAGATGATGACAACAATTTAAAAGGATTGATTACCATTAAAGATATTGAAAAGGCTGTAGAATATCCTAATTCTGCAAAAGATTCGAGAGGAAGATTGCTTGTTGGTGCTGCTGTAGGTGTTTCTGCGGATGTCATGGAAAGAGTTCAAGCTCTGGTAGATGCCAATGTAGATGTTGTGGTGGTTGACACGGCTCATGGACATTCTGTCGGTGTCTTAAATACGGTGGAAAAGATAAAGAATAGATTTCCTGATCTTCAGATTATTGCTGGAAATGTGGCGACTGCAGAGGCTACAAGAGATTTAATAGAAAGAGGTGCTGATTGCGTTAAGGTAGGCATTGGGCCTGGTTCAATTTGCACAACGAGAGTCGTAGCAGGAATCGGAGTTCCTCAGATTACAGCAATTTATGATTGTGCGGAGGAAGCCGATAAATATGGTATACCTGTAATCGCAGATGGCGGCATAAAGTACAGTGGAGACATCGTCAAAGCGATTGCTGCTGGTGCATCTACAGTGATGATTGGAAGTCTTTTTGCAGGGACCGAGGAAAGCCCTGGTGAAGTAGAAATATACCAAGGAAGAAGCTATAAAGTATACAGAGGAATGGGCTCAATATCAGCAATGAAGAGCGGAAGCTCTGATCGATATTTCCAGGAAGGCATGAAAAAACTTGTTCCTGAAGGTGTAGAAGGTAGAGTGCCTTACAAGGGACCTTTGAAGGATACTGTTTACCAGATGATCGGAGGCTTAAGGGCTGGAATGGGCTACTGCGGTGTCCACAATATTGAGGAGCTCAGGACGAAGACAAAATTTATAAAAATAACGAATGCGGGATTAACTGAAAGCCATCCACATGATATAATTATTACGAAGGAAGCTCCAAATTATAGTATTAAATAAAGGAGGATTTTGATGGGGATTAATAGAGAAGTCATATTGATACTTGATTTTGGCGGCCAATATACGCAGCTTATTGCAAGGAGAATAAGGGAAGCAAATGTGTTTTGCGAAATTGTTCCGTACAATATAAAGCCAGAAGAAGTTGATAAAAGACAGCCTAAGGGTTTGGTCTTGTCAGGAGGACCTGCCAGCGTTTATACAGAAAATGCGCCAATGTGCGATGAAGGCATATTTAAGCTAAAATATCCTATACTTGGCATTTGTTACGGTGCACAGCTTATGACGATGATACAAGGCGGCAAGGTTGCGGAAGCACCTGTAAGAGAGTATGGGAAAACAGATGTTGTGATAAACAACAACATTCCTTTGTTTAAGGGGATCGAAAAAGAGACAAGCTGTTGGATGAGCCATACGGATCAAATAGAACTTCCGCCTAAAAACTTTAAAGTTGTTGCATCGACAGCAAATTGCCCTATTGCTGCAATCGCCAACGTAGAAGGAAAGCAGTACGCCGTACAATTCCATCCAGAAGTAGTACATACTCCGAGAGGTACTGAGATAATCAGGAATTTCTTGTTTGAAGTATGTGATTGCTCTGCAGATTGGACAATGGATTCACTTATAGAGCAGACTGTAAAAGAAATAAGACAAAAAGTCGGAAATGACAAGGTTGTCTGTGCGCTAAGCGGTGGTGTTGATTCATCTGTTGCTGCAGTTTTAGTAAATAGAGCAATACACGACCAGCTAATATGTATTTTTGTAGATAACGGCCTTCTCAGGAAAAACGAGGCTGAGAAGGTAGTCGACACTTTTAAAACCAATTTTGATATGGAGATAATAAAAGTAGATGCAAAGGATAGATTTTTAGAGAAGCTAAAGGGAGTCAAGGATCCTGAAGAAAAGAGAAAGATAATAGGAAACGAGTTTATAGAGGTGTTTAAGGAAGAAGCAAAGAAAATAGGAGATGTGAAATATTTAGTGCAAGGCACCCTTTATCCGGATGTAATTGAGAGTGGAAGCCCTGTCGCTTCAACAATAAAAAGCCATCACAATGTAGGCGGATTGCCTGAAAATGTAGGATTTGAGCTCATTGAGCCATTAAGGATGCTTTTTAAAGATGAGGTAAGACAGGTTGGAAGAGAACTGGGTATGCCTGATGAGATTTTAAATAGGCAGCCTTTCCCAGGGCCAGGTTTAGCAGTCAGGATACTCGGGGAAGTGACAGAAGAAAAATTAAACATATTGAGAGAAGCCGACAGCATAGTGTTAAGAGAGATGAAAAAATACGGCTGGTACAACAATGTATGGCAGTCTTTTGCTGTATTGCCAGATATAAAAAGCGTCGGTATCATGGGTGATGACAGGACGTATGCATACCCGATAATCTTAAGGATTGTAGAAAGCAACGATGGAATGACGGCAGACTGGGTGAAGATGCCATACGACATTCTCGAAGACATATCTACAAGCATTGTAAATGAAGTATACGGTGTAAACAGAGTCTTGTATGACATTACATCGAAACCACCGGCTACAATTGAGTGGGAATAAAAGCAAGCAAGGCAGGCAATAGCAAAGCTGCTAAAGATGAGTATGTAACCGCAGAAACTAAAGCAGGAATGGTCGGAATTGGTGCCTTAATTGGTGCCGGAATAGGCGGCGCAGCGGCTTTCTTCACAGAAACTATACCGGAGAAATAGGGTGAGCTCTGGAATAGCGTCGGCGATTTCTTCACCGAGACCGTACCGTATGCGGTAGGATATGCCGTAGGAAAAGCGGAGGTCTTTTTCACAGAGGATGTGCCGAGGTTCTTTTCAGATTTATGGAATGGGATTTCAACATTCTTCACTTCAACGCTACCATCCTGGGCGACCAGCGTATGGGAAAACAATATAGTCCCATTCTTTACGCAGACAATCCCTGGCTTTTTCAGAAACTTGTGGAGCTCGATAAGCGGATTTTTCACACAGACTTTGCCAACACTGGCAATGAACGTATGGGTAAGCATTAAGAGCTTCTTTACCGACACAATCCCGAGCTTTTTCGGTGGCCTTTGGGATAAGGTAAAAAGCTCCTTCGGTGCGGGATACAAAGCCGGAAAAGGCAGCTCTATACAAGAACATGCATGGGGCGGTATAATGACAAAACCGCATATGGGCATCGTGGCCGAGGACGGAGCTGAAAGCCTTATTCCATTAAGCCCAAGCAAGAGACAAAGAGGCCTTGACTTATGGCAGCGGACCGGTGAACTCCTCGGAGTTAGGGCCTATGAAGACGGCGGAATAGTAGGCGAGGAACCGGATGAAATCCCGGTAGCTTCTGCAACCGGAAAAGCCAGTCAAAACATAACCATCAAAGTGGGAGTCAAGGCAGAGCCTAAATTCACGATCGAAGGCAGCGGAGATAACACTGACGAAAACAAAGTGGTGGCCATATTGAAAGCCTATATCCGTGAAATGACCGACGACATAAGCCCTTTCCCAAGTGGATAAGGAGCTGAATGATCTGGCAGTTAAGACAGGCGAACGAATACTGGAAGCATATGAGACCAGCAAGGGGAAGATCTGGATTATTACCGAATGGGACAGATCTGCGACGACAATCCTCTTTCCAAATGAATATTAACGGCCATAGCCCTTCCATGTCATACAATAAAACTACACCAGGAACACAAAGAGAGCCTCCAGGACTTTATCACGGTATAGGCTCTCTTTTTTATATAAAAGCGGAATGGCTTAAATATTACCACTGGGTATATTTTGAGCGGAATCTTAAGGATTAGATGCCGCTCTTATTTTATTTTATGACTGATTAGGAAAAGGAATATGCAGTAATCTCATAATCTCCTTTTCAGACTCCAAAACGCGTTCGGCAATAAAGTCCATAAAAGGTTGATCATCTTCATGAGCCTGCTCCAGTAAGCTAATATACTCATGACGTAAGACCGGTGGAATTATGGCCAACATATAACCATCTTGAATAAGCGCTGTATTCATAAGCAACCGAGCTACTCTCCCGTTTCCATCTATGAAAGGGTGAATAAATACAAACCGTTTATGCAGCTGGGCGGCAAATTGAACCGGATGGTATTTATTACGTTCGGAGCATGCCCATTGGAACAGTTTTTTCATTTCCCCTTCTATCCGTTCTACTGGGCATACTTCATATTTTGAGCCGGTTATAAAGACCGGGCGATCGCGGTATTTTCCTGCTTCCTCGGCATCAATACCTGTATAGAACATTCGGTGCATTGTAAGGGCGTCTTCTTCGGTTATTTGATAACTATTAAGCAATGTAAACATGAAATCATAAGCCTTTGCGTGTCCAAGGGCTTCGAATGTATCTCGAAGAGGCTTTCCTCCGACAGTCAATCCATCTTCCAGGAGGATCTTTGTTTCACTTAAAGTGAGAGTATTTCCTTCAAGAGCATTACTGGACCATGTAAGGCCTATGCGATAGTAGTTTTTAATTTCATGAAGCAAATGGCCTTCAAAGGGACGCTTTTCATCAATGGCCAGCTTGTAGCGGTCGATTTTTTCATATATAGTCATTGATTAACACCACCCTCCGTAACCACTTTTTGCGTGGTAATAATTCCGCTTGTTACTTCGCTGCCATTTTCAGCACCACACCACGGACAATTTATGCTTTCTCGTTCTTTCCCACCGGGATATCCTGCGTTTGATATGGTTACAGCGAATCGTTTACCACAGGCTATGCACTTGTATATGCCATTATTGAGCAATTTAATACCTCCCTCTATAATCTTTGATTTTCTTTTAATATCTCACTCATTCTCAAATTTTCATGATCTTCAAAGGAGCCCTCATGTATATTAATGCTATTTATTCATTAATTTTACATGTGATAGGTAACCCAAATAAGCTTCTGTTGTTTTTCCATATTTTGGCCTATGAATTCCACTTAAGCTCATGTGGCATACCCTCCCATGTCTCACAGGATCTTTGTCCTTAATTCCTTCGTTCTGCCTTACATGAGGTGGATGTCAGTTATGCTCCCTTGCTGGGTCTTAAGCCCTTATGGTGAAATTACCAACCTGACAATTCCGGCTCTCTTTGTCAATCTTCGAATTTTTAAAT
>NZ_BBKT01000057.1 GCF_000747665.1 Thermoanaerobacterium saccharolyticum | reverse complement strand
CCTGAGTCCTCTGCTGCCAGGGGTTTATATACGACAAAGCAGATTTCGCGTGAGAAAAGGCAAATCTGGTGTAGGGACCATACTTTAAAGAGCGGAAAAACCGCATGGAGGACAAAAGCCTGTCCCATATTAACTTTACAGTATAATAATGCTACAAGTTATCTCAAAAGTAAACATAAAGGCCGTAAAATAAAAGATGTGGCGGCCTGTGCCATGTACTTAATTTGATATTTTAGATACATGGCAATAGATGTGATTTCTAAATGATGATTTTAAAAAGAGGTAATTTCCAATTATCAATGTGTTTCTATTAAATTTTAAGAAGTGGGACAAATTTATTGTCTACAAAAATAATTATACGAGGAGGGCATATCGTGAGAGAAAAAGTAGAAGAAGTTTTAAAGCTTTTAAGACCTTCTCTTCAAGCAGATGGCGGAGATGTAGAACTCGTCGACGTTACTGACGATGGCGTAGTTCAAGTAAGGCTTACAGGTGCTTGCGGCGGCTGTCCATTTGCAGTAATGACATTGAAAGAAGGAATTGAAAGAGCAATAAAAGAAGAAATACCTGAAGTAAAGGAAGTTGTTGCTCTTTAAAGATAAAAAATCCGGAATTAACCGGATTTTTTTGTATCAAAAAAAGGATTTTTCAAAAATACATAGAATACTATATATGGTAATATTTTACTCAATGGAGGTATTCTATGTATGATTAAAAGGATTTTTCTATTAACTTTGACGTTGCTAATGGTATTTGGCTTAAACGCTTTTTCATTTGGTTTTCCCGGCGATATTCAAAATCAAGATTACTTAAGATTGTTAAAAGATAAGATGCCATTTATAAGTTATATGTCAGTAGATCAAATCATAAAAAATAGTGATGGTTCTATCGAAATAAATATGAAAAGCGATGGCGACATATACAAAACCCTTGATGTTGTATTAAACGATGGACAGATTAAAAGCGTGGATTATTATGTTGACCAAATGAAATACTTGTTTGGTAAAAACGGTAAATCAAAGATAAGGAAGGACGATGCTGCAATAATAGGTAAAAAACTTTTGGAAAATGTTTTTGGAGAAAAATTTGATTATGTATCAGAGGTTAATGATTCAACGTACATCGATGATGCTTTAGAAAGACCAATAATTTACAAATTTCGTTACAAAAGTTTAGTTGATGATGTACCTGTGTACAATATAGACGCTTATGTTTACATTGACTCTGAAAGCGGCGATATATTGAGATTGAAAGGACAAAGTATAGATGAATCATCTTATAATAAAGACATAAGGACGATTAGTAGTGTTAATGCTTTAAAGGCATTTAATAGCAAACTTAATCCTACTCTTGTTTATTTAAAGGACAATAATGATGATTTTCCAAAATATCGGCTGTACTATGCTTTAAGCATCGACTATAATCTTGTTGGCGTTGATGCATTAAACGGCGATTTGGTAGATTTTAGTGGTGATAAGCTATGCGATGATGTCGCAACAATTAAGGGATGTGCTAACGATCTAAAAAATTCAGGTAACATGGTATCTTACGATGAGGCATTGAAAATAGCAATGAATGAGATGAATAACTTTCGCATAAATGATATTAAAGTATTAGACAGCAAGACAATTGAGAGGTATTTTCTCACTGAAAAAGCAGCATATACATTTAATATGAATCATACTGATAAAAGCTTAATAGTTAATGCAAATATAGCAGTCGACAAAGAAAGCGGAACTATAATGAGTGAGAACGTAGATATTTCTGATGATGAAGGGTTATTCGATACGTATGGCAATTTAGATAGGATAATAGATTTTGCGAAGGAAATTTTGAGAGGAAAAGATTGCGAATTGAATCTTTTAAAAAAACCTGCCAGAGGAAATGATGATTATACGTACATGTTTTATCGAGTTTACAATGATGCAATAGTTTTGGATAATTATGTGAGAATTAAAACAGATAAAAGTGGCAAAATAATAAATGTCTCATTAAATTGGGATGAGGCTGATAAACCATCAACAGGAGATATTTTGAAGGAAAGCATTGCAAGAGACATATTAATAAATGAGAAACCATCTCTTTATTATTTATATACAAGCAAATATGGACTTAAGCTAATATACCGTTTGCCTGCAATGGATTTAATAGTGGATGCGTTGACTGGACAAAAAATATCTATAAATGAATTTGGAAAAGGATATTAGGAGATGATACGATGGATGAAAAATTAAAGATAGAGGCGGCAAAAGAATTAGGACTATTAGATAAGGTACATAAAGTAGGATGGTCAAATTTGACAGCACAAGAAACTGGAAAAATTGGAGCCATTGTAAAAAAGAAAAAATACAAATCTGCCATGTAAAATTTTTGTTGTAGTGGTATACTTGTATTTGAGGTGAGACAAATGGCTCAAGAAGATGTATATGAAAAAGTCGCAAGATTGATAGAGAATTCTAAAAAAACCGTTGTATTGACGGGGGCTGGAATATCTACAGAAAGCGGCATTCCTGATTTTAGGAGTCCTGGAACTGGACTTTGGGAAAAGATGGACCCTATGGAAGCGCTGTCTACAAAAGTTTTATACAATGATCCTGAAAAATTTTACAAGAGCGGCTTTAAAATTTTACTATCAATGAAAGATGCAAAGCCAAACAAAGCACACTACATATTGGCCCAACTGGAGCAAGATGGGTTTATATCATGCGTAATTACTCAAAACATAGATAATTTGCACCAGAAGGCTGGGTCAAAAAAAGTGTACGAAGTACATGGGCAGACAAGGACAGGAAGCTGCACAAATTGTGGCGAAGTAGTCTCAATTGATTTGCTGGAGGCGAAAGTGTCTAAAGGGGAAATCCCACCTAAATGCGACAAATGCAATGGAATTTTAAGGCCAGATGTTGTAATGTTTGGAGATCAGATGCCTGAAGATTTTGAAAAGGCATGGCATGAAGCAGAAGATAGCGATTTAATGATAGTCATTGGTTCATCGCTTACCGTATCACCTGTAAACTTCCTGCCGGGCTTATCAAAGCATCTTGTCATAATAAACAAATCAGAGACGCCAGAAGATAGAAGGGCTGATGCAGTCATGAGGGAATCGGCAGGTGAAGCTTTAAGTAAAATCGTAAGATACTTAAAGTCAGTGCAATAAGGCTAAAATTCATTTGACAATGTATATGTTTCAGTGCTATTATAAAGAGGTAAATTATTTATCACGTTTGGAGGAAGATATAATGGTAAGAGGTAAAGTAAAATGGTTCAATGCTGAGAAAGGTTATGGCTTCATAGAGAGAGAAGGAGGCTCGGACGTATTCGTTCATTACTCAGCAATTGAACAGGATGGTTTTAAGACGTTAGAAGAAGGACAGGAAGTTGAGTTTGATATAGTGGAGGCTGAAAAAGGGCCACAGGCCGCTAACGTTAAAAAAAGTTTCCTAATGGAGAAAATCAACCCTAACAGCAATGTTAGGGTTTTGAAATATATGGCAATAAAGTACAAAATTATAGTAGAATTAAAATTAAAATAAACTCTGATAAAAACGTTTTATAGAACTTAAGGGTGGTTGAGTTTTTAATGAAAAATAAAGAAAAAATCTTTATTGAGTTGAAAAACCTGTCAAATAGCCTTGATATAACTAAAAAAAGAGGTTTGACTGCAGAAGAGATTGCTGCCAGGTTAAATATCAAAAGGAACGTTGTCAGCCATTTTTTGAATGAATTGCATAAAGAAGGTAAAGCTATTAAGATAAATACGAGGCCAGTTTATTTTATAGATAAAGAATTTTATGAGAAGCAGTCAAATTTGTTTAAAAATAAAATTTCTGATTCTGAATTACTTGTAAAAATAAAAAGCGATGATCCTTTTATGAAATTAATTGGATATAATGGAAGCCTTAAGGAACAGGTTAAGCTTTGCAAATCTGCGGCATCTTATCCACCAAATGGTTTACCTATTTTGTTGAGTGGACATACAGGTGTAGGTAAAAGTTTCATTGCTCAGCTTATATATGAATATGCAAAATCAATAAATGCTGTGGGAAAAAATGCGCCTTATATTATATTTAATTGTGCAGAATATGCCAATAATCCGGAATTATTGTCGGCTAATTTATTTGGTTATGTAAAAGGTGCTTTTACTGGAGCAGATAAGGATAAAAGTGGACTATTAGAAGAAGCTAATGGCGGATATCTCTTTTTAGACGAAGTTCATAGATTACCGCCAGAAGGTCAAGAAAAATTATTTCTGTTTTTGGATAAAGGTTTATTTAGAAGGTTAGGTGAGACAGGAAATTGGAGGACGTCAAAAGTCAGATTTATATTTGCGACAACTGAAGATCCAGAACAAACTTTAATAAAAACTTTCTTAAGAAGGATACCCCTTGTTGTTAATATTCCATCACTTAGTGATAGACCATTATATGAGAGACTGCAATTAATATATAATTTTTACAAAGTTGAAGCAAAGAATCTTGAAATGGATATATTAATAAGTAAACAAGTTTTAAATGCATTAGTTAAAACAAATATTTCAGGAAATATAGGCAAAATGATAAATGTCATAAAATATAGCTGTGCTCAGGCGTATAGTCAAATATCGAGGAACAAAATTAATATATTACGTATTCATTTATATGATTTGCCAAAAGATCTACAGTATAATGTTGAAGACTTTCTAAAAGACAATTTACAATTTAACGGTATGTTTATATCTCATAATAAAGTAGACAAATATCTTACTGATGATGTGAAAAATGATAAGGATATAAATGAAATAACAGAAAAGATATTAGATTTGTTTGTTAAATTTAAAAATGAAAATTTAAATACAGATAAGGTAAAAAATGAATCTTTGATGTATTTGAATCAACTTTCTGATATTATTGTTTTCGGTAATAGTGAGAATCAAAATTTTGCAGACTCTTTGTTATTTAATACTATAAAAAGTGTAATAGACAATGTTTTAAATATTATTGAAAATAATTATGGAATAAAATATTACGGTAATACTGCTATTGTATTAGCGCATTTTACCAACAAATTGCTAGAGAATGCATCTAGAAAATATGCTTCTAAAGTTGAAATTGTAGTAAATATTGTAAAGAATGTTTTCCCTAAAGAATTTATAATAGCTAATAAAATGATTGAACTTATCGAAGTTAATCTGGATGCTAAACTCGATCGAATAGCTGTAATTTATTTTACACTTTATATTAAAAGTATGAATAAAAATGATAATACAAACATGATAAATTCGATAATAATTGCACATGGCTATTCGACTGCAAGCAGTATAGCAAGCGTTGCGAATAGACTCTTAGGACATTTTATCTTTGAAGCCTTCGATATGCCAATAGATATGTCAACACAGGATATTATGTTAAAGGTGGAAAGTTATTTAAAAAATATCGATACTTCAAAAGGTATTATTATATTAGTTGATATGGGCTCGCTAGAAGATATATACAAGTCTTTGATTAATGTAGTAGATGGAGATATAGGTATTATAAACAACATTACAACTCAACTGGCGCTGGATGTAGGTAACAGAATTATACAGGGACAATCTTTAGAACAAATTGTTGTAGAGTCTGTTAAGAAAAATAATAGTAGTTACAAATATATAAAATTAAATAAAAACAAAAAGAATGGCATTATAGCAACATGTATGACTGGCATAGGAACGGCTGTAAAGATAAAAGACCTTTTGTATGAATGCTTAGCAAATGATGGTATTGAAATAATTGCGTATGATTATGATAGACTTAAAGGCAATGGATTTAAAGATGAGATATTCAAAAATTACAATATAAAACTCATAATAGGAACGGCTGATCCTGGAATAAAAGAGATTCCATATATGTCTTTGGAAGATTTGATTGCAGGACGTGGAGATTTTATACTTAATAAAGTATTAAAAGATTTAACTGATGATAAAACTATAGAGCAGATTAACCAGGCTATAGTTAAACTTTTTTCACTTCAAAATGTATTGAATTATTTAACTATATTAAATCCTGATAAAATAATTGATCAAGTTGAAAAAGCTATTTTAGATTTGGAATTAAGTTTGGGGTTTAAGTTTTCGAATGATTTAAAGATAGGGTTGTATATACACATAAGTTGTCTTATTGAAAGGTTAATCATGAAGGATCCAATTATGTCTTACAGTAATTTGAATGAGTTTGAAAAGTGGCATAGACAGTTTATAGATTTGGTTCATTCTAGCTTTAGTGTCATAGAAGATATCTACAAAGTTCTAATACCAACATCAGAAATAGGTTTTATATACGATATAATACATCAGAAGATTAATGATCTGGCTATTTAAAAATAACAAGGTATGGCACAACTTTTGCAATTTATTGTCTAAGAGGAGGTAAAAAATTAAAAAATGGTTGGAATAATATTGGTGTCACATGGTCCGTATGCTGAAGCGCTGTATGAATCACTGAAAATGATATATGGTGAGCAAGAAAAAGTTGAAGCGATTAATTTCACGATTGGAGAAAGTATAGATGATCTTAAAAAGAAGATAGATTTAGCAAAAAAAAGATTGCAAACCGAAGAAATATTAATATTTGTTGACATAATAGGAGGAAGCCCGTATAATGTAGGTTCATTGGAGATAGATGACAAAGTTAATGTCATAACAGGTTTTAATATGCCTATGATTTTGGAAATTTTGTCAAGGAGGAATGAAAGATTATCAGTTGTATCTGATATTGCTAAAAATGCAGGCAGAAATGGAATAGTTGATGTTCATGAGAAATTATCTGAGAGACTTAACAAGCTTTGCGATTAGGAGGAATAACAAAATGTTGAAAGTGGTTCGCCTTGATGAGAGATTAGTGCATGGACAGGTAGTAAATAATTGGTGTTCAAGTGAAGCTATAACTGAAATAATTGTAGTTGATAAAAATGTAGTAAAAGATGAAATACGCAAAACTTTCATCGAGATGGCAGTTCCAGAAGATATAGAGGTGCTGTTTTGTGATGTTGATAGTGCTATCAAAATATATGAAGAAGAAAGCAAATATGAGAACTTAATGATTATATTTAGTAATCCTTTTGAAATATTAGAATTTTTAGATAAAGGAGGGAAAATAAATAGAATTAATATTGGGGGGCTACCATATAAAAATGGTAAGAAACGTATAACTACCGCTGTGTATTTAAATGAAAATGAAATTGATGTTTTAAAAGAAATAGCTAAAAAAAAATGTTTCTTTAGATGTAAGAATGCTTCCAAATGATAGAAGTATTAATATATTGACATTAATACAGTCTAAGGAGGAATGACGATTGACAATAACAAAATTTATATTGTTATTTATTGTCACGTCAATTTCGGGAATAGGAGCTGCAGCAGAAGAGTTTCAAACACATAGACCTTTGATTGCATCTACATTAGTGGGTTTAGCTCTTGGTGATCTAAAAACAGGAATTATAGTGGGGGCTTCTATGGAGTTGATAGCATTAGGGTGGATGACAATTGGTGCGTCTGTTCCACCTGATCCTGCTATTGCAGGTGCTATAGCTGCTATAATGGCTATTATAGGAAAACAAAATATTGGCGTGGCTATAAGTATAGCTGTTCCAGTTGCAGTTGCTGGACAAGTGTTACAAATTGCTCAAAAAAGTACAATTGACGTATTTATAATGCATTTAGCAGATAAATATGCTGAAAAAGGTAGTACAAAAGGTGTAACTGCAATGCATTTTTTTGACTGCGATACCTAGTGCATTAAGAGTCTCGATACCGTCTTTAATGGTAGCTTATTTTGCTAATGCGTCTAATGTAAGGGCTTTATTAGATAATCTACCGAAATCAATTACAATTGGATTGCAAGTTTCTTCTGGTTTTTTAGTTGTAGTTGGTTATGCTATGATTATGGAATTATTAAATGCTAATGAATTACTGCCATTTTTCTTTATTGGATTTTTGACTATGACCTTTACCAAAATGACTTTAGTTGGATTAGCGATGATGGGGGCCAGTTTTGCAGCAATTTTTTTATTTTTATTTCATAAAAGATGATAATAGAAATGCTCATAGGAATAAGAGAAGTAAAATTATAAATAATATAGCTGATGATATCGAAAATGAAAAAAATGATGAAACAATTATTAAAGATGAATCATTAACGATAGAGCACAAAGATCTTTTAAAGATATTCTGGAGAATGCAATTCTATCAAATATCATGGAATTATGAAAGAATGCAAAATTTATGTTATTGCTACAGTATAATTCCTGTATTAAAAAAATTATACAAAACAAAAGAAAAATTGTCAGAAGCTTTAAAGAGGCACATGGAATATTTTAATACTCATCAATTTACCGTGCCGATAATTTTAGGATTAAATGCTGCAATGGAAGAAGCTCTAGTGAAAGAAGAAAAAATTAATGGTGAAGCTATTACAGGAATAAAAATAGCTTTAATGGGACCGTTAGCGGGTTTAGGAGACCCAATATTTTGGGGCATATTTAGACCTATGATTGCAGCCATAGGTGCAGGAATAGGTCTCAGTGGAAGTTTATTAGGACCTTTAATATTTTTTGTGGTTATAAACTCGGTGCGATTAATTATGCGGTATTATGGATTAATGATTCCTTATTATAAAGGTATAAATATGATTGCATCTATGAAAGAAATATTGCCTAAAATAATGAAGACAGTTGCTGTTTTAGCTTATGTTGTAATGGGTGGATTAGTAGCTAAATGGACGATAATCAATGTGCCAATTAAGTTATACTCTTATTCAACTGATAGTAAAATGGTTGTTGTTACAGCACAACAACAGTTAGATACTATAATGCCAAATTTGTTGCCACTTATATTAACTTTTCTAATATATTGGCTTCTTAAAAGAAAAGTTCCTGCAATATTTTGTATTATTGGACTTATGATTTTAGGAATTGTAGGTTATAATTTAGGTTTTTTAGGATTAGCTTCGTAGATTTATAGACATAGTGTAATTGACAGTATATATAATGACCGATTTATGAAATATAGTGTAACAAGATATTTATAAAATTAAGAAGTATTTACTGTAAAGAATGATGAAAAAGCATGTTTAGCGGTTTTACACTGCTTGGCATGCTTTTTGCTTTATATAAAGTAAAATCTTTTGAAGAGAGGGGGGTAGAGATGCCAGTACCAAATATTTTATTAGTACGTATAGACAATAGGCTGGTTCATGGTCAAGTAGGTGTTACATGGACTACGTCTTTAGGCGCAAATTTGATTGTCGTTGTTGATGATGAAGTCGCAAAAGATCCACTTCAACAAGAATTAATGGCTGTTACTGCTCAAACGTCAGGTGTTGGAATTAGATTTTTTTCAGTGGATCAAACAATAAATATAATCCATAAAGCTGCACCAAATCAAAAGATATTTATTGTTTGTAAAACACCTGAAATAGTCAGAAAATTAATTGACGGTGGTGTACCAATAAAAGAAGTAAATGTAGGTAATATGCATTTTTCGCAAGGCAAACGCCAAATCAGTAAAAAAGTTTATGTAGATGATAAAGACCTGGATGACTTACATTATATTAAGAAAAAGGGAGTAAACCTTTATATACAGGATGTTCCTAGTGATAGAAAAGAATATATTGATTGAGGAGGTAATGATTTATGCATAGTATTACATTAGTACAAGGTTTGCTGCTGGCAATCTTAGCAGTCATAGTTGGTATCGATTTTTGGCTGGAAGCATTGTTTTTGTTTAGACCAATTATAGTAGGAACACTGACAGGATTGATACTTGGCGATCTGCAGACAGGATTAATTGCAGGTGGCCTTACTGAATTAGCCTTTGCTGGATTAACTCCTGCTGGTGGAACACAACCGCCTAATCCTATTTTAGCAGGAATAATGACAACTGTCATCGCATATACTACAGGAACTGATCCAAAAACAGCGATTGGATTAGCGTTACCGTTTAGCTTTCTAATGCAGTATATAATATTATTCTATTATTCGAGCTTTTCATTCTTTATGCCAAAAGCTGATAAATATGCTGAAGAAGCAAATACCAGTGGTCTTATTAGATTAAATATTTTGACAACGGCAATTGTTGCAATCAGTTATGGGGTAGTTGTATTTTTAAGTGTTTATGTCGCTCAAGATTTGATGAAAATACTAGTTAAATCTATGCCTGTATGGTTAGGACATGGTTTTGAGATAGCGGGTGGCATATTGCCGGCTGTTGGATTTGGAATGCTTCTAAAAGTTATGATGAAAGGTCAATATGTACCATATTTCATTATAGGATTTTTTATAGCATCATTCATACCTTTTTCAAATTTGCTTCCGGTGGCTGTAATTGGTGCAGCTTTAGCAATATATGAGTATTTTAATTCTAAGAATAAATTAGTCAAAAATGAAATGATGGCAATGAATGGAGATGATTATAATGAAGGAATCTAAAAGAGTATTGACTAAGAAAGACATAACTAAACTGGGGCTTTTATCTTCTTTTTTGCAAGCTAGTTTTAACTATGAAAGAATGCAAGCGGGCGGATTTACAGTCGCACAATTGCCTTTTTTGAAGAAGATTTACAAGAACGATAAAAAAGGCCTATCAGAAGCAATGACGGATGATTTGGAATTTATAAATACACATCCAAATTTTGTAGGATTTTTAATGGGATTGCTTTTATTTCTAGAGGAAAATCATGAAGATAGAGCTATCATCAAAGGTTTGAAAGTCGCTTTATTTGGACCATTAGCTGGAATTGGTGATGCAATATTTTGGTTTACAATTTTACCGATAGTTGCTGGTATTTGTTCTTCATTTGCCATGCAAGGAAATGCATTAGGACCAATATTGTTTTTCTCTGTTTATCTGACAATATTTTTACTTAGGATAGTATGGACACATTTAGGCTATAATTTAGGTACGAAAGCAATTGATTTAATTAAAACTAATTCACAAATTATTTCTAAAGCGGCATCAATATTAGGAATAACTGTTATTGGGGGGTTAATAGCATCTTACGTTCATATAAATGTTGTAAGTAAAATTGCTATTAATGCTAAACATGCTGTATCGTTACAAACAGATTTTTTTGACAAAATTTTTCCTAATATACTACCATTAGGGTATACATTGTTGATATTTTATCTTTTAAAAAAGAAGAATGTAAGTCCAGTAATACTTATTTTAACGACATTTATACTAGCTATCTTACTATCATTTATTGGAGTTTTGTAATATGAAAAAAAATATCATATTAATTGGCCACGGAAATTATGCAACAGGTATAAAAAGTTCGATAGATTTGATAGCTGGTATAAATAGTCATTTATTTGCTATAGATTTTACAGAAAATGATTCTGACGTAACTTTAAAAGAAAAGATAGACCATGTGATAAATGAAATTATTGATCAGCAAATATTATTTGTGTGCGATATTGCAGGAGGAACTCCATTTAAAGTCGCTGCCAGCATTGCTAATTTTAATGAGAATATGGAGTTGGTAGCAGGATGTAATTTAAGTTCATTGTTAGAAGCTATATTTCAAAATGATACACTCAGTTTGGATGAATTAGCCAAACTTATCGTTAATGCTACTAAAAATTCAATAATTCAATTTAATAAGATTGAAGTAAGTCAAGTAAAAAGTATTCAGGAAGTAGAAGATGGAATCTAATATTTAAGCAATAGGAGCAGAGTGATAGATATTTAGATATTATAGAAACTCTGCTCCTAAAAGACTTCATCAGATTTTGTAAAATTTACTTGGATATGTAAAATTGTTGATAAATAATTTATAGTCATATTTTGATATATAAACTTTGATGATTTTGATTGGAAGTGATTATATGTATCAAAAAAAAATGCGTATTATTTGACGTAGACGGAACATTAGTAGATACAGAGGAAGCCACCATTGAAGCGTTAAAGATAACTATGAAAAAGCTTTATAATAAAGAATACACCAATAATGAATTAAATTTTGCCGTCGGTCTACCCGGTAAACATACTCTACACAAACTTGGCATTGAAAATATCGACGATGCATTTAGAGCTTGGGGAGAGCAAATTCGGGAATTTTCAGACAAAGTAAGGTTGTATCCTCAAATAGAAGATGTACTTTCTTTATTAAAAGATAAAAAGATAAAGTTGGGCATTGTTACTTCAAGATACGATTTTGAAGTAGCAGAAGATATTGTACTGAATAAAATTTTACATCATTTTGATGTAATAGTGACGTATAATGAAAGTTTAAAGCCAAAGCCTTATCCTGACCAATTATTAAAAGCACTGAATGAGTTTAATATAGACCCAGATGATGCAGTATATGTTGGCGATACGCCGTATGATTACGAATGTGCGAAAGGCGCCGATGTCGATTTTATCATGGCTAATTGGGGAGAAGCAGATAGAAAGGATAATTTTGATGATAAAAAGATAAAAATATGCAATAAACCGCTGGATTTATTGAAGTATATTTAGGAGGTTGGATGGATGGCATTAGTCAATACAAAGAAAATGCTAAATGACGCAAAATCAAATGGATATGCAGTGGGTGCGTTTAACATACACAACCTTGAAACATTAAAAGCTGTTGTAAAAGCTGCATATGAGATGAATTCGCCTTTAATTTTGCAGACAACGCCAGGTACAATAAAGTATGCAGGAGAAGACTATATAGCAGCAATTGCTAAAGTTGCATCTGAGAAATATGACATACCAATAGCATTGCATTTAGACCACGGGAATTCTTTTGATATTGTTGTAAGGTGCTTAAAGGCAGGGTACACTTCGGTTATGTTTGACGGGTCAATGCTTTCTTACGAGCAAAATGTTGCTGCTACAAAAAAAGTAGTTGAAATAGCCCATGCAGTAGATGTAACTGTTGAGGCGGAACTTGGCAATATAGTAGGTGTAGAAGATGATATGTATGTAAACGAAGATATAAATGCTTTTACAGATCCAAAAATGGCTACGGATTTTGTGGAAAAGACGGGAATTGACTCACTGGCTATAGCAATTGGCACAGCACATGGCCTATACAAAGGAGAAGTAAGACTCGATTTTGATAGATTAAAAGAAATAAGGAGATTGATAGATATTCCGTTAGTACTACACGGTGCATCGGGTGTACCTGATAATTTAGTAAGAAAGGCGATAGAATTTGGTATAAATAAATTAAATATAGCCACAGAACTAAAAATTCCCTTTGCAAATGCAATAAAAGAGATATTCGAAAATAGTCCAACTGAGAGCGATCCAAGAAAATATCTATTACCTGGTGAAGATATTAGATATGAGCATAATTAAAAAAATCGATCAAAAATAAAAACCAGAATAGGTAGGTAATGTAAATGATAAAGGCTAAAAAATATACTTGAACATTTAAAACTAAATAAAAGAAAAAAAAAGAGCTGAAAAAGGGCATAAAAATCCTGTAGATAATTGATGGCAAAAATTGAGAACTAAAACATATAAAAATTAAGCTAAACGCTTTAAACCATCAAGAGATTTAATTTTATCGATATTACCTGATTTATATGCAACAATAGCAAGTGTCAATAAAGTAATATGGCCAAAAGTATTTAAATTACTTACAGAATCAATGTTTCTAACGTATGCCCTTTCAAAATCT
>NZ_BBKT01000058.1 GCF_000747665.1 Thermoanaerobacterium saccharolyticum | reverse complement strand
ATATTTTAATGTGACAATTTCAGAAGAAAAATTAGCAGAGATAAAAGAAGAAATAAAACTATCAGCAGCTGATGTAAACAAAAAACAGAAAAAAGCAAAGACATATCACATACAAAGAGGCGGTATGCCGTTTGAAGGTTGTGCAATGACAAACAGTCGAAAAGCAATAAGGGAAATACTCAGATACAAATGCTTAAGTGAACTAAAAGTCATATAAAAGGTGCAATATAAAAAGAAGAATAGAGCAAAAACAATTGCACGAAAATTCACAATATGTTAAACATTATGCGGATAACATTTGAAGAAAAAAATTTGCCAACAACTACTTGACACAAACTACAGACTCAGATTTCTTGACTCTCTTTTTTGTCTTTTGCGACTCTGAGTAAACAATCGTAGGTGGAGCATTGCTTAAAACTGTTTCTTCTGTTATAATGCACTTCTCAATGTTATCGCTGGATGGTATCTCATACATTACATCAAGCATAAGCTCTTCAAGTATAGACCTTAATCCTCTCGCACCCGTCTTCCTGTCTATTGCCTTTTGTGCAATAACACTTAAGGCTTTTTTGTCAAACTCAAGTTTTACGCCATCCAACTCAAACAGCTTTTCATACTGCTTTGTAAGTGCATTTTTAGGCTCTGTCAATATGCGTATCAAAGCATCTTTATCAAGAGAATCAAGTGTCACAACAATAGGAAGCCTTCCGATAAACTCTGGAATGAGTCCAAACTTCAAGAGGTCTTCAGGCATGATATTTTTTAAAATTTCGCCTATCTTCTTTTCCTGTTTGCTTTGAATCTCTGATCCAAAGCCTAATGACTTCTTGCCTATCCTCGATTCTATTATCTTTTCAATGCCATCAAACGCACCGCCAACAATAAACAAGATATTTGTGGTGTCAATCTGTATAAATTCTTGATGAGGGTGCTTCCGCCCACCTTGAGGTGGAACATTTGCAACAGTACCTTCTAAGATCTTTAACAATGCTTGCTGTACACCTTCACCAGAGACATCACGCGTAATCGACGGATTTTCTGATTTTCTGGCTATCTTATCAACTTCATCAATGTATACAATACCTTTCTCTGCCTTCTCTATGTCGTAATCCGCCGCCTGTATAAGCTTAAGAAGGATGTTTTCCACATCTTCACCTACATAACCTGCTTCCGTAAGTGATGTAGCATCTGCTATTGCAAACGGCACATTAAGCATCCTGGCTAATGTCTGTGCAAGAAGCGTCTTGCCAGAACCAGTAGGGCCTAACATCAAGATATTGCTTTTTTGAAGCTCTACATCGTCAGATTTCACTCTGCTATTGATCCTCTTGTAATGGTTGTAAACCGCGACTGCCAATGCTTTTTTTGCCTTGTCTTGACCTATTACATACTGGTCAAGAAACTCTTTTATCTCCTTTGGCTTCGGAAGTTCACCTATCTCTACATCGATGTTTTCTTCAAATTCTTCATCGATGATTTCTTGGCAAAGCTCTATACACTCGTCACAGATATATACGCCTGGACCGGCAACTAATCTTTTTACCTGATCCTGTGACTTCCCGCAAAAAGAGCACTTCAACTGTTTTTGATTATCATATTTAGCCATTTTTTCACCTCTTCCGGGGCCTATTTTCTCTTAACTAATATCTCATCAATGAGCCCATAAGCTTTTGCTTCTTCTGGGTCCATGAAAAAGTCCCTTTCTGTATCTCTTTCAATTTTTTCTAATGGTTGTCCAGTCCTCTCAGACAATATCTTATTTAGTTTTTGCTTCATT
Organism: Thermoanaerobacterium saccharolyticum; assembly: GCF_000747665.1. GTDB lineage: Bacteria > Bacillota > Thermoanaerobacteria > Thermoanaerobacterales > Thermoanaerobacteraceae > Thermoanaerobacterium > Thermoanaerobacterium saccharolyticum. The sequence continues at coordinate 35,931 of NZ_BBKT01000058.1, read as the reverse complement.
TTTATGATTCTCTCAGCATGTATCTTTATGTCTGTAGCTTGACCCTGTGTACCACCTAATGGCTGATGTATCATTATCTCGCTGTTTGGAAGCGAAAATCTCTTACCTTTTGCACCTGCAGCAAGCAAAAATGCACCTGCCGATGCTGCCATGCCAACGCACATCGTGACAACATCAGGTTTTATATACTGCATCGTATCGTATATGGCAAATGCAGATGTTATGGAACCACCAGGGCTATTTATATAAAGCCAAATATCCTTATCAGGATCTTCTCCCTCTAAAAACAAAAGCTGAGCAACTACGAGGCTTGCAGTTACGTCGTTTATCTCTTCCCCTAAGAAGACTATCCTGTCTTTTAAAAGCCTTGAGTATATGTCGTAAGAGCGCTCTCCTCTATTTGTTTGCTCTACAACTATAGGCACTAAGCTCATAATATCACTCCTCTTTATCTATAATTTTACTATTCTCAAAAATAAAGTCAATCGTCTTAAAGTAGACTATATCGTCTTTTATATTGTTTATCTGTGATTCAGTCAGCTCTTTCTTCAAATCTTCTACTTTTACATTGTAATTTGTTGCCATTTCATTAAGTCTCTTTTCTACTTCTTCATCTGTAGCTGTTATATTCTCTATTTTCCCTATCTTATCAACTACCAATTGTGTCTTGACTCTTAAAGCTGCATCATCATGCATTTCTTTTCTTAAATCTTCTTTGCTCTTACCTGTTATCTCTAAGTATTTGTCGAGATCCAATCCTTGATATCTCAAATTGTAATCGAGATCTCTTAAAGATATGTCAATTTGCCTATCTATCATTATTTCTGGTATATCAACTTTAGAATTTTCCACAACTGCCTTTACAGCATTTTCTTTCATTTCTTCTTTAGCGTTAAAATCATACTGTTCTTGCAATTCTCTCTTTATGTCCTCTTTCAATTCATCTAATGTATCAAACTCGCTTACGTCTTTTGCAAAATCATCATTTAACTCTGGCAATTCTTTATGCTTTATTGAAAGCAATTTTACTTTAAATACTACATCTTTCCCTTTTAACTCTTCAGCTCTGTAATCCTCAGGGAATTTTACATTTACGTCAAACTCCTCATTAACGCTGTGTCCAACTATCTGCTCCTCAAATCCTGGAATAAATGTCTTAGAGCCTAACTCTAATGAGTAATTGTCGCTTTTACCTCCTTCAAACGGTACACCATCTAAAAATCCTTCAAAACTTATGTCAACTATATCGCCCATCTGGGCTGCTCTGTCTTCTACTGGTACTACTCTCGCATTTCTCTGTCTCATCTGTTCAAGTCTATTATTAATGTCTTCGTCCTTAACATTATACTCTACTTTTTTGACTTCTATACCCTTGTACTGTCCAAGCTCTACATCAGGCAATATTGGCACTACTGCCTCTATGATAAGATCTTGATCCTTCCCAATCTGCAAAATGTCAATTGTTGGATTATCTATCGGTTCCAGTTTTAAAGAGTCAATAGCTTCTTGATATGCATCTGGAAATACGTGCTCTATAGCGTCTTCATAAAGCACGCCTTCACCATAGTACCTTTCTATGATAATCCTTGGCGCCTTTCCGCGCCTAAAGCCTGGTATATTAAATCTACCTACATTTTTTTTGTATGAAAAGTTTAATCCTTCTTCAAATTTTTCCTTTGGAATATTTAACTCGATTGTTGCAACACTGTTCTCTATTTTTTTTTAGATTACTGCTCATTAAGTAAATCCTCCTATTCATTTGTTTGCGTTAATAACTTCTATTTATTATATCATAAAAATTATTTTAAGCAAATGTCTCTACTTTATTTTATCATTTTTTAACAAAAAGGAAACTGTTTTTATGCGTTTTTAAAGCGCAGTTCTTTTGTCATCATATCAAATCCAACAACGCTATTTTCAAATACATCCTTAGCGTACTTTAGATATTTGTCTGGATTTTTCAATGAAGGGCTAAAATGCGTCAGCCAAAGCTCTTTCACATTGGCTTCTTTCGCCACCAAAGCCGTCTCTAAAAACGTGGAATGGTATTTTTTTACTGCTTTTTCTTCATCTGACGGATCTCCGTACATTCCTTCTCCAATGAAAAGATCGCTATTCTCAACAAGTTTTATGAGGTCTTTTGTAGGCCTGGTATCAGTAGAGTAACTTACCTTTAATCCCTTTCTATCTTCACTTAATACCATCTGAGGTGTATACATTACATTTCCATCTTTTACAATGCTTTCGCCATGCTGAAGTCTATGCCAATATTCCAATGGTATATTTAATTCTTTAGCTTTTTTTGCATCAAATTTTGGAAGCCTTTTAACTTCAAAGCTGTAAGCAAGACACAATGATGTATGTTGCATTGCAGCATTTTTTACTGTTATTTCACCTACATTTAAGGAATCTCCATCTTTTAATTCAGTATATTCAACTTCAAACGGCATCTCTACAAAAAGAACATTTAAAAGATTTTTCAATATATCTATTCCTTCAGGCCCCATTAAAGTAAGTTTCTTTTTCCGTTCTTGGTTTATCATCTGATATATTATACCAGGCAGTCCCATAATATGATCTGCATGGTAATGCGTGAAAAATACCGTATCTATATTTAAAAAACCCCATCCTAATTTTTGAAGTGGAACTTGCGTGCCTTCGCCACAGTCCACCAATATAGAAATGCCACCATACCTCAATATTAGAGAGGATAGGTTTCTGCCTGGCACAGGCATCATACCTCCTGTACCCAATAAACATACGTCAAACATATAAATCCCTCAAATCAAAAATCAATCATTATAAAGGCTTCTTAAGAGCTTTATTTCCTCTCCGTAGCCTTCAAGATCATTGGGCGTCTCCAATATAAATGGCAAGTGTTTTAAACTTGAATGATTTATGACTCTTGCTATAGCATCTATACCTATATATCCTTTGCCGATCTTCTCATGCCTGTCTTTATGGCTGCCTATCGGATTTTTGCTGTCATTTAAATGTATAGCAAAAAGTTTATCTAACCCTATGATCTTGTCAAACTCCTCTAACACGCCGTCAAGATTATTTACTATGTCATAACCTGCGTCATAAACATGACATGTATCAAAGCATACACCTATTTTCTCTTGCAACTCTACTCTCTCTAAAATCTGCTTCAGTTCGTCAAAAGACCGACCTATTTCAGTCCCTTTTCCTGCCATCGTCTCTAAAAGCACAATCGTAGACTGACTTGGCTTTAATATTTGATTTAGTATTTCTACAGTATAGTCTATGCCTTTTTGAGCACCTTGCTTCACATGACTTCCCGGGTGAAAATCATAAAGATTGCCTGGAAGATACTCCAGTCGCATAAGATCGTCTGCCATTACTTCTTTGGCAAACTCTCTCGTCCTATCATCTGGTGAAGACGGATTTAGAGTATATGGTGCATGTGCGACAACCTTAGAAAAATTATTTTTGTCCGCAATTTCTAAAAACGAATTACAGTCATTTTCATCTATATCCTTTGCTTTACTTCCCCTTGGATTTCTCGTAAAAAACTGCAGTGTATTTGCATCAAGCTTTAACGCTTCCTCCGCCATAAACTTATATCCATTTGAAACTGATAAGTGACATCCTATGTATAACATAAATTTCCTCCTAAAAATCATTCATAAAATTGAAGCCTTTTCTACATTATAATACACTGGTACAATTTCTCCAAACCATAAAATCACAGAGAAAAATCACTTTCTTTACTTTATTGTTTTAACGTGACCTTAGAGTTATAATAATATCGTAATCATATAATAGATTGAAAGGGGTAAATAAAATGGAAGAAGTTTTACAGTTTTTAAAAGATAATCCAACTTTCTATATTGCAACTGTAAATGGTGATACACCCAAAGTGCGTCCCTTTGGTTTTGTAATGGAATATAATGGTAAAATATGCTTTTGTACCAATAACCAAAAGGACGTCTACAAACAGTTAAAAGCAAACCCAAAATTTGAAATAAGTATTACATCAAAAACTGGCGAATGGCTGCGTTTAAAAGGTAAAGCTGTATTTATAACAAGCCGTGAATCGAAAAAAGCAGCACTAGATACCATGCCATCACTTAGAAATTTGTACAGCGAGGATGACTCAATATTTGAAATCTTCTACGCAGATGAGGCAGAAGCAACATTTTATGGTATGAGTGGTCCTGTGAAAACTGTAAAAATATAAGTTAACTTAAGTAAAAATCAGGGGTTATTGGCGCATTTCTTATTTCTTTCAATAAACCAATAAACTCTGATTTTCAAAATCTATATAAAAAACTTTCTACAAAGTAATCAATAGCCTTTAACTTCCCATTGACTTTTATCTTTATGCCTGTTTTTTTTGCACAAATCGTCTAATAAATTCAATACATAGTCATCTCTTGTGCCTCAAACAAATGCTTAAATACTTCCGTTTCAAACAACACCTCTTCTTCATCCAATAGGTAAGGTACATAACCTTTTTTAAACGAATGAAAATAAATCCAGTTGTTTTTACCGCGAAATTTAAGCTCCAAATCTTTTACAAGCTTTAATTCTCCCTTTGTTAATTCTTCTCTATTTCCAAAATGACACATAATCACATTATCGTCTTGAAATCTTATTTTTTGTATATCAGGTACATCATCTCTTTTCAACATGGTATAAAAATTGTTAATTGCATCAAAGCCTATATAAGAGCCAATGCCGAAAAATTCTCCACCTTTGCCCATTATGCTGCAGTAAACAGGTTCATCCTCATCAGGCAATAATATTGTTATTATATCCATATCCTATAAGTATTCCCATTGCTTTAACTCTTTTATTTTTTATTTTACTCGCAACATCGTACAATTCTTTCCATTCATCTAAAGTAGCTTCATTTCTCATGATTCTTAAACCTCCATAGTTTCTAATCAAATTCTATTTTGTATTTTTTTAATAATTCCTTAGCCTTATTTATTCCTGCATCAGTAATAGCAACAGATTTTGATCTGTGTCCACCGCTAATTAAGTCATCATCAGCAAGCTCATCTAATATGCCAAAGTCATATCCTTTCCAGCTTCTGCGATATTTCATATCTAATAACTCCTCTTCCCACGATGTTAAGTACAGTAAAATCAACATCAGCTCTTTTACTTTCTCACGTAAATCATTGTTCATAAAAGTGAACATCTCTTTTTTGTTAATTTTCTGACTTTTTTAACTCTTTTTCTTTCTCGACCAATAATCCCTCATACACTTCAATTTTATAATTTAAACGCTCTAATGTTTTACTCATGTCTTCTATTTTTTTTTATTAGATGATTGCGCTGCTCAATTAGAAGTTCTTTCCTTGCCTCAATAGTTTCGTCACCTTTTTCCACCAACGAAACATATTCGATTAATACTTCAATTGAAAGACCTGCATTCCTCATACATTTGATAAATTCAACCCACTTACAGTCTTCCTCCGTATAATCCCTGTTTCCGCTTTTATTGCGGTTCACAGGAGGAATCAATCCAATCCGTTCATAATAGCGAAGCGTATCTTGTGATATATCGTATTTTTCACTTACTTCTGCGATCGTCATGAGCTTTTACCTCCTAATAACCAAAATTATATCATAATTACAGTGTTTAAAGTTAGCTGTGAATATAAAATTTTTTAACCTATTTCATGTTTTTATTTGTCAATATATAAAAAACAGGGTTATTCTAATACCAACAAAAATTGTGCATCAAGAAAAACCCTGAATACAGAAGGTTTTTAATAACAATCTAACTATTTATAAATAAAAACTAATTGTTATCAAACAGCAAAATCATCTTTTTATTTTGTTTACAAACCAAGATCTTTTATCCATGAAGCAAGCTCACCTCTAGATGGCTTGCCATTTAAAATCCTACCTTCCTTAATTTTTGCCTCTGGTGAAACACTGTTTTTAAGTTTTTCCACCGTTTTCCCAAAACCGCTTCCTCCAGAAGTGGCAAATAGTATGATAGTTTTCCCTGAGAAATCATAACTTTCCAAAAAGGTATTTATAATGTTCGGTGCCGTATACCACCATATGGGAAATCCAACAAAGACAACTTCATACCCCATAATGTTGGAAACTTTGTCTACAATAGCAGGCCGTGAGGACGGATCTTTCATCTCCACCGAACTACGGCTTTTTTTGTCCATCCAATTAAGGTCTGCATCGGTATAAGGCACCTCAGGTTTCATTTCATAAATGTCAGCTCCAACTACATCAGCAAGAATTTCCGCCACACTTTTTGTTATACCAGTACAGGAAAAATAAGCTACCAAAACTTTTTTATCCATTGTTGTTTTCCTCCTATCTCGTTTTGTTTTTATAAAATATCTTTTCTACGTCTTCCGGCGTCAAAGGCTTAAACCATTGCAGCACATCACCCATGTAAGCTTTTTACGCCATTATTTTAATGCTTTGTATTATCAACTAAATTAGACACTTTCAAATGTTTTTGCAACATCTTTGAGCAAATCTGAAATAGGCAGATGTTGCGGACACTGTCTTTCGCATTGTCTGCATTTAATGCATTCAGAAGCCTTCCCGTAGGTTTTCGCATAATTGTTGTAATATACGCGTTGTATTGAAAAGGCTGTATTCATAGCTTGCTTTTCTGCATTATACAAAGCAAAATACTTTGGAATAGGAATATTCTTAGGGCATCCATCAACGCAATAAGCACAGGCAGTACATGGTATGGCAATGGAGTCATTGATTATATCAACAGCCTTTTTAACAATTCCAAATTCTTCTTCTGTCATGGGCCTAAAATCATACATATAGCTGATATTGTCAAGAAGCTGCTTTATATTGCTCATACCACTCAGCACAACCATGATGCCGTCATGACTTGCAGCAAAGCGTATTGCCCAAGAAGCAACTGACATATTTGGAGCGTAATCTTTAAACAGCTTTTCAGCTTTTTCTGGTATATTCGCAAGTGTACCTCCTTTTACAGGTTCCATTACAATGATGTCTTTATTATGTTTTCTTGCTACCTCATAACATTTTCGAGATTGGATGCTTTCGTTATCCCAATCCAAATAATTAATTTGAAGCTGTACCACATCAACCTCGGGATGTTCAGTTAATATTTTATCAAGCAAATCAGCATTGTCATGATAAGAAAAGCCGATTTTTCGGATTCTTCCTTCTTTTTTCTTATTTTGAATAAATTCAAAACTGTCATGCTTCTGTGCTATCTCATAATGAGATACTCCAAGATTATGAAGCAGATAATAATCAAAATACTCAACGCCGCATTTTTCAAGCTGTTCATTAAAAATACGCTCCATATCTTGTTTTGTTTTTAGAAACATTGTCGGCATTTTTGTTGTCAAAGTAAAACTGTCGCGAGAGTGCCTTTTTACAAGCGCCTCTCTGGCTGCTATTTCACTCTTGAAATTATGGTACATATATGCTGTATCAAAATAAGTAAATCCATTCTCAATAAAAGTATCTACCATATCTTTCATTTCTTCCATATTGATGCTTGCCTGATCGTTATTGTCTAATAGTGGCAGACGCATCAATCCAAAGCCTAATTTTTTCATAATGTGTTATTCCCTCCTCTTTTTTAAGGCTTCAAATATATCTTCAATTATTTTTAAAGCTTGACTGGTAGCCGTACATTGCTGAAGCGCCTAGAGCTCTCACTTTTCCTGCCTTGACAAGACTGTCAAATGCCTCCATTGTTTCTGATTAGGACAAGTATTTTTAGGTTTTAAAAAAACATTATCATACTAAAGATGAGCATTCGCTCTGCTGACATAAAATTCATTCATCACAAGCATTCCATCAAAATTTCATAAATTTCATCCCGACTCAGTTCACGTGGATTGCATTTTATGATATTGCAAGTATCGGCTACTTTGCGCAGCACATCCGATGTAATCTCCACTTTAGATTTCAGCTGCCTCAGTTTTGTGGGCAGTCCACACTCCCTAATAAAGTCGGCCAAAGCGTCAATACCTGCCTTAGCATTATCAACATTAAACACGATCTTTGCAAACCGGGTAAATTTTCCCTCCGCATCTTTCACGATATGGCGATAGTAGGCAGGGTGAATAACAGCCAGCCCTTGACCATGGTTACAATCGGTAAAAGCTCCAAGCTGATGCTCAATCTGATGAACCTGAAATCTGTAAGACGGCCCACCTTAAGAATACCGTTTTCCGCCATAGCAGAATCCCACATCAGATTGCCACGTGCTTGCATATCATTGATGTTTATAAGCAGACGACGCATATTGACTACCGTATTCCGCATAATCGCCAATGCCACAACGTCGGACACATTGTCCATGTCAGAGCGTCCAAAGTAGGTTTCCATGGCATGGCTCAGCGTATCAAAAGCACCAGAAAACACCTGCATAGGTGGCACGGACTTGGTATATTCCGGATCGAGGATTGCAAAGCGGGGTGGAGCGGAAAACAGTCCGGTTTTGATTTTCTTTTCTTTATTGGTAATTACTGCGCCGCCATTCATTTCTGCACCGGTACCAGAGACAGTAACAATCGCTCCCATAGGAATCGGCTGGACGGAGGGAAGCTGGTGGTGTTCCACCTCCATTTCCCATAAGTCCTCGCCCATCATTGCCTGTGCTGCAATAATCTTACAGCAGTCAATAACTGATCCACCGCCAACGGCCAGAATGAAATCAATCTTTTCTTTTTTTGCCAGTGCAGCACCCTCCTGCACCTTTGTGTAAGTTGGATTCGGCATGATGCCGGAGAATTCTGTCACAGTTTTTCCAGCATCTTTCAGAATGCCTATCAGTTCTTCATAAATGCCGTTTTTCTTAATAGAACCGCCACCATAGGCAAGCATGACATTTCTTCCGTAAGCTGAAAGTGCCTTTGCCAGATATTCTTTTGCAGCGCCTTTCCCAAAATAAACCTTTGTTGCATACTCAAAAACAAAATTTTCCATCGATAATAACCTCCATCATTTAATCTTCCTATTAAATGCTAAACTCACTTTTGTCCATTTATATATTCTTACATCGCGATCACATTCATTTCTCTTTTAAAATTTTTCATCGAATAAAATTGGTAGCAATCCGCTGCTCTTTTTCTGGCAATCCAAACTTTTCTTTCCCTAATGCAATGCTCTTGATTAAAAAAGCCATATTTTTTCCTAGTGTGCGCATTGTTTGTAGTCCTTCTTCGTCTTTTCGAACATCATCTGGCGTATATCCATGAACACTGTTCCAATATTGACTTGAAGCAATTGGCATGCCTGAAATTGTAAAATATTTATTGATTTCATCAAAAGTTGCTGAGCATCCACCTCTCCTTGCCGATACAACCGCTGCTCCTACCTTCATGGTTTTATCAAACGGCACACTATAAAAAAGACGGTCTAAAAAAGATATAAGTGTTCCATTTGCCGAGGCGTAATATACAGGCGAGCCAATCACAATGCCATCGGCTTCCTCAAATTTAGGTGCTGTTTCATTTACAATATCATTAAACACGCACTTGCCCGTGGTTTTGCATTTGCGGCATCCGATACATCCTCTGATGTCCTTATTCCCCACATGGACAATTTCTGTTTCAATTCCTTGCTCTGTCAAAGTTTTTGCTACTTCGTTCAAAGCCGTATATGTACATCCTTTATTGTTTGGGCTTCCGTTAATTAATAATACTTTCACATTATTTCCTCCTAATCCTAATTAATCTTTTTCGCTATAGCCTTTATGTTTCCCGTGCATGAAAAATAAGCGATCAATATCTTTTTTCCTTTATCAGTCTTTATTGATTTATAAAATAAGAAACTTTATGATTTATTGTCAATATTTTTAGTTTCGTTTTATAATTACTCCATTTTTATTTATCAAATACTACTGTAAGAAAGCGATCTATAGCGAGAACCCATCCCCCACGATATCCAAAACCATGTGGCCCTTTTTCCAGCGCATGGGGTTTTATTGTAACGCCCACTTTCTTAAGAAGTAATCAGTCTTGTAAATGAGAGTGAGGCTAACATCCAAGTATCGTTTTGTTTCACATACACTTCTGTGACAACAAAAGGATTGGTAACCTCATTACCACCAACGACGGCTACTAAACGAATTTTACTCAAAAGGATCGCTGTTGTCTCTCCAATGAACGGTACCGATACTTCTTGAATATCCACATTTTTGTAATGAATCCTGCCGCTTCGAATGACATCAAGTTCTTGTTCCTTGGACATGGTTGCGCCCATATGAACAAAGACAGCTTTTTCGTGGAAAAGAGAGCTCAAGGAATCTACTTTACATTCTGACATCCAGTGCCATTTTTCATTAGAAAGAGAAATTAATTCTTGTTCGAATTTCTCATTGTCCATTGCTATCTATCTCCTTTGAAAATTAATATATTGGTAAAATTCAACATTTGAAAGCAACTCAAAATCAAGTGATTTTTATGTATATTCGATGCTGTGCATGGATGCAAGCATCATGCTTTTTTTCATAAACACATACTCCTTATTCTGTCATATGTTTTTCCCAAAATTTTATAGCATCATTTATCCAGCCTTCTGCGACTGTTCCTTCCCCAAGCCCAAATCCATGTAAAAGTCCCTGAAAGACCTCTATTTCCGCATCGGTTCCATATGCCTTAATCCTGTTGATTCTGTCTTCCATCGTTTTGTAAGATGCAATTCCGTCATTCGTTCCCACGCATGCAAATGTCGGGGGTTCCTTTCCCGTCACTTCCGACAAACCAGTATACTGCATAATGACAGCCGCAGGACGCGGATATCTCTTTTCTCCAAAGCTCTCAGTGCCGTAACTTCCAAGCCATGCTGCCATACGTGCTCCGGCAGATCCGCCCCATAGAGAATAGTCTTTCATGTCTATTCCGAGTTCGTCGGCGTTCTCATACAGGAAAGCAATTGCCCTTGCGAGGTCCTCACAGGCAGTCTGCGCACCTGGACGATAAATTAAGGCAAATGCGTTATACCCATTTTTGCTGAGTTCAAGAGCATGTGGAAAACTGTCCTGCATCGCACCAACATATACAAATCCCCCGCCTGCATTGATAATTGCTGTTTTTGCGCCTTTATTGCCGCGGAAAAAGAACAGCCCTGTATCCTCTTTGGTAGGGTCTTGCGCTTTTTCTTCATCAGAATAAATGTCATAAAAAATTGTATCTCCTGATTCGGCACGTTTTTTCAAGTAATTAACGATTTCCACTGTTTTATTCGGGTTAATGTTGCTATACCATGTCAGGGAAAGTTTCCCAAGAGTATCCCCGCTGTAGTACCTTTTATTTACCGGAAAGAGAAGCCTTCCAAAATTTCCGAAAGCTGGATCCTTAATCACATCTTCAATTCTTGTATCTGCAGTGAAAGCTTTATAGGATTGATCATTTCCCAAGACTGACTGAACCCCTTTCTGCTTCTCCTGTGTCTCCTCCTCACCGCTCCAGAATGCTTTCATCCCGTTATAGGTGTATTCCACCGCAGCGGTTCCGTCATGTGAATATCCATTTTTGACACGAAACGCAAAATTACCATCAGTTCTATCATCGATATCGATGAAATAAGGGGACGTTCTCATAAGATCCGTTCTGGCTTTATCGTAACTGTACGCAAAGTCATTAGTTCCTGTCATTACAAAGACGAAATAATCATTCGGATCATGTCCTTCAGCTGCGGCAAAGATCTCTTTGTCATCCAGAGTTGTTCCGCAACTCATCGGCAGGAAATAGTGGAAGTAATCAAGTCCGTATTGGAATGTCCGCCAAGTTGCGACCGATCCCATGGAAAACCCGCCGAATCCACGGTGATCACGGGAAGCAATCAGATCTTCTGCAGATGTACTGGCAGCATAGGTGCTGTACGTTCCTTCCACTGCAGGAATCAAATCATTTAATAACTCGTTATGATAGTTCCTCGTCAGTTGCATTGCCAGAGAAAAGCTGGCGGAATCCAATCCATTCTCGTTTGTGTTGTTATAAGTCGGACATACTATGATCAGCGGTTTAATCTCGCCTGCAGCAATTGCATTGTCAATGACGTTTTTAAAGGAGGATGGTTTAGCCGGAGTTCCGAGCATCGTGGTTTCATCGCCCCAACCGCCATGCATCAGATAGAACACATCATATTTTTGATTCTTACTATAGCCATAGGGGAGATATACAACCGCATGTTTTTTAAGTGGTCTTGATTTTTTATCATAAGAAAAGGATTCATATGTATCGTAATATAAATTCGTTAATGTTCCTGGCTGCTCTGATGCTTTAAAATACCCATCAGGAATTTTTTCGATCGCTTTCGGAATCATGACATTCTGCTTTGTTTTCTGGGCATTTTTATCTTGTGTTTTTGTTATTACCGTATTTTCCGTTGCCACTTCACCCAAAGATTTTTTTTGTAATGCTGCAGGCAGCAAGCAGTAACACCATGAGCATAACCAACCCTGTAATTACGATTTTTCTCATTTTCTCTCCTTCCTTCATTAATATACAGTTGAAAGGGCTCTTTTAAAGATCCTTTCAACTGTACCAGTTAATAGCTTATCTCTTTAATGAACAAATCCATTTTACGACTTCAGGGTCCCTGTGTGAAAAGAATGCACTTTCTTTCTTATCCAATGCTGCAATTTTATCCATATCTTCTGCAGAAAGTTCAAAATCAAATATGTTGAAATTTTCAATAATCCTTTCCTTACGCACTGATTTTGGAATTGCAACAACTCCCCTTTGTACAAGCCAACGCAATATAATTTGAGCAACCGATCTACCGTGCTTTTGGGCCAGCGATACCAGCACTTCATTTTGAAACATGTTGTTTCTGCCCTCTGCAAAAGGACCCCATGATTCTATTTGTACTTTGTATTCTTTCATTATTTTTTGACTGTCAATTTGCTGGCAGAATGGATGCGTTTCTACTTGATTTACCGCAGGAAGTATTTCATTATTGAGGATTAAATCAACAAGCCTGTCTGGGTAAAAGTTGCTTACTCCAATCGCCCTGATTTTTCCCTCACGGTACAGCTCCTCCATAGCACGCCATGAGCCATAGACATCGCCAAACGGTTGATGAATTAAATAAAGGTCAAGATAATCAAGCTGAAGATTTTTAAGCGATTTTTCAAAGGCTTTTTTGGTTTTTTCATAACCAGCATCCTGAACCCAAAGTTTTGTAGTAATGAAAAGTTCTTCTCTTGAAACACCACTCTTTTTTATTGCTTTTCCTACAGCTTCTTCATTGCCGTATGATGCAGCAGTATCAATAAGACGATACCCTGCTTCAATTGCATCCAAAACACAACGTTCACACTCATTAGCATCATTTATTTGATAAACGCCGAACCCTAAAATTGGCATCTCCACACCATTATTTAAAACTACCTTTTGCATACAAATGCTCCTTTCACATACATTAATTTAAAATCGAGAATTAAAGCGCACCGACTATTTTGTGGGGAACATACAGTTCCTCAAGGTAGGCAATGTCATCATCCGTAAGTTTTACATTGAGAGCCCCTACAGCGTCGTCTAAATACTTTGCCTTTGTTGCACCGATAATTGGTGCTGTAACTCCCTTAGCAAAATGCCATGCAAGAGAAATCTGTGTCATTGTAACACCAAACTTCTTGGCAAGTTCATTTACGCGAAGTACTATTCCATAGTCTGTCTCTTGGGTACTATCGTACTTTGAAACTGCAATTTTATCTGTCTGGCTTCGTTTTGTATCTGCCTTCCATTCAAGACGTGAAAGCCTTCCAGCAGCAAGTGGGCTGTATGGGGTAAGTGCAACATTCATCTGCTTGCAAATCGGAATAAGTTCCCGCTCATCCTCACGGTAAAGCAGATTATAGTGATTCTGCATTGAAACAAACTTTGTCCAACCGTTCTTCTCGGCAGCAAGCTGCATATTGTAAAACTGGTAGCCATACATTGCTGAAGCGCCGAGAGCTCTCACTTTTCCTGCCTTGACAAGACTGTCAAGTGCCTCCATCGTTTCCTCTATCGGTGTGTCGTAATCGAAGCGATGAATAATGTAAAGATCGACGTAATCTGTACCAAGCCGTTTTAGTGAGCCATCAATCTCACGAAGTATCGCTTTTTTTGAAAGTTTGCCTTCGTTAAAATAAACTTTAGTAGCTATAACTACCTTATCACGAGCTATATTGTTCTTTATCGCACGGCCAAGATATTCTTCACTGGTACCGCCAGAATATACATTTGCAGTGTCAAAAAAATTTATCCCAAGATCAAGAGCATGTTTGATTATTGCTTCACTATCTTCAGCGTTTAGTGTCCATGCATGAAAATTACTTGCCGGATCACCAAAGCTCATGCAACCTACGCAAATACGAGAAACAAGAATATCAGAATTTCCCAATTTTGAATATTCCATGTTACTTTTCCTCCTCAAATATTATTCATAAATTTTTGCAGCCATTTCTCAATCTCAGGCTGAGCTGAATGTACATTGCTACCTTTTATAGCAAGCCCTTTTTCAAGCCTTGCATTTGGACAAGTCTTTCTTATATCGCTTTCGCTGTGTCCCAAACCACTTCCTTCATGTGTACAGACTGGAAGAATGGTTTTTTCTGTAAAGTCATATTTCTCAAGAAAAGTAAATACAGGCATAGGCATAGTTCCCCACCAATTGGGATAGCATAATATGATAATTTCATAGTCGTCAATACTATCAAGATATTCTGAAAGCTCAGGTCTTGCATTATCACGTAATTCTTGCTGAGCAACTTTTGTAGCTTCTGTATAATCATCAGGATATTTTTTTACCGTGTTAATGCGGAACAGTTCACCGCCGGTTATTTTCTGAATCATTTTAGCTACAACTTCCGTATTTCCAACCGACAAATTCACAATGCGGCCACTGACATAATTGCCTCCTTCTCTTGAAAAATAGGCTATTAAAATTTTTTTGTCATTAAATTTATTCATTTCAACTCACCTCTTCAAATTAATACTTTAAGCATATAATTATGTATTAATATCATGATAAGCCTTTGAGTTAACTCTAAGTCAAGAGGTTTTCAACAAATATTCTTTGAGTTATCATAAAAAATAATTTTTATGATATGTTATATACCCAGTTTTTTGCGCATGCCCCACACTCATTGTAGGAAACATATCCAATGAAATTTTGATCACATATGCTGTACGTTTGTAAAAATAAAATTGTTCGATTATTATTGATAATTTTAATATTATTTTTGTATAACAATATTAGGAAATTGAAATAATAAATTTTGTACAATGAGGCATCACTATGCAAATAACAGCAACCGAATTTAAGAACAATATTGGTAAGTATCTCGCCATTGCCTCCAAAGAGGACATATATATTACAAAAAACGGCAAAGCCATTGCCAAGCTTACAAACACAAAACAGGACAAAATTGAAATGGCAAAATCCTTGTTTGGTATACTACCTGCCGACGCTTCTTTGGAACAATCGAGAGAGGAGCGCTTGAGCCGTCATGAACGTATTAATTGATACCAACGTCATGCTGGACGCCATGCTTTCCACTCGCCTTTCGCTGAAGACGCGCAAAAATTGTTTATTATGGCCGCCGAGGAAAAAATCAACGTGCATATAACCGCAAGCTCCATTACGGATATCTATTACCTTCTTCACAAATATCTGCACGACAAGAAGCGGTGCAAGCAGGAAATATATAAAATCATAAAAATTCTTCAACATCCTTGACGTCACTGGCTCCGACTGCGAGAAGGCGCTTAAGCTGCCCATGGAAGATTATGAGGATGCCTTGCTTGCCGCATGCGCCAAACGCAGGAAAATGGAATGCATCATTACCCGGAACATTAAGGACTTCGTCAACTCGCCAGTCAGAGCTGTATTACCCGGCGACTTTCTGAAAAGCATATAGGACTTCAGCCATCTAGCTTACCGGATGGCTTTTCCTTCCCAACATGAACAACAATTCGTCGATTCCAATCTTAGTCTGCATTTAATGCATTCAGAAACAAACACTTTATTTAAAAATTTCAAAGTAGTTTGTTATACTCTTCATCGGTAACCGGTTCACACCATTCAGTGTTTGCTCCTTCCGTCGGAACTGTTAATGACAGATGTGCAAACCCTTCATCCTTTAAAGCGCCGTGCCAATGCTTAATCTCCGGTGGTATATATACCACATCGCCGCTTTTTAATGGTTGTGCATCTTTCCCGGCCTCCTGATACCAGCCATGCCCACCAACACAGATCAGTATCTGACCACAGCCATGATGTATATGCCAATTGTTTCGGCATCCAGGTTCAAACGTAACATTATGAATATTTACTTCTTTATCATTTAAGAGGCTTAAATAGCTCTTTCCAGTAAAATATTGTGCAAATGCTACATTTTCCTCACCTAATGGAAAATCAGATATCTTTTCTAATTCATTTCTATCCATAATAAAATTCACTCCATTCTCATTTTTTTGATTATTCAGCATATATCTCTTTTGCCAATGAAAATGCTGCCCATGCATTAGGCCATCCTACATAGAACGCTAGATGTGTGATTATTTCTGCCATTTCCTCAGCACTAACACCATTGTTTTTTGCATTGGCAATATGATGTTTTAGAGAATTGTCAAATATACCTTTTGCTATGAGGGCAGTCACAGTGATAATACTTCGATCTCTTAATGACAATTTGTCTTCTCTAGACCAAACCTCTCCAAAAAGAATGTCATCGTTTAATTCAGCAAATTTTGGGGCAAATGATACCAGGGCATCTCTGCCTGCCGTTTGTTTTTTCATCGTAAAACTTCCCTCCTAAATACTTTTATATTTTCTTAATTATTTTTGCAGGCACTCCGCCTACAACAACATTTGAAGGCACATCCTTTGTTACAACCGCACCAGCAGCGATAACAGCACCATCACCAATGGTTACACTCTAAACGACTGTGACATTAGCGCCAATCCAAACATTTTTGCCAATCACAATGGGTGCAGGATGTATAGTGCTGCGTTTCTCCGGATCAAGCTCATGATTAAGTGTAGCCAGCACCACATTGATTTCTATTGATATCCTCCTTATCGGTAAGACTTCTTAAGAACCTCAACGACATCTTCATGTGTCATTTCACAAGGATTGGCTGCGAACAATCCGCCCATGGTTTCACGGGCATTTGTAGCGATTTTATCAAATTCATCCGGTGTGATGCCATAGTCGCTCATTTTGAGATCTGCCACTCCACATGCCTTTTGCAAATCCACCAACGCGGTAATGAAATCTTCTGCCCTATTAGCATCTTTGATTCCCATTGCTTTTGCCATAGTAATAAATCTCTCGTCACAAGCATGCTTTTCAATAAAGAATTCATAGAATGCCTTTGAAATCATGATAAGCCCTGCACCATGAGGCAAATTCTGATGATATGCACTCATAGCATGCTCAATGGAATGCTCTGCAGTAGTTACACTGATAGTCATAACTATGCCGGAAAGGGTATTGGCAAAAGCCATACGTTCTCTCGCTTCCATATCTCTGCCATCTTTTACTGCTCGTGGAAGATATTTTGCTGTGTTTTCGATTGATGTCAAGGCATACATATCACTCATCAGGTTTGCAAATTTAGAAATATAGCTTTCTGTAGCATGAAAAAGTGTATCAAAACCTTGATAAGCAGTAAATTTAGGTGGAACTGTCTTCATTAATTCGGGATCAATAATAGAAATCACCGGGAACAAACGGTCATCACCGCCGAAACCGATTTTTTCATTGGTTTCGTCATTTGTGATGACACCCCATTGGTCCGCTTCTGAACCAGTTCCTGCGGTTGTTGTAATGCAAACTACAGGAAGCGGATCATTTGTCAGCGCTTTGCCTTTGCCAGTACCGCCGTTGATATAGTCCCAAATGTCGCCGTCGTTTGTTGCCATTGCCGCCATTGCTTTGGAAGCGTCCATTACGCTGCCGCCACCGAGGGCAACTATAAAGTCACATCCATTATCCTTTGCTGTCTTGGCCCCCGCCATAACAGTAGACTTAAGCGGATTTGCCTGAACCTTATCAAACACAACACTTTCTACACCAGCTTTGGAAAGTTCATTTAATGTGCGGTCAAGCGAACCATTTTCTCTAGAAGATTTTCCATTTGAGATTACTACCATTGCCTTTTTGCCGGGAAGTTTTTGCTCGTGCAGTTCGACAAGTCTTCCGCAGCCAAAAATAAATCTTGTCGGCACATACATATTAAAACTCATTTTCATTCCTCCAATATTTTTTGATCTAATAAATTTACACATACACCTGTAAGTGTTAATATTATGATAATCCTTTGAGTTAACTCTAAGTCAAGATGTTTTTCATTTTTTATAAAAAACACCCCAAGAACTTATTAAAATCTTGTAGTCATCTTCTCTGAAAATTATGAAGTTATTTTGTTGTAATAACCTCCTAAAACAACGTTTATAACTGTCAATTGATCTTTAAATAGGCAAAAGTGCCGGTTTCCCCGTAGGGGTTGCTTGCATTTTTATGATGCTTCATCTAAGCCTTGTTTTCTCTGTCTTTCGCTCAATCATAAAGTTCCTTATTTTATTCCGAGTGCAGAAGTGGATAAAGCCCAGAAGATAAATTGTTTCTATCTGCGCATCCCGTTCTTGGACGTATTTGGTTGCGAAACGACCAGACTCAACCTGCTAAGTAAAATTGTACAGATATGCATTTAAAAGTTTTTATAGACATATTTCCGCGAATATACTAAGTATCTGATGAAAATGTTATCAATCCTGCCGTAGAGGCTGCGTTAAACAACAATGTGATTGAATAAGTTCCTTCTTCAATGCATGAATCGAATCAGTAAAATCTCTGTCAATTACTGTTCCGCTGGATATCAGCTTGATGTTGAAAATCGCCATTGTAGCTGATAATAAGTGGAATGAAGTTTCAATGTTTTGAAAGTCAACTCTTCATTTATAATACTTGGTACTGCTGCACACATATGAATTTTTATAGCCTTTATCGGTGCAAAGCTTTTTAGCTTTAACATAAATGAAGCATGTGTAATTGGTATTATCGGGGGTGCAGGCGGCCCAATGGCAATATATGTAAAACAAAAACAGAAAAGATCATATTCCCCATTGGTATAACAGTAATGATTGATTTACTGCTACCTCCGATAGCACCGCTTATTACGATGTTAATGCTAGGCAATCCCCTGAAAGAATTAAGTAGCATTGAGATACCAGACACAAAGATACACAATGCCAACATGACATGCAAAAGCAACATTAACAAATATAAAAACAAAAGAATAGGTACTAATATGTTATCAGTGAATAATCTTAAAAAATAAAGCACCCATTTTAGAGTGCCTATTGCTTATATTCTCTAATTCCCAATTTTTCTTTAAGAGCCTCTTGAAGTACCTGTGAAAAATTTATTTTGTTTCTTTCGGCGACACTATTGAGCCATTAGGTATTGTCAGTGTTTTCTTTACATAAACAGTTTTAATACCACTTTTATAGTATGGCATCCATACTTCTATTGGAACAACAATTTGATTATCTTCTATTTTTATCTTCGAAATAGGAGTTGGTTCTGGTATAACATCTCCATCGTCTTCCATACCTGAAATATGAAGTGCCATAGCCTCTTTTGCATTTCTTACAGCTTCCTCTTCATTATCTCCACATGTAAAACAGCCAGGTAAATCGGGAAAACTCACAGAAATACCGTCAGATGCATAATCAAATATAGCAGGATAAATATATGTTTCTTTCATCTAAAAGCCTCCTTTTGGCTTGTTTCATTCAGGGAGGGAGGCAGAAATCACTCAAGCTTAAGTCCTGCCTGATCCAAAATACTTTTTGCAGTTTTAAAAGGAATATCCTTTTTAGGATGTGGTACAGTTACTTCCTTGCACCAACCATCTTGCTGAAGTATTTTGAGTATCTCTCGGGACGAATAACATTTCATATATTACCCTCCATTAACTTATATTATAACGTATTCAATACGCGCCAATAGATTTTATAAGATGAAATTGGCATCAGGATAAAAAAGCCTTAAATCATCTTTTATTGATTCAAGGCTTTTTGCGTTTAGATTTATATTCTAGTTTTATTTGTGACTATAAAACATGGTTTTTCCTTTCTCTTGTGTTAATGACATAATTACATTTTTAACGAGCATTCTCACCCTTTTATTTTTAAGACCAATCGAAGCTTTGAATACCAGTAAGGCAACTGTTTACTTTTTCCTTTCTTTGCATGATATATTATTTGCGCTTTTTCTTGGCTGCAGTTATGCCGATGGCACCTATATCTTTCAAATGTAAACAAAAGTTAAATTGGGCAATGCCCGTCTCTTGCATAGAAATATCTGTTTCACAGCGAGGTAACCTCAAAAAGTCAAATTTCTCTCCATGTGCAGCTTTTTTATTGTTCTATAAAATGCTCAATTTCATAAAAAATACTTCTGCTAAAAACACTAATTACTATCATTATTAATGATGCCATATAAAACGGAGCATATGTGAAATGCCCTATATGTTCAAAAACAAATCCATAGATGAATTGCCCTAATGGAATTGTACCTATAACAATACACATAAAACATGAAATAACTTTTCCTATCAAATCTTTTGGCGTTAAAAGTTGCATATACGTCGACATCTGAATTTGAAATAATGTTTGCAACATCAATAACAGTCCGGAACTGATTAGTAAAATAATGTAAATTGCCATAGGTGTCCTCAGCATTTGCAGCGCAATTCCTTCTAAGAGTATGGATAAAGCACAACCGATTAAAAGAAGTGGACTAACCTTCGCTTTTAGTTTTTTTGATAAAACTCCGGCAAGTAGTCCACCCAATACAGCACCTGTAGCCACTATACCTTGCGAATAACCATATAATCGGTTAGCTATGTCCAAAGCAAAGCCTAAACGCTGCGTAATTAATACAGGAAGCGCAATCATAATCAATGAAATCAATAATAAATTAGAAGAACCAAATATTAAGGATATTTTCCAGAGTAAAGGCCGCTCCCTAAACATAAAACTAAAACTTTCTTTAATATCGCTATACCCGATAGTAAATATATTCCCGATTGTCTTCCTCTTTTTAAATGGAATATGAATAAAAATCTCCATTACCGCAGCCGCGAAAAAACAGCCAATACTTGCGTATAAAATAGGTACTAATCCTAAAATAGAAAATAGAAGGCCTCCGATTACCGGCCCAGCCACACTGGCAAGAGAGCCAATCATATCAACAACCGAGTTTGCTTTCATAATACATTTCGATTCCACTAGCACAGGTACGCTTGCTTTAACCGCCGGCTGATAAGCACCTTGTATGCCATACAAAATAATCATTGTAATTGCCATAAGTGGAACTATATCTATTTTACCTACCAGTATATAAAATAGAAAAATAAGTATTGCTGTGCTAAAATCCAAAATCACCATAATATTTCTTTTATTTACACGGTCAGCAATTATTCCGCCTATCGGAAACAGTAAAAGCATAGGAATAAAAGAAAACGCCAAAATTGTACCAAATAAAACAGATGAGCCTGTCTGATTTAGCAAATAAAGCGGCAATGCATATCTTAATATCTGATTACCAAATATAGAAATAATTTGGCCTAACACAAGAAGCATAAAATCTTTCTTAAATAACTTTGATTTAATCATTTGAGTTCACCTCATTAATTATTTTGTTTCCCAAGAAACAAAATAATTATAACATGTTTTTGTTTCCTTGTCAACAAAATCAAAAACAGCCTTCATCAATAGAGTGGGCTGTCATGTTTTTGTTTCTGTTATAAACATTTATTACGACTTTATATTCTTATATTGTTTTTTCATTTCGTCATCCAAATGTTTATTATATTTTTTCACAAAGCTAAGCATAATATCTAATTGTTCCTCGGTTATCTCTTCAAATACAACTTTATCTCTTTCATAAAACTCTTTATGCAATTCTTCATGAATTTTATAAATTTCTTTTCCTTTTTCAGTAAGTCTAAAATAAATCTCCTTTTGATTATCTGGTTTCTGATAACTCTCTATAATACCTTTACTTATTAGTTTTTTTGTTATTTTGCTCATGGCACTTCTGGTCATGTAAAAGTATTCAGCTAATTTTGTCACGTTTGGTTCTACATTCTTGCCAATGTATTCAACACAATGTACTTCAGATGATTTGTAACCTTTAAGAACGTCTTCCATCTTAAACTTATTGAGAAAAACTATCTTATTGTATAAATCTCTCAATCCCATTATAAGCTGTTCTTCTTTGTTCATGTTCCGTTCTCCAACTTTCTATATTTTTTATTTGTCAACAGCACTACCGTCTCTACGTGATGTGTGTGAGGAAACATGTCGACGCATTTTACTTTTTCCACTTTGTACTGCCTTTCAGTAAGCATCTTTAAATCCCTTGTTAGGGACACAGGATTGCAGGATACATAGATTATCTTTTCTGGGTTCAACTTTATGATGTCCATTATAGCCTTTGGATTTACTCCGGGTCTAGGAGGATCTAACACAACCACATCCGGCTTTTCATTTATTTCCTTTATTTTTTGTGCGACATCACCTGCTATAAACTGTATATTACTAAGTCCATTTAATCGTGCATTTTCACGTGCAGCATCGACAGCTTCTTCAACAAGTTCTATGCCTACTACTTTTTTAGCCAACGGTGCCATTATTATCCCTATAGTCCCAGTACCGCAATACAAGTCAAATAAAATTTTGTTAGATATTTCCCTTGCGAATTCCCTTGCTATGCTGTAGAGCTTCTCTGCACCTTTTGAATTAGTTTGGAAAAATGAAAATGCGCTTATCTTAAATTTAAGACCGAGTATTTCTTCCATTATATAGTCTCTGCCATATAGCACTTCAAGTTTTTCACATTTAACTGCATCAGAATAGCTGTCATTTACAGCGTGCAATATGCCAACAAGCTTGCCCTTTAATTTTGTATTTATAAGCTCATTTACAAGATTGCTAAAATCGTGTTTTATCTGGGATGTTGTAACGATATTTATGATAACCTCATCTGTGTTTACAGCTTTTCTAATGACTAAGTATCTCATATAGCCTTCGTGTGTCTTTATATTATAATGTGGTAAACCTTGCTGCCTTGTATATTTTAAAACATTTTTTAAACATGCAATAAAATCACTGTCTACAATCCTGCAGTCCTCCGTCGTTATAATATCGTAATACCTGCCTTTTACATGAAGTCCCAATTGTGTCGCGCCATTGTCATCTATTCCAAATGTGTACTCCATCTTGTTTCTGTACGAAAAAACATCAGGACTCCCTACAATCCCTAAAAACTCAAAACCTTTTATTCCTGCTTCGCCAAGGAGTTTTTTTACATAATCTTCTTTTAATTTTAATTGATCCTCATAATTTATATTTAAATATGCACAGCCGCCACATTTGCCAAAATGTTTGCATACATTATCATGTTCCAAAGGTGATCTCTCGAGTATCTCTACGATATCTGCTTCAATTTCTTTGCCCTTTACTTTTTTTATCTTCACCTTTGCGGTTTGCCCTTTAATAGCTCCTCTTACTTTAATAATATTGCCACTTAAATGTGTTAATCCATATCCATTTAAGTCCATATCATCTATATTAACTATTATTTCTTCGTTTTTTTTTCATGTCACATTTCCCCTAAACTATTTATATACAATATATATACCATACAAAGCAAAATACGTCAAAACAACCTGCATATGCATTTTATCACACAAAATATATTTTTGAATATTATATATTAAAAATACTGAAATGGAGGTTTTATATATATGTATGATTATAACAATCTTTATATACAAACATATGATATGAGCCAAAAAGGCTTGGCTGAAGCATATATTCCGATGCAAAGATATGTATCATCATATCCTCCTGAACAAGGTTTAAAGAGAGGAACTATTTTCCCTGAATTAGATAAGCCTTACATGGAAGAAAAAGTGAGGGGGTACTAAAAATGGATGCAAATCAAGTAGCTCTTATCAAAAAAATAATGGAGTTAGATTTTGCGTGTATAGACTTAAATCTTTACCTTGACACACATCCTGATGACCAAAAAGCACTTAGAGACTACAACTACTATAGCCAACAGTCAAAATCTCTAAAGGCGCAATATGAGCAACTTTACGGTCCATTGATGTCTTTTGGCGAAACACCTTCACAGTGTAACAGATTTAGATGGGTAGATGACCCATGGCCGTGGGAAATTCAGTATTAAAGGGGTGATACTATGTGGGTGTATGAAAAGAAGTTAGAATATCCTGCCAATGTGTGTAAACCGGATGTAAAGATGGCTAAATTCTTGATTGCACAGTATGGTGGGCCAGATGGTGAATTAGCGGCAGCGTTGAGATACCAAACTCAAAGATACACAATGCCTACAGGCCAAGCAAAAGGAACATTGACAGACATCAGCACCGAAGAATTTGCGCATCTTGAAATAATTGCCACAATGGTATTTAAGCTTTTAAAGGGCGTGCCAGTAGAGGAGCTTAAAAGGGAAGGCCTTGGAGAACAGTACACAGAGCACGATAGAGCTCTTTTCTACAGCGATACGACAGGTATGCTATGGACAGCAGCGTATATTCAGGCAAAGGGTGATGTAATCGCAGATCTTCACGAAGACATGGCAGCAGAAGAAAAGGCAAGAGCAACGTACGAACATCTTATAAATCTTACAGATGACCCTTGTGTAAAAGATACATTAAGGTTTTTAAGAGAAAGAGAAATTGTACACTTCCAAAGATTCGGAGAGACCTTGGATCTTGTACAAGAACATCTAAGAAGCAAAAAAATATTTTAAAAAAGCCGGCTATACCGGCTTTTTGTTTGCTTAATTCGTATTTAATTCACTAAACACCTTATCTGCTATCCTTACAGCTTCTTGTGCATTTGCGCCATAATAATCGGCTCCAATTTTCATTGCATAATCTTTTGTAAGTACGGCACCGCCTACCATGATTTTTACATCATGCTCCTTCCTTAATATATTAATCGTCTTTTCCATATTGTTAAGCGTCGTAGTCATCAATGCACTAAGCCCTACAAGTTTCGCATTTGTCCTTTTTACTTCATCTACAATTATAGATGGTTTAACATCTTTCCCAAGATCTATTACCTCGTACCCGTAATTTTCAAGAAGGACTTTGACTATATTTTTACCTATGTCGTGTATATCGCCTTCTACTGTTGCAAGTATTATTTTACCTTTAGATCCCATACCTTTAGGCATTTTTTCCTTTAAAACTTTAAAAGCACTTTCAACGACTTCTGCTGAATTTAAAAGCTGTGGAAGAAAATATATTCCTTTATCATATTTATCTCCTACATCTTTAAGTGCTGGTATTACAGTATTGTCAACTATGCTTAATGGTTCTACGCCTTCATTAAGTATTTCCAGCACTAATCTATCTATGTCAGCCTTTTTGCCTTCTAATATATTTCTATAAAGCATCTCGCTTGCATTGCCATCTGTTTTTTTCTCTACAGATGAAGATGATGCTGGCGTCTTATTTGTTCCATCATCTTTTTTATATGTATTTATGTATCTTTCGCATCTTTTATCTCTTGTTGATAAGACCATTGAAGCGTTTAATATATCCATCGTTATCTTATCATTTGGATTGACTATAACAGCGTCTAAACCGTATGATACTGCCATTGCGAGAAATGCAGTATTTATAAACTGCCGCTCAGGCAATCCATAAGATATGTTGCTGAGTCCTATAACCGTACTTACACCAAGCTTAGACTTAACAAGGTTGATAGCTTTTAATGTTTCCATTGCTGCTGTCTGCTCAGATGATACTGTAAGCGCAATGCAATCAATTATTATATCCTCTTTTGGTATTCCATAGTCTAAAGCGGCTTTTACTATTTTCTCAGCATTTTTAAGCCTTTCATCTGCATTTTTAGGAAGGCCATCGTCACTTATAGTAAGTCCTATAACGCTTGTACCGTATTTTTTTACGATAGGCAATACTTCTTGTAAGCTTTTATCTTTTGCGCTGACAGAATTTATAATAGGCTTTCCTCTGACTATTCTCACTGCTTTTTCAATCGCCCTTACATTGCTACTGTCTATCTGCAATGGCACGTTGACAATATTCTGTACCTGAGAGATGATTTTAGGCATCAATTCCTCTTCATTTATCCCCGGTACACCGATATTTACGTCAAGTAGGCTTGCACCAAGCTTTTCCTGAGACAAAGCTTCCTCATAAATTAGATTAAAATTGCCTTCTTTTATGGCTGCACTTAATTTTTTCTTTCCTGTAGGATTTATCCTCTCTCCGATTATGCATACCGGATAATCGCTGCCTATAAAAATGGTCTTTGTATTTGATGAAACTGCTGTGTATTTTTTTACGATAGATTCTTTCTCTGTACCGTGTACTTCCGCTTTCAAAAGCTTGATGAATTCCGGAGTCGTACCACAACAACCGCCAACAATAGATGCCCCACATTCTAAAAGCTTTTTTGTCTCAACGGCAAATTGCTCTTTCGTAATGTCGTAAAGAGTCATCCCATTTTCTAAATGAGGCATTCCTGCGTTGGGTTGAGCTAAAATTGGTATTCTTGAAACTTCAGCCATCCTTTTCACTATATCTGCCATCATATCAGGTCCCGTAGAGCAATTGACACCTATAGCATCAAGGCCAAGCCCTTGGAGGCTTACTACTGCTGTAACAGGGTCTGTCCCCATAAGCGTCCTTCCGTCTTCCTGAAACGTCATGGTGCAAATTGCCTTTAAATTAGTATTCTCCTTTACAGCGAGAATAGCCGCTTTCGCTTCTAATATATCTGACATAGTCTCAATAATCGCCAAATCAGCACCAGCTTTTTCCCCTTCTACAGCAACCTCAGCGAAGGCGCTATAAGCCTCGTCAAATGTTAGTTTGCCAAAAGGTTCCATCAATTCGCCAATAGGTCCTATAGAGAGAGCAACAGCTTTATCACCGGCAGCTTTTCTGGCTATCTGCACTGCGCTTTTGACTATTTCAGGCAATTTATCTGAGAGGTTGTAGGATTTTAATTTTATTCTATTGGCACCAAATGTATTTGTCTCAATCACATCGGCTCCCGCATCTATATACGACTTGTGGATTTCGTACACAATGTCAGGCTGCGAAAGATTGTAATACTCTGGGCATTCTCCTGTTTTAAGGCCTTTTTTCTGAAGCATAGTGCCCATTGCTCCGTCAAACACGATTACGCTATTCTTTAGATTCTTAAAAATATCCAACTGCAACATCTCCTTATGATGACTACAATACTTCTTCTATATCATTTTGTCCTATATTTTTTACGCCATTTACAATGTCAACAACTATATCTGTCTTGCCAAGCGGCATGATATGGACACCACCTACTTTATCTTTTATCTTATTTATAAATTCTATTGCAATTTTTGTTCCTTCACCTTTTTCACCGATCTTTAACCTGTCCATAATTTTTTCAGGTATCTCGATGCCAGGCACCTTTTCGTTCAAGTTTACAGCCATCTTATAGCTTTTAAGCGGTAATACTCCAACTAAGACAGGAATATCAAACTGCTCTACCACATCAAGAAATCTGTATAAAATCTCATCATCGTAGACAGGCTGAGTCTGTATAAAAGATGCTCCACTTTCTATTTTCGTCTTTAATTTTTCTATTGATTCAGACCTTAAATCATTTGGATTTGCTGTTGTCCCTATGCAGAAATTTGTAGATGATTCTAATTTATTTCCGCTGTAGTCAAATCCATCATTTAGTGATTTTGCTATCTTCACAAGACCTACAGAATCTACGTCATACACACCTGTTGCCTGTGGCATATCGCCTCGCTTTGGGTCATCTCCTGTAAGGGCAAGAATATTTCTAACTCCAAGAGCATACGCTCCCAATAGCTCTGCCTGAAGGCCAATAAGATTTCTATCTCTACACGTTAAGTGGAATATAGTTTCTATATTTAGATGATTTTGCAAAAGGTGTGCCAATGCAATAGGGCTCATTCTCATATTTGCCATAGGGCAGTCAGTTATATTTAAAGCATCTGCTATTCCATATAGTTTTCTCGCTTCTTCAATAGAATTTGAAATATCAGCTCCTTTTGGCGTTGATATCTCAACGGTTATGACAAATTGTTTATTTTTAAGCTTTTGACATAAGTTTTCATACTTTGGCAAAACAACCCCTCCTTAAAAATAAAAAACCTCTTCGCCAAAAGAAGAGATATTTTTGCTCCCATCTTTCAGCGGTACGCTGCTGGAATTGGCACCGTGATATCCGGTTGCCGAGCTTCATAGGGCCAGTCCCTCCGCTACTCTTGATAAGAGTTTACCATATTAATTTATTAAATTATATGATACCGTCCTCTGGTACAATTGTCAATGAAATATTTGTTGAAATGTTAAAATTACTTAGGCTTTTTGTTTCGATTATTTTAATTTTTGATAAAATGCAAATCATATATATGAGGTGATTTTATGAGGTACAGAAAAATTATAGAACCAGTAGTAGCAATAGCATCTGGCCCTGATGAGATACAAAACTTAAATACCGCTTTAAACTTGCTACCTTTGCAAAATCTAATCGAAGCAGGCAATACAGTTGTCATTACACCTAATTTTGTCAAAAGCAAATCGCCACAAAGCGGTACAATAGTCGGTCCAAATACATTAAGGGCATTAATCAGATATATAAAATCGAAAAATCCCGGAAGAATAGTAATTGCTGCCGGTTCTGGCGGTGATCCTACGCCAAAAGTCATGTCAGATAATGGCATTGATAAAGTCATATCAGAAGAGGGCGTCGAGTTTGTGGATTTAAATTATGGACCTTATGTAGAACTGTTGCTTGACGATTGCCTTTTAAAATCAACAAAAGTAAATGAGCTTTATGAAAAGATGGATGTTTTGATTTCATTTACTCAAATGAAGATGCATGAAGAAGCCACAGTATCACTTGGAATCAAAAATATAGCCTTAAGCTGGCCTCCTGCAGAAATACATGGATTTCCTAAAAAAAAATTTAGGGATACATGACGACCTACACAATTTCATAAGAGCAATGGCAGAAAAAAATTTCTATAGACCTTACAATATTAAGCGCACAAGAAGCAATGATAGGCACAGGCCCATCCGAAGGAAAGCCTATCAATGCAAACATGATAATAGCAGGAACCGATCCTGTAGCAACAGATACGGTAGGCGCCAGAATGTTTGGACTTATGCCTCAAGGAGTCAACTACTTGTTTCAATGCGCCAAAAGAGGTATAGGTATGGGAGAGCTTAAAAATGTCACTATTAAAGGCATACCATTACAACAGGCTGAATTAAATTTTTCAACTTTAGCGTATGGCTACGGCATTGCGCTGGATTCAAATGGAATAAAGCAAATGGTACCCGGAAAGGCTTAAAGATAAGGGCTTACTCCCCCTTATCTTTATTTTTAAAAGATGCTTTTTAGGTATTCAATGCCTTCTTTTAAATCATCAATATCTTTATAGTTGCTTCTGTAGACTTCCATTATGATAGAACCATTATAATCCAATTTTTTTAACTCTCTATTAAGCTTTACAAAGTCAAAGCTTCCTCGCCCCGGAAGGTATAAATTGCCGTAATCATCGTAATCGCATAAATGGATATTGACGAGTTTATTACCCATTGCTTTTAAGTATTCAAACGGATCTTTATTGCTTTTCATCGCCTGTTTTATATCTAATGTAAAATACACATTTTTGCTTTTCACAGCCTGTCTTATTGATGTAGCAAATTCCGGATACGAAAACCAGCACCAATAGACATTTTCCCAAGAAAATTTAATTCCGTATTCTTCTGATGTGTCGGCTATATAGTCAACATGTTTAGCAATCTTATCAAAATCAATATTAGGCGTCGTGTCCTTTTTAACAGGAGGCCCGTGAAAAACGTAAATCTTTGCCTTAAGTATCTTTGCAGCCTTTAATACTTTAATAAGCATCTTTGAGGCGTCATTCCTTTGCCTTTCAGTTGCTGAAAAAAGCTGCGGTTCAAACTGAGTTCCTATTGCATGCACTGAATTAACTTCAATGCCGTATCTATCTAAATCGTACCTCATGGCTTTGCAAAAATTTTCATCATACTCGCTGTAAGATTCTAAAAAAACTTCAACTTTTTTAATACCCATATTTCCAATGATCGGAATAGTTTCTTCTGTAAGATAATCCGGGTAAAAGCAAGCTGTCGATATGCCTACTTCCATTTCATCACCATCCAAAAATATTTATCACTTTATTATATTATACATGAAATCTTTCCAACAAAAAAAGATATGCCAGTCGGCATATCTCCTAATTATCTTTTTAGCCTCTTTTCTAACTCTTCTTTTTCTTTCTCATATCCTGGCTTACCTAAAAGTGCAAACATGTTTTTCTTGTATGCTTCTACACCTGGTTGGTCAAACGGATTTACACCATTTAAGTATCCGCTTATACCGCAAGCCATCTCAAAGAAGTACACAAGATATCCAAAATTATAAGCAGATATCCCAGGCACATTTACAATCAAGTTAGGCACTCCACCGTCATTGTGTGCAAGCACCGTCCCTTCGAAAGCTTTCTTGTTTACGAAATCAACTGTCTTACCAGTCAAGAAATTAAGCCCATCAATGTTGTCCTTGTCTTCGTTTATCATTATTTCCTTTAGCGGTTTTTCTACATTTATAACCGTCTCAAACATTATCCTGCTTCCATCTTGAATGAATTGTCCCATTGAGTGCAAATCCGTAGAAAAGTCTACTGAAGCAGGGTATATTCCTTTGTGATCTTTTCCTTCACTTTCTCCAAAAAGCTGTTTCCACCATTCGGAAAAATAGTGAAGCCTCGGCTCATAGTTTACTAAAATTTCAACAGATTTGCCCTTCCTATAAAGCGCATTTCTAAGTACAGCATACTGCATGCTTAAATTGTCTTTTATATCAGGTTTTTTGAAAATTAATGATGCGTCATATGCACCTTTCATCATTTCATCAATGTCAATGCCTGAAGCTGCTATAGGAAGGAGTCCTACTGCCGTCAGAACGGAATATCTGCCACCTACATCATCAGGAATCACAAATGTCTCATAGCTTTCTTCATCCGCCAGTTTTTTAAGAGCACCCTTTTTTCTATCTGTTGTGACATATATCCTAGATTTAGCTTCTTCTTTTCCATATTTCTTTTCTAGAAAATCCCTGAAGACTCGAAATGCAATAGCAGGTTCTGTAGTAGTACCAGACTTTGATATGACGTTTATAGATACATCTTTGCCATCTAGAACTTCTAATAAATCTTGAAGGTATGTAGAGCTTATGCTGTTTCCTGCAAAATATATTTCTGGCGCCTTTCTAACTGATTGTGGCAAAATATTGTAAAATGAATGTGTAAGCATCTCAATAGCTGCCCTTGCGCCTAAGTACGAACCACCAATTCCGATTACGACAAGTGCATCTGAATCAGATCTTATTTTCTCTGCAGCTTTTTTGATTCGAGCAAATTCTTCCTTGTCGTAATCCCTCGGCAAATCAACCCAACCAAGGAAATCGCTTCCCTGCGCAGTCTTATTTAGCACCATATCAAGTGATAATTGCGCCTGTTTCTCTAGATATGATATTTCATGCTCATTTACAAAATTCAACGCATTGGAATAGTCAAAGTTTAATACATTTGTCATATGTAAACCTCCAATCTTATTTTACATCTCATATTTTATACTATATAAATTATATTATCAAGCTTTAACTTAGAAACAAGTCACCTGCAATGTTTTTGCCTGTCTTTGTCTTAAAATTCTTTTCTACAATATTGCTGACCTTTTCTCTATCTTTATACAATTCATCCTCTTCTATATTTACCAGAAGATCAGATTCCCATATTATCTGAAAATCAAGTCCATCATTTTTAGATGCCGTATGATGACCACCTATAATATAACATACTCTTTCTATTATACCCTCGTCCTCATTGTTTTTCCGCATAATCTCTCTTGCAATGGCCGGTCCCTCTATTTCCTGATATCTTCCGGATGAGCTACCATATTTTTCTTCAGCTTTTTTGATGCCGATATCATGCAAAATTGCGGTAATATACACGATCTTCTTGATTTTTTCATCAGTAATATTTTCGCCATCCACTATTCTGTCAGCAAAGCTAAGCACTTTTAATGCATGGTTTATTCTTTTTAAGTCAATGCCGTAATAATCTTTAAGTTCCATAATATATTTTAATCTCGACATAATATCATCTCCTATAAGTTTAGTTAAATTCAATTAATTAGTGCCTCCACCTGAAGAACTGTGATTCTGTTTTTTCTTGTAAAGATAATATGCTGATGCAATTACCACGGCTGACACTATTGGCTCTACATCTACACATTGGCACTCAACGTCAAAGCCGTCAATTGTACCACCTAGCCTTCCTGTTGCGGTAGACCCTTGGAAATTTATAATGACATCAAATCCACCAACAGCGCCTCCACACCTGCCGTAAACTGTATTTCCATCATAGTGAAGGTTCAAGTCATGTCCATCGATGCTGCCGCCAATTCTCGCATTAACAAAATCATTTCCAATGCTACCTGTTATATCTTTACCAAAAATAGCTCCTCCAAATCTTCCATTGATGTTGCCATCTGTCATAGAATACTTTATGTCTATATCGTCTCCAATCACTGAACCTCCGATTCTTCCGTCAATTTTTCCGTCTTCTACGAGTGCATATATGTCATATCCCGCAAAGACGCCACCTATCCTACCTTCAATACTACCCATTCCATATCTCCCCCTTATCTTTACTATTATTTTTGCATAATGATAGTTTGACGTCAATAAATATTTTATAAATTTTGAAATCAATTTTATTGTGGTTATAATATAGATGGAGGTGTTTTAAATGGATGCAATAGAAGTATTAAAACAAAGAAGATCTGTTAGGACTTTTGAAGACAAACCGATACCAAAAAATATTTTAGAGGACATCATCGATTGTGGAAGGTTGGCTCCATCAGGAAACAATGCCCAACCATGGCATTTTGTCGTTGTGACTGACAAAGACACTCTAAAATTCATATCAGAAAAGGCTACATACGGCAAATTTATTAAAGATGCTGCAGCATGTGTAGTTGTATACTGTGAAAAAGAAAACATCCACCATCTGGAAGATGGATCTGCAGCAACAGAAAATATCATACTTGCAGCAAAAGCATATGGCATTTCTTCATGCTGGGTCGCTGGATATGACCGCAGTTACGAAAATGACATCAATAAGCGGCTAAACGTTCCTTCTAATCTGAGGATGATTTCTATCATTCCATTAGGGTACAGTCAAGACAACCCATCTCCAAGAAACAAAAAATCATTGCAAGACGTAATCCATTGGGAGAAGTTTTGATAACTACCTTCTGATAAAGTTTTATTAAAGCCTGGCAACAGCCCAGGCTTAATTTCTTTTAAAATTTTTTTATAAGTGATAAAATTAAATTGTAGAATATTTTGTGAAAGAAGGGGTAACATTGGAAACTGCGGTTAAACGATTTTTAAGGTATGTAAAATATGAAACAACATCAAACGAAAATTCTTCAAAATGTCCCAGCACGGAAGGTCAAATGGCCTTTGCGAGAGTTTTATCTGACGAGCTAAAATCCATAGGACTTGAAGACGTATCTGTTGATGAAAATGGCTATGTAATGGGTGTCATACCATCAAACATTGACAAAAATGTGCCTGTTGTGGGATTTATAGCACACATGGATACAAGTCCTGATATGTCAGGAAAAAATGTAAATCCTCAGATAATAGAAAATTACGATGGGAAAAATATAATCCTAAATAGAGATCTTAATGTGATTTTGTCGCCAAATGATTTCCCTGAATTAAAGCAATACATAGGAAAAACATTAATTACAACAGATGGTACAACACTATTAGGCGCTGATGATAAAGCAGGAATTGCAGAGATCGTCACAGCTTGCGAATATCTTATTTCGCACCCTGAAATAAAGCATGGCACGATTAAAATATGCTTTACACCAGATGAGGAAATTGGAAGAGGCGCCGATAAATTCAATATAGAGAAATTTGGAGCAAATTTTGCATATACAATCGATGGCGGAAAATTGGGCGAATTAGAATATGAAAATTTCAATGCAGCATCTGCAAAAATAATAATACACGGCAGAAATGTCCATCCGGGAACAGCAAAAGGCAAAATGAAAAACTCTGTTTTAATAGGAATAGAGCTTGCTTCAATGTTGCCGCTGGAAGAAACACCAGAAAACACAGAAGGATATGAAGGATTTTATCACATAAATAATTTTAATGGTAATGTAGAAGAAACACACTTGTACTACATAATAAGGGATTTCGATAAAGAAAACTTTGAAAACCGAAAAAATTATCTGATAAATTTGATAAACAACTTAAATGAAAAATACGGCGATGGCACAGTAGAAATAGATTTAAAAGACCAATACTACAATATGAGAGAAATCATTGAAAAAGACATGAACATAGTTGAAATTGCACTAAAAGCTATAGAGCAAGCAGGCGTAAAACCAGATGTGTCTCCTATACGCGGCGGCACTGATGGAGCGAGGCTATCGTACATGGGGCTTCCAACGCCTAATATATTTACAGGAGGCCATAATTTCCACGGCAAATATGAATACATACCTATTTTTGCGATGGAAAAAACTGTTGAAGTTATATTGAATATAGTAAAGCTTGTGACAGAAATGTAAATTTAAAAGGGCTCACTATTGGGCCCTCTATTTCATTTAAGCTTCTCTTTCAAAAAAGCGACTGATTCATCGATAGCCTTCTTTTGCCAGTCAAGCCTACTAAATGTATGATCTGATCCATCTATCGATATTCTATGTCCATTTTCTTTGTAAATTGTCTTTAAAATCTCCTCAGACACTGTATATGGCACAGCTTCATCTTTTGTGCCATGAACTATTAACACGTCTTTGTCATATCCTTTCGCTGACTCAAATATATCAATACCAGCTATGTCTAGCACAAATCCTTTCCCAAGCGCAAGGCCTCCAATATCAACAAATCCATGTTCATTAAGCAAATTTCCCGCTTCACTCTGAGATTGAAGCATTATCGCATCTCTCATATTAAAAGCAGGAGCCCAGAGTACCAATGATTTTACGACGTTTTTGTATTCCTTTGCAATAATGGCAGCAATGGCACCACCCATGCTGAAACCTAGTATGCCGATATTATTGACATCCGTCAAAGGATCGTTCTTTACGAAATCTACTATATGCCTTGCATCTTCTACTTCACCGCTAAATGTCATATCGATAAAATCGCCATCGCTTTCACCAGAGCCGTAAAAATCGAATCTGACACTGCCTATGCCTGCCTTCTCCAACTCTCTGGACAACTTTACAAAAATAAAGTGTGACTCAACTTTGTTGCCTGTAAACCCATGAAACATAACCACCATAGGAGCTTTGCCATGTGTATCTGGCACATGCATCATACCCCTCAATGTCCTAGATCCATATGTCAGTTCAATAGACTTTTGCATAATATCACCTCCACCTATTTTTCTAAATAGACTTGTGCATATCTCAAAAGCCTTGATTTTAGCCATTTTTAAGATATGCTTTTTTCTTATCACCCTGAAAATTTTTTATCTGATATGTAGGATTTCCTGCCTTTTATGTCGAATTATTGTATTATTAGCATCATTAAACATTAAAGGAGGAAACCCTACATGTACCAGCTTCAACAAGTTTTAAACATTATTGACCTTTTTACTTCTCAACCTAAAATTGATTTTTATACTTCTTTATTTAGCAATCTTGATTTGTCTTCCATTCCTGAATTCCCGCCTTCTAAATTTGGCCCTAGAGGTTATTCTCGTCATGCCCTCTTTAGAGCCATCATTGTTATGAAAGCTGAGAAATTCGG
>NZ_BBKT01000059.1 GCF_000747665.1 Thermoanaerobacterium saccharolyticum | reverse complement strand
CAATAATGGCCTGTTGGTTCCATGCCAACCATAAGATGCTCTTTGTTGCTTTTATTCATAATATCTGCAGCCCATTTTAAAAATCTTTTCATTCCATCAATGTCATTGCTAAATTCAATACGCTTACCGTATTCTATTCCTCTGAAATCGAAAGCTCTAGCGTGATGTATCTCTTTAGCAATGTCTACACCTACAATTAATGTCTTTTCTGTTATTTGCATTATTTTTGTATTTTGGTTATACTTCATATTAGGTACCTCCTTGTTATTTGAGAGTCGTGTTCATGAACAATCGACATCTTGTATTTTATCAGGAGGTACTTTTTATTTCAAATCTTATATTTCTTTATTACAGGAATGCTCTCTTTAATAGATATCTGGTTACAATTTAGTTTTTTACAATAATTATCTATTAGCTTACTGCTAAGTGTAGCACTCATAAGACAATAAGGTGTTATACCATCTAATTTACTTATAATATTTAACAAAGTAGATAATGAACGCTTCACATCCAATAAATGAAATTCATCAAATATTAAATAAGAAGAAATTATAGCTCCAGTATTTATATTGCTTTGTTTGTTTGACAATGAAAAAGGTATTGACAACAAGGAACTTAAACTTTGATCAATTGTTGTAAATATTATATCACCATCTAGAAAATAAGGATCATTGCTGTTTTCGCCCGTCTGAATAGTTACTTGTATGTTCCCATTAAACTTCTTATCCACTTTTTCACGTATATCATTATATAGACTATTAGTTAAAACTCTCAAAGGTAAACTATATATCAATTTCCTCGGAAAATTGATTCCTTTATAATAAGCAAATAAAAACGGCATAATGCTAGCCCATGTTTTACCTGAGCCAGTAGGCGCTTGCATAATTACATTTTTCCCAGCAAAAACCTTTGTCGCCAAATCTATTTGAAAGTCATACGGCTCAAATCCAGTAACATCTTTAAAAAATTTTACATACTCAAACTCATTAAAAACCATTGAATCACTTTACTCCTTTTGTAATTATTTAAAATCAAGCTGCAATGACTTTAAGTGTTTTACCTAATATATTCTACAAAACTATCAAAAATCCTCCAAAATTTCCAAGTAAATTTATAATTTTGATATAAAACGTCGAAAGTATAAAACTAAAAGAAAACCATCGCTTAGTATTGATTTGAAAAAATTTTTATGATACAATTCAATTTAGTTGAATAATTGCTTTTTTTCGGTTGAGCAAGTTTTCTTGCTTCAAGATCTTCGGCTTCCAGGGTGGGAAGCTCATCGTCATGAGGAGTTTTCTGCCTTTTTATTTTTTTTATTACATAGGGCAAAATAAAGAAAGGTGATTTGCATGATTAATGTTATCTTGTTTGCAATACTATTAGTAATACTGACGGTACCATTTTTTATAAAGGCAATAGAAGATAATATTGAGTATTTTCTGTTTATCATGGGCATCATCGCAGTGACTGTAACAGGTGCAATGTCGATTGATCTTTTGTCACATATATTAAAAAACCATCTTTTGTACATTATAACGGCTGCCGTCTTTATAAGTGGCTTTCTATTTGAAACTTTTAAAAATAAAATCAAAGAATTAGTAAAAACAATTTTAAATCACATATCGCTTAAAATTTTTATCTTTATGTTAATAGTCGTATTAGGACTTACATCAAGTATTATAACTGCGATTGTCGCTTCATTAGTTTTAGTTGAAATAGTCCACATCTTGCCAATACATCACAAAGACAAAGTCGTCATCACTGTAATCGCATGCCTTTCGATTGGCTTAGGAGCAGCATTGACACCTGTAGGAGAGCCTTTATCAACATTGGTAATCTCTGCTTTAAAAAAAGACTTCTTCTACCTTCTAAGAACGATTGGCATTTACATCGTACCTACAATCTTTGTGATGGGCATTTTAGGTGCTTTTTATGTGAATAGATTTGCAGAAAATGCGAAACCAAAGCAAGAGGAAGAATATTTTAAAGAAGAAGAGATGGAAATTAAGCAAATAGAAAATATTAAGTTTATCGTCATCCGCTCAATAAAAATCTTCATATTTTTGCTGGCTTTGGAGCTTTTAAGTGCTGGATTCAAACCATTGGTTGACAATTATGTGATGCACATGAATGTTCGACTTTTATACTGGGTAAATATGATTTCAGCAGTATTAGACAATGCAACGTTAGCAGCAGCAGAAATAAGCCCAGCAATGGATCCTGAACACATCCGCGCTATTTTAATGGGGCTTTTGATAAGCGGTGGTATGTTAATACCAGGAAATATACCAAATATCATATCTGCAGGAAAGCTGGAGATAAAGAGCAAAGAATGGGCCAAAATAGGTATTCCCATATCTATGGCTGTT
The DNA here is from genome assembly GCF_000747665.1 of Thermoanaerobacterium saccharolyticum. Lineage (GTDB taxonomy): Bacteria > Bacillota > Thermoanaerobacteria > Thermoanaerobacterales > Thermoanaerobacteraceae > Thermoanaerobacterium > Thermoanaerobacterium saccharolyticum. The sequence goes on along the minus strand of NZ_BBKT01000059.1, from coordinate 29,392 downwards.
TTAATTGTCTGTTATATATTTGTATTTATATAGAAGCGATTAAGTCTCATATAAAAAGGTATGCTGTACTTTTGCATACCTTTTTCTTAGTTCATCATGCTTCTTTTTCATCTGTATCAAATACGCTTATTTCTTTTAACTGTGGAAATTCAAAAATCGTCAGTGGTATATCTTGCAAAACTTTTATGCATTCCTCCAAGTTGTTTCTCAAATTTAAATGTTGCTCAGATAAAATCGCCTCCAGCGATCTATTCTCCCATTCAGCCCATTTTACAAATCTTTCCCTCTCTCTTACATATTGCTCTTTAATTTCATCATCAGCCACCTTGTTCATAACCTCGTCGCAGATGAAGAAATTGCATACGTAATTGCGATAGACGGGAGGAATTGTACAGCCAAAACCGCTTTTAACAAATGGACAAGCTCTAAAAAATATCGTCTTGTCTTTTATTCCACTATCATCATCATCATTTGTCTTTATATACTTTTCATATCCTTCTTTGTCAAAATATCCCTTTGCGTGAATATAGTAATTGTACACTACTGTTCCTGGATTATCAATTATTCTGTTTAGCACATTGAGGCCTTCGGCTGATTTAACCATCCTATGAATATCAACAAGTTCAAACTTTGGAAAATACGAACAGCATCCCCTCATCTTGACGCTGCAATAGCTTATACCCATTTTGCTTTCACAGTGATAGCATGATGTACATACATAGCGGGCATATCCATAAGAATCAAATCGTTCTAAACAGATTTTATCCATAGCATCACCTTTTTGGGAAATTTATAAAAAATTGAGGGTGAGTATTACGCTCACTCTCAATTTTGTTCTGCCATTAACTCTTTTTCTCTGACTTGTCTTCCTTCTTTGCTGTGCTTATGCCAAAAATTCTGTACAACGGGCAAAAGCCAAACGCAGCCGTAAGTATAGGTATTAGTCCAAGGAGCCCCCAGTATCTGGCATTGCCTTTTAAGATAAATATTAGGAGTAAAAGAATTATTCCGATTACATATCTGACTATTTTGTCCACATTGCCTACATTAGTTTTCATACCAACACCCCCTTTCGCTTTTTCTACTATAATTATAATCCAAATATTAGAAAAAACAAACAAATTATTGTGCTTTTATAATTAAAATTTAGGCACAAAAAACAGATTCATTTTATTTTGATTCGCTTGAAATATAATCATCTCCTCCAATAAAAAAGTTCATTAACATCAGCACCGCTTCCTTGCTGTACTTGCGCTATATAAAGTCCAACTGTAATCCATTCAGTATAAACTTTACGTTCTCTAAAATCCAGAGCAGTAATACATTTTAGAAATGCTCTCCATAAGATAATTTGCAATTCTTTCCCTCTCATTTTTATATAATGTGTTAGGATCATATACTATCTTTTTGCCTATGAATATTCTATTCTGACTTTTGTTTACATAAACCGGATAAAAACTTATAAGTCCACCGTATTCTTTATAATACATTTTTGCAACATTTATAAAGCCTGTATTAAATTTATCTAAAACATCATTATACTTTTTATTCCTATCTTCAGGAAAAATAAGTATATTATGTCCTTCTTTTAATCTATCCAAAGTCAATAGGATTGTTTGAGATATTTTTTGGCTCCCCTTATAAACAGGTATTGCATTTAAATACTCCATAATGGAAATACAAATAGGATCTATAATTGAAGATACAATGTAACTTAATGGCGGTCTTAATTTTAATTGTGGCTCAGTAAAATCGGAGTTTATGTACTTTCTACAGAGTTTTTTGTCAGTTATGTCATGAATAACCCATGGAATAAATTTCATATCAACATAAAGATTAATTATAAGTGGTGCAAAAAATCCAACATGATTAGATACAAATATCGAAGAGTGAATGTTATTTAAATTTTCATCACAATATATTTCTGGCCTTTTTATAAAGAACTTTGCAATACCTTTTATTAGATTATAAGTTAAGTCTTTCATTTAATCCCCCTTTATAAACTCTAAAAATCATTTTTAAAACAACACCTTATATATCTTTTAAATAGCAACTATTTTTATTATAATTAATTTATTGCAAGTGAAATCAATATATAACTTATAATCCCGACTATTACAGGAGAAAAAAGTTTTCTCGATTTATAAGCTACCAGTAGAGTTGGTATTGAGGCTATTAGAAATATATTTTTATAACTTATAAATAGATGATTGCCTTTCAAAAAAATTGCTGGAAAGAGCAATGCAGATAAAACAGATACAGGTATATATTCTAAAAAGGATTTAATAAAACTAGGCATTTCAACTCTTGATAGCCCAAATACCGGAAGAAAGCGCGGAACATATGTTACTAAAAACATGCCTAAAACAGAAATTACGAAATTTTTGTCCATATATCAATTAACCCTCCAATTCCAGCACCAATTACAGCAGACACAATAACATTTATATTTCCCGGAAGAATATACATGAGTGATATAGATAGTAACCCTGAAAAGATACTAATAAATACCTTTCTATATCCTGATATTTGCATTAACAAAAGTGCAATGTACATTGCAGGCAGTGCAAAATCGAGCCCTATATTAACTGATCCATTTAAAAAAGAGCCAAACATAGCACCAATAAATGAAGAAATTACCCACGTAGTATATGATATAAAAAAAAGCTGATAAAAATATTTCTCGTTATACTCGTTATTTTCCTTTAAATCTGTAATTGAAACTGCATACGTCTCATCAGTTATAAAAAATGATAATATAGGAATATGCTTCCTATTGATTTTTTTCATGTACTGTGAGAGTGACGTACTGTATAAAAAATGTCGTAAATTTACTATGAATATTGTCATAATCAGTGTTATAATATTAGTACCGCTACTTAAAAGGCTTATAGCTATAAACTGAGCAGATCCAGCGTAAACAAAAAGTGACAATGCCACAACTTGTAAAATAGAAAAACCACTTTTTGTTCCTAATATGCCATAAGCAAAACCTATGGGAAGATATCCTAAAACTATTGGAAAAGAACTCTTTATGCCATTTATACTGTTTTTAGTCTCATTTACTATCATTCACATCACCATCGCATTGTAATAAAATGATATTTATCAAAGTTAAATTGTATCTGTGTATATCTATAAAACCTTTTGAATATTATATCATAATTATTTTCATATAAACAATATCTAATTGAGTAGGAGATGAATAATTATTTTATTCGGCGTCTTCTCACACCACCGTATGTACCTCCACACAATTTCTTCCATTATTTTTTGCTTCATAAAGTATATTATCTACTCTTAAAAGAACTGTATCAATTGTATCAGTATACCTATATTCAGCAACTCCAAAACTTGCTGTTACACGTCCTATATTTTCTAATTCCATTATGCTAATTTGTCTTCTAAGTTCTTCAGCCAGATTGGCTGCATTGTTCAAGGAAGTTTCAGGCAGAAGAATTATAAATTCTTCCCCTCCCCATCGAGCAAAATAATCTGTCTTCCGTATTCTTCCTTTTACCGTATCAGCAACTTTTTTAAGTACTTTGTCACCTGCTGTATGTCCAAAATGGTCATTAACATTTTTGAAATGGTCTAAGTCAAACATAATAAGTGAAAATGGCTTTTTATTTCTCTTTGTCCTCTCTGCTTCCTGTTCCAATATCTCCATGAAAAAGCGCCTGTTATAGATATTTGTAAGAGGATCAGTAACAGATTGATGGTAAAGCAATTCTTCGAATTTTTTGCGCTCACTTATATCACGAATTATTCCTATAGCATGCCATGAATCATTAACTTTAACAACAGAAAGTGAAACTTCTACATTAATTTCATAACCAGCTTTATGTCTTGTTTTCATTTCAACTGTTCTACCTACTATACTTCCACTGCCACTTAATCGAAATCTTTTAAAAGCTTTTTTATATTCTTTATATAGTTGTTTGTCTTGAACTAAAAATGCATGTAGTTCCTTTCCTATTATCTCATCTCTTGAATAGCCAAGTATTTTTTCTGCTGCAGGATTCCAAAAAGTTACCTTGCCATTATCATCAATCATTATGATTGCATCTCCGGCATAAAATGTTATAGTATTTAAAACTTCATTCTTTTCTTTTAGATTATTTTCTATCTTTCTACGTTCTGTCAAATCTATTGCCAATGCTACATACACTTTTTCTGAACCAAATTCAATAAGCTCCAAATGAACTTCTACTGGATATAAAGAACCATCTTTTCTACGACTCATTGTGTCAAAGATGATTAATTTCCGTTCTCCATTTGAAAGTGGTTCTAAAAATTCTTTAAAAGTTTGTAATGTAAATTCTGGACTTAAATCAATAGGAGTTAGCTCCGTAAATTCTTCTTTGCTATAACCTAAATTTTTTATTGCACCTTTATTCACATCCATTATTTTATATGTATCTGAATGGAATATATAAATTTCATTTAACGATTCTTCAAAAAGCTTTTTGTAGAATTCAAGCTTTCTTTTGACTTCCCATTCTTCAGTAATATCAAATATAATTAAATGGACTAATTTTTTCCCTTGATAGTCTATAATTGTTGAATACACATTTACCAACTTTTCTTTTCCGTTAATCACATTTTTTATGCATATACACGGATTACAACCTTTTTTAAAGATTTCCCAACAACTATTATATTCACCTATGCTATAAAAACCTGCAACTTCTTTAAATTCTATATTTTTAATGGTGTTTCTAGGATATCCGTAAAATTCACAAGCGGCTTTATTAGCATCAATAATACGTCCTGATTCTGGCTCAATAAGCATCATTGCCACATCATGATTTTCAAACATACTATGAAATAATTCTTCTCTATTTTTAATCTGCATTTTGGCTTCATACAGATTAAAAGCCATTTCTATTTGAGAAATGAGTACATATTCATCTACACCTTTTAGAATATAACCATATGCCGAGACTGATTTTATTTTTTCTGTTATCTCTTTACTGGCGTTTGCAGTTAAAAATAAAATTGGGATGTCTTTATGTTGCCCAATTATTTTTGCTGCGTCTATGCCATCAATTGTTCCGCTAAGTTCTATGTCCATAAGAATTAAATCTGGACTTTTGTCGCTATGCATTGCTTTTTCAATAGCCTTTTCCCCTGATAATACTATTTCTGTTTTATATCCGTATTTATTTAATATATCTGCAGTTATTTGTGCATTAAGTTTACTGTCCTCTACTATTAGGACTTCCTTAGTATTCATCAGCCAATACCCCCAACGAAAATCTGATAAATCAAACTATGTTGAAAGATTAAAAAAAGAATATATCTACTCTCTGAAAATTTTATTTTACGAAATATTATTATACTATTATCGCTTGAAAAAACAATAAAATTTGCCATTTTGAAAATGATTAACGGCAAAATTTTAACATTAAAATTTTGTTCAAAATGTCAAAAATAATTCTTGATAACCTACAAAAGATATCTCCATCTTTTCACTATATTAGGACATGCTAGCATTACATTAACACTTGATACCTATTCTCATGTACTACCAGATATGCAAAAACAAGCAACAGATAAGCTTGAAAAAAAAGCATACAAAAAGGGTATCGATAAAATCTCGATACCCTCAAATCCTGCTAAAATTCAGAGCTGGCGAAAGGAATCGAACCTTCAACCTGCTGATTACAAGTCCCTCCAATGGTACCTTATCCTATATTTTTCAAAATAGCAAAAGTTTCTCTGAGACTTGATATATAAGGTTTTTAAGTGCTTTGTTAAAAAATTGAAATTGCTTAAAATAACTTAAGATTTTTTTAGTTCGCATACATTTCGCATACATAAAAATGTATTTATTTCAAAAATCAATTTATCCTAATTCATCAATTTTTTTATCTCCTCTTTCGGTAACTCTGTAATTTCTGCTATTCTGTCAATATCCATGCCATCTTTTAACAACTTCTTTGCTATTTTTATAGCTTTTTCTTTTTCGCCTTTTTCTATTATCATCTTGTACGTCTCAGATTCTTCAATCCTAAACATCCTCATCACCTCCGAAAAAACTCTCTCAATAACTTCTTTTTTAAAGACTATACCTGATAATATCTCTGCCTTAAACACTATGTCTTTCTTTTTGTTTATGTCCAAAGGAATATCTTTTATAGTCTCAACACATCTTTCCAGATATTTTTCTCCTTCTTCTTTCCTTCTATTTTTGTCCATCAACGGAAGAAGTGAATATAAGTCATAATAATCTGTCTCTATAATATCAGTATATTTTATGTCACCAACATTTATTATCTTATATTTATAGTCTAATGTGTTTTGTTCTCCAAAGTCGTAGTTTAAGCTATTTGCCATTTTCACATTGTCTTTACCTATATAGACGACTATTTGATATGGTAGGAGATTGTGCTTTTCCATTATCTCAAGTGAATATCGCAGCATCCTGTAAGGCATTTTTCCGTCATTTTCTGATTGAAATTCTATGTGTACAGCCACATTTCCTTTGTTTGTAGTGCATTTGAATATCATGTCGCTATCTCTACGTTCGACTCTTGCAAATTCTATATTTAGTTCATCAATTTTTGTATATTGTAGTCCTAAAAAATAACTCATTATGTCATCAGCCATATCTGAAAAAATATTTTTCATCGTTATATCGTATTTCTGTGTCATATTTCTTCCTTCCATTTCTCTTCATCTTATCTTTATTATATCATACAGCCATAAAAAATACAGATTATTTTCATTTATATATTCTTGTTTATCTTTTTTCCCTAATTGAAATTTCATACATATTTGATTTTACAAATGTTTTTAGTTTATATATTCCATTTACAAAGGTCTATATATCGTGTTTAGGAAAAATCAGATATCATTATATGGTATAATATATGTATGGTTATATACCAAAAACAAGTAAAAAATGAGGTGAATTAGAATGGTAAAACCACTATATACACCAAATAAAGCCAATAGCTATTATTCTTTTTATCAATACAATTTGATATTAAAATTTTTATATGCTATTGAAACATCTGCACCTGAAGTAATAAATGATCTGCAATTAATATTAGAGTTCTACAAAAAAGATAGTAAAACACTTGATTTAGTCATTCCTAAAATTAATGATTTTAGAGTAACAACAAACAAATACGAATGCCCAAAACTTGAAGATTTTTGGAAAACTTTCAAAAAAAACATAAGCAATATAAACTCTAAAAAAGTAAAGCAACAAGATATAGAAAAAATTAAAAAATTTGAATATGCTTTAGAAACATGGAGAGATAAATATAATTTAAACAATGAAAATGGTTTTTACGAAGGATTAGCATTGATTGCAATAGTAATAACTGCAAAATATATGCTTGATGATAGTTTATATTACGAAAATGGATTCTTTTATGAGAAGAAAACTGACGAATTTATTTATTTTTTACCTATGGCAGGTCGTATAGATATCCCTGAAATAGAAGATGCACCAATCGAAATAAAAGAAAAAAGGAAAAATAAAAATTATATAAGTTTATCACTTTTTCTTGATGTCGATTCCGATCCTATTCGAAATGTAAAAAAAGATAAATACGGTCCATATTTTCTTTTTGTGTTTACACCATTTTGCCCTTATAATCCCTATGAAAATAATCTAGACTACGAAAATGCCGAAGAATTTGAAGATCTACTGTTTTCTGATTATATTAAATCTTGCATTTTAGATCCTTCCAATAGAAATGATTGGGTCTTAAATTTAGATAGAAAATATATAAAAAATAAAGCATTAAAGAGAAAAGTATCTAAATTTCCTAAACTTTCAATATCAGACATAAAAACATTGTCCATAGATGATGAAATTGAATTAATGCCTTGGTATAAACATAGTATTTTATATTGGAATCCTACCTTAGAAACATGGGAAGATTTTGACAAGAGAATTGATGCTTTATTTAGCCGTTATAAGGAACTTTATAAAAAAAGAACAGAAGAATTTTTAAGGCAAAATAATTTTGTCAAAGGTAAAGAAAAGCAAGAAGATGTACATTTTGAATGGTTTGTTAGATATCAAGTACAAGGTTGGTCGAAAGAAAAAATAGCTGAAGAATATTATGTTACAAGGCAAAATGTTAGTAATGCAATTAAAGAAATTGCTAATTTAGTAGGTTTAAAACCAAGACCAGCAAGCAAAGGAGGAAGACCTAAAAAGCGGTAAATTTTATAAAACATATAGAATTTACCCGTAAATTGCAAATGTTTTAAGAATTTGCGTTTTTTAAACACCTTTTATGTTTTATTATAAGCATAGGAGGTGTTTATTTTATGGATAAAAAATTATTAAGACTTCCTGAAGTAGCAGAGATATTAGATTTAAAAGAAGACAGAGTATATGCTTTAGCAAGAGAAGGCATTTTGCCTGTAGTTCATGTAGGGAGACAATTAAGAGTTGATCCTGATAAGCTGTTAGAATGGATTGACAATGGCGGAAAAGCTTTCGACGGCGGCTGGAAAAAATCGAGTTAAAATAACCTTTATGTTAATTAAGGAAGGGATCTGCAATGGACAAAAATACCATAGAAAAATCTATGGCAAATAAAAAAAATAAATTGAGTTCTAAATATACTATAAGTAATGTATTTAAATATGTCAAATCTAATATTTCCCTATTACAGGCTATAGAACTTTACGGTTTTATGCCTGTAAAAAAGGGATCACATTACTTTATAGTATGTCCATTTCATGCAGATAAAAATCCTTCCTTAGCAATCTATGAAGATGTCTATCATTGCTTTGGGTGCCAAGTGCATGGTGATGTTATAGACTTCACAGCAAGATATTTCAATTTGTCACCATTAGAAGCCGTTAAAAAGCTATCTTATGATTTTGGTATACCTTTATCGGGAATTAAGCCTAATAAGGAAATCCAGAAAAAAGCTATTAAAAGGCAAAAATTTAATAGGCTACTTAAGAATTTCAAGAGCAAATATGATGAAACGTATGATTATCTTTGCAAGCTATTTCAAGCGTATACGAGAATAAAATCATTAGTTGAAGAACCTGACGATATGGATTTGGAAGCATTCGTTGAAGCCTGTAAATACCAAGACCTGATTGAATATTGGATTGACACATTAAGAAATGGATCATTAAAGGAACAGCTTAGTGTTATCAAGGAGGTCAAAAAATGGCGACAAGAGAAGAAAAAGAAAATGAGATGATGGCATTATTAGAAGAAGCTGAAAAAGATGGCGTATTATCGGATGATCTACAAAGAGAAAAAGACAAACAAGAAGAAAATGATATGCAAGAAACCTTAAAAGAAGCAGTACCGTGGCCTGACGATTTTAAAGAAGAAGCCTTTAGAGGATTAGCAGGTGAAGTTGTAAGAGCGATAGAACCATATACAGAAGCAGACAAAAACGCACTACTGATAAATTTTTTAATAGCGATTGGAAATATAGTAGGACGTCAAGTTTACACTATCGTAAATAAAACGAAACATTGTTTAAACTTTGATGCGCTGTTAATTGGTGATACTTCTACAGGTCGTAAAGGCACATCATGGGATCCCATATTCGAGCTATTTAATCGAGTTGATCCTCAATGGGCTAAAAATTGCAATAAAAGCGGACTGGTAAGCGGTGAAGGTTTAGCATACCACGTCAGAGATCCAATATACAAAAAAGAAACAAATAAAAAAAACACATGAGATAGAAACAGTATTAGTAGATGAAGGAGTAGAAGATAAAAGACTGATGGTAGTTGAAGGTGAATTTGCAAGTGTCTTACGTGTAATGCAAAGAGAAGGTAACACACTATCACCAGCTATAAGGCAAGCATGGGATGGAAAAAGCCTTCAAGGACTTCAAAAAAATAATGCCATAAAAGCCACAGAACCACATATTTCTATTATCGGGCATATAACGCCTGAAGAATTAGATAGATACCTTGCAGATGTGGATTTATTCAATGGATTTGCAAACAGGTTTTTATTTGTTTGTATACAAAGCAATAAGCTTTTACCAGAAGGCCCAGAAATACCAGATGCAATATATAACGATTTAGTTTTAAAAGTAAATGACGTTTTGGAATGGATAAAGCACTTAAAACCAGAAGAGCGGAAATTGAAACGTAGCAAGGAAGCTGAAGCTATATGGGCGGAGGCATATAAAGATTTAAGGCACGCTAAAAAAGGAATAATCGGCAAAGTTTTAGGACGTGCAGAAGCCCAAGCCTTAAGACTATCAATGCTATATGCGGTACTAGATAAATCAAAAGAGATACAACCAGAACATATTATATCGGCGTTGGCTGTATGGGAAAGATGCAAACAATCGGTAGAATACTTCTTTGGTGATGATGAAGAAGAAGATCCAATTAAAATAAAGATATTGGAAGGTCTTAAAAAAAAGACCAATGTCACAGGCAGAAATAAATAGTGAGATATTTCAAAGGCACGTAAATTCGGATGTAATTTCAAAAGCATTAGGAGAACTATCAAAAGAACATAAAATAATGTGCGATAAACGAGTTACCAAAGGCAGAGCAAAAAAAATATGGAGTATAGTTGCGAAAAAAGCGAATTAAGCGAAAAAATAGTTTACAAGTGAATTTGAAGCAGTGAAAAAACTGCGCAATATATGCGAAAAAAGTTTTTAAATTTTATCGATAAGCTTTTTACCTTTTAATCTTTTTTCGCACTTAATTCGCAATATAAAACAGACCTGAAAACCGCTATATATCTATTATTTCGCTTTTTTCGCTAATTTCGCAGATATATTTTTATAAAAATTAAAAAATATTATCATTCTCTATTCACTAAACAATAGCCAAATATGGTAAATCGCATCACTGAAAGGAGGTGAAGAAATATTATGAATTACCACAACGAAGAAATGACTCGTGATGATTTTGATTCTTTAGCCGGACTTTTAATACAAAAAAATCGTGCTTTAATGAAAATTATTGATAATAACCAAGATGCCAAATATTACAAAAAAATCATCGACATAATCGACTCTTGTATATACGATATAATTGGCATTGAAGAAGAAAATATAAATAAATTAGCAGATGCAATTCTTGAGTTACTTGTAAAAGTTCAAAAAGAAGACGAAATGATGCAAAATGACGATAAATAAAATCTTTAATTGCACTAATGATACCCTATGCTTTAAATTGCATAGGGTATTTGAATATCTCTTAAAATAAGTTACTAATTACTGAAATCTAACAATTCAAAATGTGATAATGAATTAATTGCTTTCCCTACAAAAGTAAATGTTGTATATGAGGATAAATTTCTATATTGTTTAAATTACTCTAAAGTTGCTGGATAATATGTATTTAAATTATATCCGTAACCCCAATAATTAAATGTATTGCCTATCCCTGTACTTTGATATGGTCCATGATGAGCTCCACGTAAATACAGAAGAGGATGGGTTTGATCTATAAGTGCAGGATCTTGATATTCTTGAAGTGTATAGTGAGGATGTGTTACAAAAGCTGTTACTATTCCAGAAGAAGAAACACCTACGACAACTGCCTCTGTATCAGGTCCTTCTCTATACATAAAATAATTATCGTGGAAAGAATTCCAATATTGGTCATAATACCAATTGTATATATATACATATGCTATAGAAGAATTTGTTACATTGAATATAAAATTAGCTGCATCCGATGCTTGACTTGGATCCCAATTTGCTATTTGGTATAAATAATTATTCAAATCTTGTTGCGAAGTAAAAACCACATAATCAACCCAATTAGGATTATCGTTTAGGTTAGGACCACCAAGTTTCCACAAAATAGGATAATATACAGCAGGTTTATATCTGTCAGCTTCAATATTATCAGCTCTTACGGATAAAAATGTAGAAAAAATCAGGATCATTGCTGTAAGACCCATAATTATAAACTTTTTCATAAATAAAACCCCCTTTAAATTTTAGCTTTTAAAGTACACTTATGATTGACATAACAATACATCTTTTATTATTCTTTTATGTAAGATTATTAAAATATTCCCAATTTATAACATTATTTCTTGTCCATGTAATTTTTATTCCATGCTGTTTAGTACCACCAGTTTTTAGTAAAGAAATACTTTTTTCTGATAAATAAGACTTTATTTCTGGATGTGGCAAATTCGATTGAAAATCTCTTGCACTACATATTGCTAGCTGAGGATTCACAATATCAATCAGTTCTTGGTTATTTCCGTCTAAGTTTCCATGATGAGATAATTTAAGAATATCAGATCCAATATCACTCATATTATGTAAATTCCACCAACCATTTGGGGCATCACCAGTTAATAATATTGACCTGCATCCAGATTGAAATTTAAGAACTAAAGAAGTTTCATTAAGTCTTTTATTAAACTCTGATATAGCTTCCATGTCTAATAATTTATGTTCATTCAGTTCTGCTTGATATATTTTCCTCAAAAATCCCTCTATCCATGATAATCCAAATCCGCTATGAATTACTGTTAATGTACTACCATCTCGTGACCATGTCAAATTATTTCTGACATCTTTACCTACCACTCGTTTTTTACAAAGTTTTGGTAATAAATAATTTAAAAAATAATTATAAGTATTTAAACCCTCTGCTGTTTTCTTAGTAAAATATTCACATATTGAACCTGTTGGCAGCATAACATCTTTTCCAACATTCGGAATAGATGGACCCCAAAATTCTTCAATCTCATCTATCAAATTAGCGGCATCTATTATTCCACCAAGATGATCTTCATGTAAATGAGTTATTACTAATAATGTTAATTTTTTAATCCCCATAATATCAATAAATGATGAAAGAGTAACCTCATTTTTGTTTGTTAAATTAGGCCCACAATCGACTACAATCCATGCATCTTCCCTTTTATCTTTCTTTTTAAGATTAATACATATGGCATCACCATTTCCAACATTAAGAAAGTATATATTTACTACCATTTAATTTATTCTCCTCTAAAGGGAAAATATGCAGCAAATTAATTGGGACAACAACAAATACTGATTTATCCGGCATATAAATTTGATTTCCATCAACTATGACTATATTTTCCCCAACTTTAATGTAATGTCGATAAACAGCTCCTAAATATAGAACATCTTCTACTTTACCATTTAATATCACAGCATCGTTGGATTTTTCATTACACAACTGCTGCAAAGTAGCATCTGTAGAACGAAATACAAGATTATAAGTTGTTGTCTCTATGTCAAATCTCTCTGATGTTAAAAATTTTCCCATCATTATGTTATTATTTTTATTTACTGTCAGTATATTTGTTACCCCTAAAAAATCTGCAACAAATAAATTTGCAGGGTTCTTATAAATTTGTTCTGGTGTTCCAATCTGCTCTACACTGCCAGATCTCATTACAACAACCTGGTCAGCAACTGCCATAGCTTCTTCTTGATCGTGTGTCACATATATAGTAGTAATGCCAGTCAATTTGTGTAATTTCCTTATCTCCACTCTTAAATATTGTCTAACTTTTGCGTCTAAATTCGATAAAGGCTCATCAAGTAACAGTACATCAGGATTAACAACTAAAGCTCTTGCCAAGGCGACTCTTTGCTGTTGACCTCCTGAAAGTTGTGAAGGATATCTATTTTCTAAATCAGACAAACCAACTAATCCTAGAATCTCTTTTACTTTATTTTTTATTTCTCTTTCAGGATATTTTTTAAGCTTAAGTCCATAAGCTATATTTTGAAAAACTGTCATATGGGGCCATAATGCATAATTCTGAAATACCATAGCAGTACCTCTATCTTGTGGAGGTAAATTCGTTACATCTTTATCACCAAAATAAATTCTCCCACTATCTGGTTTAATAAGACCTGCAATTACTCTCATCAAAGTAGTTTTGCCACATCCACTTGGTCCTAATACAGCAGTAAAACTATTCGAAGGGAATTTTATACTTATCTCTTTTAGTGCTATTGTATTTGCATAAGTCTTTTTTACATCTTCTATAACAATTTCTTTCATTAAAAACTCCTCCTTTAAATTCCACCAAACTTTGATAAATACTCTGATTTTAGATGTTTTTCTAATAAAGTTAAAAGTAGTATCCCAGGTATCATTAAAATAATGGCCGTAACAGAAGCTACCTGTAATTCATAACCTTGTGCGGCTTGATACATAAATGTAGACAAAGTCTTTACAAAAGGAGAACCTATAAGCAATGTACCGGTAAATTCATCTAATGACCATAAAAATACCAGTATAGAACTTGCTATTATTCCAGGGACTGAAAGCGGAAACGTAATATGAAAAAAAGCTTTAGTATATGTTGACCCTAAATTTACAGCAGCTTCTTCTAAAGATGTGGGAATAGTTTGAAATACTGCTGTAAGTGTCCATACAGAATAAATCAAAGCTCCAACCATTTGTATTAGTATTACTCCTTCTATTCGCCCTCCTAAATTCAATTTATATAAAAAAACCGCAGTATTTGCATAAACCGGCAATTGAGGAAATGCTTGTGGTAGCAAGAATAGAACTAAAATTATCGCTTTAAACGGAAATTTAAAACGGGCAAGCAAGTAAGAAATAGGTATACTGACTATCAAAGTTGCAATAGTTACAATAACGGCTACTTTTAAACCTGTCCATAATGCTTCTAAAAGAGAAACTTGTGCAGCTAAATTCCAATACTTTAATCCTAATGCTTGCGGAAAAGGTGATGGCCACATCCATTTTTGAGTAAAAGACCAAAGAATAAGACCTCCAATAGGAAATACTATAAATATTAATAAAATCGTCATAATCAACGCATCTAAAATAATCTCTTTGTTATTCATTTAACTTTCACCGACCTTACATAGTAAATAGCAGCAATAAGTGACAAAAAGTATGATATTACACCTAATGCATTTGCCACACCCATATCTTTTACATATACTATGTTATAATATATATCTACCATAATCATTCTCGCTGTTTCACCAGATAACATAATAGGTATATTGAAAGAAGCTAACATAGAAGTAAAAATTAGAACTGAGACAATAGCTATTTGGCGAAAGCTCATGGGCACAAGTATATCTTTTATAAGATTCCATGATTTTGCGCCTAAGTTCTTTGCCGCATCTAAATAATTCTTATCAATTGCTTTAAAAGCACCTATAATAAGCAAAAATGATAAACCTATGTTTTTCCACGCTAATGCTATAGAAAGTCCTATCCAATTTCCAGCATAATCTGGTGGATCATTCAAATTTATTATTCCTACTTGTGATAAATATAGATTTAATAATCCATGAGGTGCTAAAAGTATTCTAAACGCATGTCCTACAACTACAAATGGTACAAAAAGAGGTATTTTAAAAAGCCATTCGATGAAATTATTATGTTTTGTATAGACATATGCCGCAACTAATATTGCAAGAACTAACGTTATAAAGACACCTACCAGGGAAACCCCTAAAGAAAAGGTTATATCCCTGGCATAAAGTCTTAAAGCAAGATCGTAGTTTTTTAACGTCAATTTTCCTCCTGAAATTTGAAAACTAGTTATTACAGAATAGATAGCTGGTATTACAAATAAAACCAATAATATTGTTATCGGTACTAAAGCCAAGACACCCCATATTGCTTTTTCTGTTTTTTTGATTAACACAATATCCCCCCGCTAATTAGATTCATATGCTCTCAACATATCTTCCAAATATGGTGCTAATGGAAATTGCAAACCATTTTTAGCTAAATCATCTGGAGAAATTGTTTCGAAAAGTTTTTTCTTAACATCTTCACTTACCTCTGGCAATACAACATTTGGATCAATTCCAGGTAGCCAACCATTTCTTTCAACAATATATTTTGCTTGTACATCCGGAGAAGACATAAAGTCTATGAATTTTATTGCAGCATCTTTATTAGCGGCTTTTGCAGGAACTACAAAATACATTGGTTGACCAGGTAATCCTGGAGAAATAAGTTTTAACTTTATGGACGGATCAAGTCTTTGTTCTTTTACCCACGTATAGTACATATCCATCCATACTGGGCCCATAAAGATTTCTCCTCTGTTCAACATGTCAAGAGTTCCATTATTACCATTTGTTATTGTAATAGGTAAAGCTTTTAATTCTTTTATTGGTTGTATCCACTTTTTTTTCTAATTCTTTACTATAAGGCCCTTTTGCTAATTCACTATAATCACCAGTTTTCCAATAGATCCATGCAGCGGTAAATCCTACACCAGACATTCCATTTTTTACACCATTATATCCAAATTTGTTTGGATTAGATTTAATCCATTTTACTAATTCGTCAAAATTATTAGGAACATTTTTCACCTCTGGTCTATAGGCTATAGCAATCTGACTCTGAAACATAGGAACAACATAATCTTTTACATTTGTACCAAGAGCATTTTCTGCAGATTGACCAGTTACATATTTTTTGTTTGCTAAGTTTTCTACATATTTATCAATTAAATTGTTTTTAATTAAATCACCCATTATTGATTGGTGAACAACCGCAACATCTATATCCCATTCAGATGAACCTGCTTGCGATTCTGCGTTTAATTTTGTAAATATTGCTTGGCTTCCTGGATCACCAGGACCAGTGCCTGTCACAGAAATAGATACATTGGGATTCTTTGATTCAAAATCTTTGGATATTGCTTGAAAAAATTCTACCATATTTGTATCTCCAGCAACAGCAAGATTCAATGTAATTGGTTTAACTGTTTCCTGTGTTTTATTTTGAACTTCTGATGTTGTTTTATTATTTAAAGTATTTTTTTGTTTGTTTGAACATCCTGAAATTAAAGATACGATTAATAAACCACTCATAAATGTTACTAAAAACTTCTTAATCACAATAATTCTCCTTTCGTTATTCATTAAGATTTTTAAGGCTTAAGAAAAATATAAATTAATCATTACTTTCACCTCCCCTAATATAGCGTACTTATGACAAAAACTTATGAATTACGTTAGATTAGTTTTCAATATGTAGAGTAAATAAGAAGGCATTCCCATGAGGTTTAATGGTTCATCCAAAATTAACTGACAATTATTCTCGTCTTATGAAAAACTTAAGGATATTATTATTCATGTAATCTAAAGAATAAAATATAGGATTGTCTTTTACATCAAAATGTAGTTGCTTAAATAAAAGTACATTTTCTCCAATGTAGTAAGTAACTTTGTTTTCTTTTTTCTCTCCAATTGAGCATATTTCTGTTAAAGAATAGGCTATTTCTATATTCATATAATTTCTTAAAAATTTGAGTAATGAGCCCGCAAAGCTTTCATCAAAATAATTTTTGGCTATACTTTCAGGAAATATGTGATAAGAATATGATATGCCAATTCCATTAGCTTCTCTTAATCTCTCAATAACTACTACTCCCTCATCTTTAAGATTTAATTTACTTTTCCATTCGGTACAAGGAGAAGTTTTGTATATCTTCATGTTAGATTGTGTATCTTCAAGTCCAACACTCTTGATTAGTTCCCCTATACTCATCAATTTATTTAAAAAATTACGTAGTATTATTGGTGCATTTTCCGCTACATAAGTACCTATACCATTTTTTGTTATTAAAATTCCTTCTTTTTGTAACATTTTAAGTGCTTCTCGCAAAGTAGAACGACTTATTCCATATTCTTTTGCAAGTTCCATTTCTGGAGGAAGTCTATCGCCAGGATTTAATAGACCTTCTTCTATTTTTCTTTTTATACTTTCATCTACATTGACATATAAAAGATTTTGCATGGTTTAACATACTCCTTTTTATTAAGCTGTCCTACATCTAAAATTTATCATTTTTTTGTTAAGTTAAAATTAAGCACTAGTTAAGTTTTTGTTAATTTTCAAAAAATTAAAATGGACATTAGAAAAATACTTTATTAGCATATCAATCAATCAATTAAATTGCATAGGGTATTTGAATATTTATATTGAATTTTCTGAATATTTGTTATATAATAATATCGAATTATAAAGAAAACAAGCATAAAAATAAAATGCACTATGCATCATTCTCTTTCCTCTGTGGTTGAAATATCCGGGCCTTCAGAAAGCATTTTGCGAGTATCAAAGGATTAACTTTCTGCCGCTAAAGTTGATTCCTTTGCATTTATCCGGATATTTCATAAAAGAGAATGGCAATGGAAGGTTGCTTGATTTTCTTGAAACTGCTTATATAAGCATAAATGACCTCATGTATTGACTGCAGCGGCAAAGCCCTATGGCTCACGGGCTTGGATAAGAGCAGACGGAATTTTAAAGCATCAGTTATCCGGCATGATAAAATACACCACAGCAATATCAACAGTTATATCGCAAAAATCACTGCAGAAGCAATCTCTATCATGCTATGCGGATAATCCATTAGAGAAGATAAAGCGGCTTACCGGCTTTATCTACGACATAATCACAACTGGTAATGATGTTTTAACAAAGGCTAAACTTACTTTACAAATATATAACTTACTTACGCAGCGACAATAGGAGAATATAAACGGCGAAGCTGGTTATATTCCTCAGTTAAGACATGCTTTTTAGTATTATTTAGAAATAGAAAACAGTATACTGGTAAAATTTCGGCGATAGAAAGTTGCAAAAGTTGCAACTTTCTAAATACAGATAATGGAAAAACAAAAAATAGGATTAAAAAAGTTAAAACTATATACCGGTAGCGAAATTATTTCGTCACCGAGGCGGAGACAGAAAAAATGAATTGGTAAATCCTTCATACCAAACTGACATGATATCCGATAGATATGAATAATTTGGTAATCGAAATGTAATAAAATAACCAAAATTTAGGAACGTCGCCTGGCGTCCTTCCTTTCAAAACAAAAAGTGGATATGTGCCTGGCGCACTTCCTCTGTTAGGCATACCTTTAGTGAAAAGCGAAATTATTTCGTCTTTCGTCACCAAGGTGGATATAGAGGAGGTTTATAAAATTTAGGAGGTCAAAGTGCAATAATTGCACTTTCATTACCTAAAAGCTTCCAGCAATAACCAATATTTAGGAGGTGGATCGCTCACCATGAGCTGTCCACTTAAAACACAAAAAGAGCCAAAAACCACTGCAGGTGTTATCTTTATCAGCTACAAAGGTAATCGGTATACTGGAAAAATTTCGGCGATAGAGAAGTGTCAAATTGACACTTCTGTAAATACAGATAATGGCAGGAGTTTTCCAAATATTATAAATATCTGGAAAACTTTTGGAAATTTCAAGTGGTCAAATTGACCACTTGCCAAATACAGATAATGGAAAACAAAAAAAACAGAAGAAAAACGTCTAATACTGTAGAATATGCACCAATAATAATAAAAAACTATAGCGATTTTGTAAAAAACATTTGAAATAGCTTTATCAATTATGTTTATTGAAATATTTTTTCTTGATAACATTAGATTTCATTGATATTACGATATTTGAACGATGACAATCTTTTAAAATGATAACATAACCCTAATATAAATAAAACTTGTTAACATTTTTAATTTAGAATTCAATTTAAGCCTGTTATATAGGCTTTCATCATTGTTATCAATACAAATATTTTCTGAATTTAAAATTGGAAAGGTAGAGCAAAAAAATATGGAGTATAGTTGCGAAAAAAGCAAATTAAGCGAAAAAACAGTTTACAAGCGGATTTGAAGCAGCAAAAAAGCTGCGCAATATATGCGAAAAAAGTTTTTAAATTTTATCGATAAATAGCTTTTTACCTTTTAACCTTTTTTCGCAATTAATTCGCAATATAAAACAGACCTGAAAACCGCTATATATCTATTAATTCGCTTTTTTCGCTTAATTCGCAATATATTTTTATAAAAATCAAAATGTCACAAAAATATGTCGGTAGCGAAATTATCTCATCACCAGATAATTTACATTCATTAATAACAATAATAATAAAGTAGACTGGTAAATTCTTTATATCAAAGTCCGTAATCTGCACTTAGAATGACAGAAAATAGAGGTAAAGGAGTGATTTTAATGAGCAGACAAGGAAGCATTTTTTATAGATTGCTTAATAGTTTAAAAGAACAGCAGTCATTTGGAAAAAGCAAATATGCTATTAAAAAGAGAGCCAGAGAAGAAGCTATAAAGAATGGACTTCATGGTCAGGATGTATTTAATGCTATGAATGATGCAGTTTTTAATGCTGGCATCTTCTCTGTGCAGACTTATGCAACTTATCGTAATGAAGTTAAAAGATTTGCTGATTGGTGCAAATTTAAAGGTGTAAAGAATAAAGACTTTGACAAAACAAAGGATATGGTATCAGACTATTTAAGTGAAAAAATTTCACTGGGTCAATCAGCATGGTCTATAAAGGTTGCAAGAGCAGCTCTTAGAAAAGCGTACAAAGATAATAACCTTGCCAATGACATTAAAATACTTGAAAGGAAATTAAAAGATATAACAAGATCAAGACTTGAAAGGCCTGATGACAAAAAAATTAATTTGGATAACTATAAAGATTTAATAGATTTCTGTAAATCATCTGGTTTAAGAAGGCGTGAAGTATCAGCTATCACTGCAAATGATATCTATAAAAAAGACGATAGATTATATGTCCATGTCAAAAACGGTAAAGGCGGTAAGACAAGAGAAGTTCCTATACTCAAAAAATATCAGCCTAAAATTGAAAGCATATTAGAAAAAGCTAAAGATAGAGGAAATGAAAGGCTTTTTACAAGAATTCCAGAGCATCTTGATATACACAGTATGAGACGTGAATATGCTCAAAACAGGTTTATAGAAATCAGAGGAAGAAAATACAAAAAGCATACAAGAGATAAATTAGATAGAGAAGCTGTAAGAGAAGTAAGCAGAAACTTAGGTCATAATCGTGAAAATGTAACAGTATCGCATTATTTGTCATAAAGAAATAAAGGTGGTTGATCACGCCACCTTTATTTTAGGTAGAACCTATTCTCTTTTTCCTTTTTGATATAGGTATATACACCTTTTAGCTTTAAAAACTAATCCTCTTTTTATTTTCGATTTCTACCTTCAATTATATTATGTCATATAAAAAGTAAAATGTCAATAGAATTTTAAAAATATTTTTACTATTTTATTAAATCTTGCAATGGCTAATTAATAAAAATGATGTTTTTATAATGTTATGTTTTTATTTTTTTACCAACTATCCATAAAAAAGCAAAAGATACAAATAAACACATAGATGCGGCTAAAAATAATTTATTAAATCCTATAAAATCCATAATAGCTCCAAAAATTGAAGGAGTAACTATCGCAGCTAAGGATGAAAATAAATAATAAAGTCCTGTGTATGTTCCTATTTTCTCAGTTATAGAATAACTCACTACAAGTGGATAAGAATTTACTGTAAATAAAGCATTAAATATTCCAGCAAAAGGTATCAAAATTTGGATTATCATAAAATTGCGTACTATCATAAATATCAAGAATAAAATTCCTTGTCCAAAAGCTCCAATCATCATAGTTTTTATTCTACCTATCTTTGTAGCTATAAATCCAGTAGGTAAAGCAAAAACTAAAAATGCCAAAGCGTAAAAACCCATTGTAAAAGAAGAAACACTTTCGTTTATTCCTAAAGCTATTTTACAATACCTTGTAAAAAAAAGTTTCGACAGAGGCAAAACCTGCAATTGTCATAAAAATCGATATGAAAGTATAAAAAGATGCTTTATTTTGATCTTTTACCACAGCCGTAAGTACTTTTAAAATACTTTGTTTTTTTTTATCATTAACGACTATTTTGGGTTCTTTGATTGTTAAAAATAAAACTATGGGTATAATGAATGATAAAATTCCTGATAAAAAGAAGGGGTATGACTTATTTATTCTATAAAGCTGCGATCCAATAAAAAATATTATTAATGAACCTACTCCACCCATAAAATTAACGACTCCATTGGCTTTACTTCTATACTCTTCTTCTACAATATCTGGCATTAAAGCTACCATAGGAGTTCTATATGTAGCCACAACAATGTTAAATAACAAATCTATAATAAGCAGCGATAAAAGTTTTTTCTGAAATGGAAGTAAAACATATAAAGCACCAGCAAGAGGCATGCTTACAAGTATATATGGCATTCGTCTACCTATTTTTGTTTGCGTATTATCGCTTAAAGCTCCAAAAGATGGGAGAAGAAAAAGGTTAGCAATATTATCCCAACTCATTACAAACCCAATTAAAGCACTACTTTTTGTAAAATTACCAAGAAAAATCGGCATATAAGCATTATACGCTGCCCAAATCATAGAAATTACCATAAATCCAAGACCTAAATTGAATATCTTAAAATAATTCAATCTTGAAGACATATTATTCTCCCTTTTCTAAAAGATTTATCAAAGTTTGTGGATCGTTAGTTATAATCGCATCCACACTTTCTTTTACTATCATTTCCATATCTTCTTTTTTATCAACAGTCCAAGGAAATAATTTTATATTATTTTTTTTGCATCCATTTACTAATTCAGGTATTATATTAAAATAAAAAGGATGCAATGAATATGCTTTCATTCGTGTTGCTATGTGCCATGGTTCTACAAGCCCACTTTGATAAAGAAGTCCAATTTTAAATTCTGGTGCCATTTTCTTTATATCTCTTAAACTATAATGGTTAAAGGAAGAGATAACTACTCTATTTTCAAAATGGTATTCATTTATCATTTTAATAAGTTTTTCTTCAATTCCTGGATAAAGTACAATACCACTTTTTATCTCTATATTTAAAATTAATTTTTTATATTTGACAAGTTCAAAAACTTCAAAAAGTGTTGGTATTTTTTCACCTGCAAACTTCTTGTCAAATTTTAGACCGGCATCTAACATTTTAAGCTCTTTTAAAGTAAAATCTTTAACATAACCAATTCCATCTGTAGTCCTGTCTACTCTCTCATCGTGAATTACTACTAGTTGTCCATCTTTTGTAAGTTGTACGTCAAATTCAATACCATCAACCCCCATTTCTAAAGCTTTTTTAAAAGACGCTAATGTATTTTCCGGAGCATTTTTTGAATCTCCTCTATGTGCAATTACTAATGGTTTCATAAAAAACCTTCTACCTCCTATAATATGATTTGTAATCAACCAAAAAGGTTGAGCTTCAAAAAGATTTCAAAATTTAATTGAACCTTGCTAATTGAATATTGTTTTTTTTAATTTCGTCATTATTAGCTCTTCCAAGTCCCACTTGATACTTATGCATACAACGAATGACTAATATCTATGTTGGGGATGATGGGTTATCAAGTCCGAACACAGTGAGTTCATTTTAGGCTTTACTATACATCAGAGTTTTAAAAAGGCTTATACCTATTTGCCTACTCTATCTTAAAATTTAAACTAAAATAAAAGCTATTATGCTAATTTTTTTAATTCATCTTTTGGTATAAACAACTTGATATTTTGATTTATATTAAATAAATTTGCACTTTTTCTATTTAGCACATCAACATTGATTATTTGCTTATCTATTTTTACAATATATCTTATTAAATTACCTAGTATAATCCTATCTGAAATAGTACCTGCTGTAACAATACTGCCATCTGCACTTTCATTCTGTTCCAACTCAACTATATGAATTGCTTCCGGTCTTAAAGCAAATATTTTACCCTCGATTTCTGCATGATTATCATTTTTTAATAATTCCATCAGTTTCTCTTTATAAATTATATTGTAATTTCCTATAAAACCTGCTGCAAACTCATTTTTCGGATTTGAATAGATATTTTCCGGTGTACCTTCCTGAACGATAGAGCCATCATGAATTAACAAAATTTTGTCCGATATCATCAGTGCCTCTTCTTGATCATGAGTAACAAAAATCGTCGTAATTTTTAACTGTTTTTGAATTTTTCTTATCTGCAGTCTTAAGTTCTTCCTTGTTTTCGCATCGAGTGCACTTAGTGGTTCATCCAATAACAGTAATTTTGGTTCTATAACTAGCGCTCTTGCCAAAGCAACTCTCTGCTGTTGTCCACCTGAAAGCTGATCGGGGTAGTAGTCTTCATATCCATTTAAATCTACCAGATTTATTGCTGCCTCCACTTTTTTTCTTCATTTCATTTTTAGGTATCTTTTTCATTTTTAAACCAAATTCAATATTTTCTTTTGCGGTCATATTGGGGAATAATGCATATGATTGAAACACCATGCTTATATCTCTCTTGTTTGGTTTTAATTTATTAATTAGCTTCCCATCAATATAAATTTTCCCATCGTCGATATCTGTTAATCCGGCAATACATTTTAGCAAGGTACTTTTACCGCACCCAGATGGTCCAAGTAATGTTACAAATTCTCCTTTATTAATTTCGATATTGATATTATTTAAAACACTGCATCCATTATAACTTTTTTTAAGACCCTCTATATTTAAAAAATTCATTCTCACACCACCTATTCTTTTGATTTATTGATTGATTTACTATATTTTACAATTATACCTGACAATAATAAAATGATAATAAAATACGAAATAACAATAGCACTTGTAAAATGACCGCTTTCTCCTCGTTTACTAAAAAGATATACCTGGACCGTTTCATAATTTCCACCTGCTAAAATATTAGCAAGAACAAATTCGCCAAAAAGAATTGAAAATGATAATAACGCAGATACAATTATTCCTTTTATCATATTTGGTAAAATAACATAAAAAAAATGCTTTAACTCCATTTGCGCCTAAAAGATTGGCTGCATCTATTAAAATGTTAGCATTCATTCCTTTTAGGCCATTATAAATGCTTTGATACATGAAAGGTAATGAAATGATAAAATATGCACCCAAAAGAATCCATATTGTACCAGCAATTGGTAAGAATCCATTTGAATATAATTTAAGTAGTCCAACAGCTGATATAACACCAGGTATTGCAAATGGAATTATCGTGAATATCTTAAGCACTTTTTCAAATTTCGGATAGTAAATAGTTACAATAAAAATAGTTGGAATTAATACTAAAAGGCTTATTATCAGTGTCAGTGAAGATACAATAAGTGACCTTTCAAGTGCTTTTAAAAATCTCATATCATTGAATAATTTTATATACCACGCAAATGTAAGTCCTTTTGGTAGTACTGTAGTATCCCATTGTGTTGCAATAGAATATAAAAATGTAGCTAATAACGGTAGAAACAGAAATATTAATATAAATACAATTATCACATAATGAACATAGTTATTTTTCTTCATCTGACATTATTCCCTTTCTTTAGCATCATTTCATTCAGTAAAGTAAAAGAAATTAAAATCAAACCTAAAATAACTGCCATCCCACTAGCTAAATTCGGATCTAAGGTTATATCTCCAGATATCAATGAACTAATTCGGATTGTCATCAAATTAAAATTACCTACCAAAGCATATGCAGTTGCATATGCACCCATAGCATTTGCAAAAAGTATGCCGAATGTTCCCAATAAACCTGGTAATATAACAGGAAGACCAATATATCTCCAAAAATTTATACTTGATGCACCAAGCATAACAGCGGCATCGATCCATTCTTTTTTTATGTTATCAAAAACAGGATACAGTAGCAATATTCCTAATGGTATCTGGAAATATATATAAACAACAATGAGCCCCATCTCTGAATATAAATTAAATCCTTGAAATAACTTAATTCCTAAATTTTTAGCAATAACTGTGAAAACACCATTTATACCAATTAAAATCATAAATGCAAAAGCTAATGGAACACCTGCAAAATTTGATGTCATATTAGAAAGCATCAAAACATTATCTCTTACCTTAGCAGGTAATTTTGTTATTGAATGGGAACCTATTAAAGCAACTAATAGTCCAACAATACTGGATATAAGAGATATTACTACACTATTCTCTATACTTTGAAGATAAAATTTATTATTAAATATTAATTTATATTGTTTTAAAGTATAGTATGTACCGTCTGATTGCAAAAAGCTGCTATTTATAATAGTTATAACAGGAAGTATCTCAAAGGCCAATATCAATAGAATAAATGGTATTAACCATATTAACAATAAAAGATTATCCTTTCTCTTGCGCATTCTTATAACCTCAATCCTGGAAGAATAAAGTTTATCATTTTCTCCGATTTTTTAAGACCAAGCATTTTGCATATAGTTGGTGCTATACACAATTGTGGTATTTCTATATCTTTTACCGTATCAACATTTTCACCAATAATCCATAGTGGTACAGTCCTTTCATCATCTTCGGTTCCACCATGGTTGAAATTTTCTGTCATACCATGATCCGCTGTTACAATTATTTTATAACCATCTTTGAGCCACGTATCTATAAATATGGAAAGAATGTTATCAATCTCATTTGCTTTTAACTTATATTCTTTTGAATTCCCCCCAAATTTATGTCCTATATTGTCAATACCCATAGGATGTATGAGAAGGAAGTCAGGATTAAACTTCCTTCTCAATATTTCTCCATCAATAAATAAATGGCTATCAGCATAAGAATCATCAAAATAGTATTTCCCATACTGTATATTCATGTCTTCATTATACAATTCTCTGTCATTTACATAATCAAATGGTACTTTATTGTATAGTTCACTAAACCAATAATAAGCTGCTGCTGCCGTCTTTAATCCATTTACCCGAGCGATTTCAAAAATACTTTTCTCATGTGAGCGTCTTACAATCATATTGTTTGTTATGCCGTTAATGTATGATGGGGTACCCGTCATAATAACTTCATAAAGTGGTTTCGAAAGTGTCGGCAATTCGGTTTTTACTAAATAAAGCCATGCCAATTTATTTTCTACTAAATGCATCATATATCCCATTCTCGATATAGCAACAGTATAATTAAGTCCATCTATCATCACAAAAATAACTTTGTTGTTCATTTAAGCACCTACTTCATATTGATTTGTACTTTTTCCTGCCAGAGTTGTGGTAACTGCTTTTCTGTATTTTCCCATGCTTTATAGTCTTTTATAGGTTTTGCGTTAGTATACTCAGAATCAGGCAAAAGTTTTGCTTTAATATCGTCTGGTATATTTACATTAGACCTTATTGGACGGGCATAACCTTTTGCTAAGTTGATTTGACCTTCATCGCTTAATATATACTCTCTTGTAAGCATAGCCGCATATGGATGTGGAGCATATCTGTTGATAATTTCTGCATATCCGCTTATAACCGAACCATCTGATGGTATTGTTACATCGAAGTTATTTTTATCGATTTGATCTCTATAATTAAGTCCATTAAAATCCCAAACTATACCTACTTCAATTTCTCCCTTTTCAAGATTCGCTACTGATGGATCTGTCATTGATAAGCGTCCCTGCTTGGCCAATTTTGAAAAGAAATCAAGTGCAGGACCAATATTTGACTCATTTCCGCCTAAAGCAATTGCTGCTGCTAAAACACCATTGTCAGCTTGTGCTGCCTTGCCAACACTTCCTATACTTACCTTATAATCCCCAGATAATATATCCGACCAGCTTTTGGGAGGATTTTTTACTAATTTTTTATTTGTGATAAATGCGATAGTTCCTGTATAACCTACTATCCAATTACCATCTTTATCCTTTGCCCAATCCGGTATCTGATCCCAGTAAGTAGTTTTGTATGGTAACGTAACACCTTTTTCAACAGCAATTGGGGCAAATGTTATTCCAACATCACCAATATCTGCCGTCGGTTTATTTTTTTCCGCCTCAAATTTTGCGATTTCTTCTGCACTTGACATGTCTGTATCAGTGTGGCTTATACCATATTTCTTTGATATGTCATTCCAAGTATCTTTCCAATTAGCCCATGTGTCAGGCATTCCTACACTCACAACTTTTCCCTCTTGTTTTGCTTTTGAAATTATGTCATCAAGTTTTAAATTTGTTGATACTTTTGAACTATTATCTGCCGACTTTTTTACAGTTAAACTGCATCCAACTAAATCCAAAATTAACAACAGAATTAACATTGGCCATGCAATAAACTTTATTATATTATTTTTATATACCATAAATATCCTCCCCTTATTTTATTTTCTTCATTTTACTATATAAATGTTAAGATTATATTAATTAGTTGTTATTTATGTGTTAATATTAATTTTTTATATAAAATCAGGTGAAAATTATAAAAACTTAGGTCATAACCGTGAAAATGTGACAGTATCACATTATTTGTCATAAAGAAATAAAGGTGGTTGATCACGCCACCTTTATTTCTTTAGTGGAAATATACCCACATTTTTTATTTGTTACCAACTTCCGCCTTTTAATTTTAGAAACTAATTCACCTTTAAAAAAACTTTTTATTTCCATTTTCAATTATATTATGATAAATAAAAAGTAAAATGTCAATAGAATTTTGAAAATATTTTGACTATTTTATTGAATATACTTAAAGCTTAATTTAAGCTTCTAAAAAATAGCACGTCTGCGAAGAATGAGCAGAGGTGCACCATAAATTCGATATCTATTCCTTTAAATTTAACTCTATGTCCTGATTTAACTCATATTTCTTGAGTTCTTCCAAGTTCTTCGCAGGACTGCTTAATACTCTCTTAAGAATCAATCTCCATGTTTGAAAATCCGCATCATCCCAACCACTGCTAAGAATGTACTATTATCCCTTCCAGTATTTATTTCAGATATTAGCGTTCTAAAAGATTTTTCTTCATTGTTTTTATAATTATCAAAATCTTTCTGATAACTACTTATTTCTAATACACTATATTTTCTTAATAACTCTAATAGCCTTTCTCCATCAATCAATTCAAGTGGTTTTCCCTCTACAAAAGTGCGAGCCTCTGAAGATATAGTTCCAGTTGTAATTAGTATTCCTTTATTTACCCTCAAATGTGTTAATACACCATAAAGATCTCTAACTATACTTGAAGAAACAGTATTTTTAAATCTCTTGCATTGTACAATATAAATGCCGCCTATAATATCACGAGGATCTTTGACAATAAGATCTATTCCACCATCATGAGATCGCTGTGTTAACTGTGGAAACATGCCCATATTTTCAAATAAGTTAAAAATTAATTTTTCAAACTCAATAGGATCAATTGAAACCAGATCATCATAATAGCACATTCTATGTCCCTCTTTTTTAAAAAATATTCAATTGAGCAAATTTCATATTTTAAATAGCTTGATATTCCTAACTTTGTGAGAGACAAAAAAGGAAGTTCACCCCAAATGTCGAATATATAAGTAGCAACACAATTCTAACAAAAGAGGTGAACTTACTTATGTATATTCGACAATAATGTTTATTTTCCTTCGACGAATTAATAAAATTTCAACCAGAGACAAAACTTGAAATGGTTTTGTCGCAGCTTGATTTCTCAAATGTCGTGCTTTCACTATCAAGGCCCGAATATAAAAGAGGCCCTAAAGGATATGATCCACTGCCTTTACTTTAT
>NZ_BBKT01000060.1 GCF_000747665.1 Thermoanaerobacterium saccharolyticum | reverse complement strand
TTTTATCAAATTCAACAGTGCCCATAATTGTCTTTATGTTTGTATGCTTTTTACCTTTACATCTATATTCCTTTTTGTCCCTTTTTTCTAGTAGAATATCATCTATTTCCATAAGGATTTGAGCCATTATCTTACAAGCTTCTTCGCATGCTAATCTATAAATTTCTACTTCTAAGTCCTTGAAATTTATTTCATTTTCATTTAAACTTATATCTAGCATGTAATCACCTCTATAACGCTTTTTATTTTCTATTAAACATTATAGCGGATGATTCATGCGAAGGGAAGGTATTTTTTGGATACCTTCCTTTTTCTATTTTTTACTGCCTACTAAAATTATACACTAAGCTACAGCTTTTTTCCATCCTGCATAAAGTTTTTCTCTTGTCTCTATATCCATGTTAGGCTCGAAATGCCTATCAACTCCCCAATTCTTTGCTACTTCTTCTCTGCCGCTCCAGAAGCCTGTAGCAATACCTGCAAGGTATGATGCACCTAATGCAGTCGTCTCTATGACAGTAGGTCTGTCTACAGGCACACCAAGTATGTCTGCCTGGAACTGCATCAAGAAGTTATTCGCAGATGCTCCACCATCAACCTTTAATGCACTTAACTTGATGCCAGAATCATCCTGCATAGCCTCTAAGACGTCTCTTGTCTGATAGGCCAAAGATTCTAAAGTAGCCCTTATTATATGCTCTCTTTTCACACCTCTTGTTAATCCTAAAATCGCACCCCTTGCATACATATCCCAATAAGGTGCACCTAATCCTACAAATGCCGGCACTACGTATACTCCATTTGTGTCGCTGACTTTTTGAGCGTATTCTTCACTTTGTGGTGAATTGTCAATTATTTTAAGCTCATCTCTTAACCACTGTATAGCAGCACCAGCTATAAATATGCTTCCTTCTAATGCATATTCAACTTTATCATCGATGCCCCATGCAATTGTGGTAAGCAAACCATTCTTGGATGGTACCGCCTTTTCACCTGTATTCATAAGCATAAAGCATCCCGTTCCATAAGTGTTTTTAGCCATTCCTTTGTCATAGCAAGTCTGACCAAATAGCGCTGCTTGTTGGTCACCTGCGTCACCTGCTATAGGTATTTCAACTCCAAATATGCTTTTATCTGTGTATCCGTATACATAGCTGGACGGTTTAACATCAGGAAGCATCGATTCTGGAATGTCAAGATATTCTAATATGTCTTTATCCCATTTCAATTCATATATGTTGAAAAGCATCGTACGCGAAGCATTAGAATAGTCTGTCACATGTGCTTTCCCACCAGTCAAATTCCAGATTAACCAGCTATCAATATTTCCAAAGTAAAGATCTCCATTTTCCGCTTTTTCCCTTGCACCTTCCACATTGTCAAGTATCCATTTTATCTTCGTACCTGAAAAATAAGCATCAACTACAAGACCAGTCTTTTTTAGAATTTCCTTATCAAATCCGTTGCTTTTGATTTCATCGCAGATAGGTGCAGTCCTCCTACACTGCCAAACTATCGCATTGTACACTGGCTTGCCTGTGTTTTTATCCCAAACTACGGTCGTCTCTCTTTGATTTGTGATACCAATTGCTGCAATCTCTTCTGCCTTAATTCCAGTTTTCTCAAGCACCGCCTTAGCTACTTCTATCTGAGAATCCAAAATCTCCATAGGGTCGTGTTCTACCCATCCTGGATTAGGGTAAATCTGCGTAAATTCCTTGTTTAATGATGCAACTATGTTACCACTGTGATCAAAGATTATTGCTCTTGAACTTGTGGTACCTTGATCTAATGCCATTATATACTTTGACATGTTATGTTCCCCCTATATTATTTTATAATTTCATCCTTTATAAATTTTACAACATATTTATAAATGCCTGATATATTAAAGCTCCCAAAATACCTCCTACTATAGGTCCAAATAACGGAACAATAAGTCCATATCCCCAATCGGAATCTCTTTTACCTGGTATTGGCAATACCGAGTGTGCAAGCCTTGGTCCTAAATCTCTCGCTGGATTTATAGCATAACCTGTTGGACCACCAAGTGTAAGGCCAATAACCCAAATTAAAATACCTACTAAGAATGCACCTAATGCCCCAACTTGATTGTGCTCATTTGTTATACCCAGTATTCCAACTAATAGCATTGCAGTTCCAATAACCTCTGTCAAGAAATTGTAAAACAGATTTCTGATAGCTGGAATTGTGCAAAATACACCAAGTTTTGAATTCTTGTCTTCTGTGGCATGAAAGTGATCTCTGTATGCCACATATACAAGCAAAGCTCCTACAAATGCCCCTAAAAATTGAGCCACAATATATCCCGGAACTTGTGACCACGGGAATTTCCCTATAACTGCCAATGATATTGTCACTGCTGGATTAAAATGAGCCCCTCCTATCCATCCTGTAATATACACGGGTACAGCAACTGCAAAAGCCCATCCTGCTGTTATGACTATCCATCCGCTGTTTTGACCTTTGGTCTTATTCAGTACAACGTTTGCAACAACGCCGTCACCAAGGAGAATGAGTATCATGGTACCAAAAAACTCAGACAAAATCTTTCCAAACAACGATATTTCCATAAAAACCCCTCCATTAATTTTTTGAATTTTTCTAAAATCTGAAGCTATACTCTCAATACACCCCACCTCCTTGTCAGTCAATAAACCAAAGACTTTTTTCACTTGTAGAAACTGCTACTGCGCCAGAAGAAAGAGCATTTATAACGTCTTCTTTTGTTTTGACCAAACCGCCTGCAATTATAGGTTGATACACTTCCGTAGTAAGTTTTTTCGTCACATCATGTGCAACACCCGGCATAACCTCTATTGCAGTTGGTTCAATCTGCTTAATTGAATTTAAACCGGTTTTTAGAGCTTGCGTGTCGAGAAGAAAAATACGCTCAATGCAAGGAATACCCAGCTCCTTGGCGTATGTAAGTATATTAGCACGTGTAGAAATTATGCCATCTGGTTTTACTACTTCCTTAAGATACTCCACCGCCTTATAATCCTTCCCAAGCCCTTCTACTAAATCAAAATGAACGAATGCTGTTTTCCCGTGTAATTTAATTTCATCAATCGCATCTTTTAATACCAATATATTACTTGTCAATAAAAATATTACTTCGCAGTTAGACACGTAAGCATCTTTTATATCTTCTAAATTTCTTATAGCTGCGATAATAGGAAAATTTTTAATCCTTTCAACAATGAAATTATCCAATTCAATTCCTCCTATTATTTTATAAATGCAAATTGTATACCAACACATCTTTATTTATTTTAGCATATACGAAATTAATAAGTTGATATATATTATCAATTTTATGCTTTTACATGGTATTTAATATCAATTTGACAGTTTTATTTTATTAAGCTATAATATGAATATAATTGAATATAATCATAAGGAGGGTAGCTATTGAACATTACCGGTATATTCAAGGCATTATGTGATGAAAACAGATTGAGAATATTTAATCTTTTATCACAGGACACATTATGTGTATGTGATATTGAAACTATATTGAATATGACTCAATCGAACGTTTCTCGCCATCTAAATAAGCTAAAAAGTGAAGGAATCATAACATATGAAAAAAAAAGCACAGTGGGCTTATTACAAAATCGATGATAATTTTATAAAAGAAAATAAATTATTGTATGATTACCTTATAAGCACATTAAGAAATTATCCACAATTTATAGTAGACAATGAAAATTACAAAAAGCATAGAGAAAGTAATATATCTTGCGAATATTTTACAAAGGAAGGAAATCAACAATGAGAGAAAGCAAAAAAAGTCTATCTTTTTTAGACAGGTTTTTAACCGTATGGATTTTATTAGCAATGATCATCGGTATCTTAATAGGATATATTTTCCCTAATTTTTCGAATGTGCTCAATAAATTAAGCATTGGAACAACATCAATACCAATTGCGATTGGACTCATTTTGATGATGTATCCACCCTTAGCAAAAGTGAAATACGAGGAAATCGGGAAAAGCAAAACTTCAAAAAAACCTTTTAAAATTGCAATTTTATACAACTGGTTTATAGGACCATTAGTAATGTTTCTTCTTGCCATTATATTTCTTCACAATTACCCACATCTAATGATAGGTGTAATACTAGTAGGACTTGCAAGATGCATTGCAATGGTATTGGTCTGGAACGATTTAGCAGATGGAGATAGAGATTTTGTTGCTCTTTTGGTAGCTTTTAACGCTATCTGGCAGGTAATCACTTATTCCATATTTGCCTATGTATTTATAAAAATACTTCCTCCGATTTTCGGTATTAGTACTAAAGCAATTAATTTAAATATCTCTATAAAAGATATTGCTACATCTGTTCTTATATATCTTGGCATTCCATTTGTTGCAGGGGTTCTATCAAGATTGTTGCTTGTTAAAGCTAAAGGAAACACATGGTACGAAAAAAAATTTTATACCTAAAATAAGCCCTATTACTCTTATAGCTCTTTTATTTACGATTATTGTTATGTTTTCCCTACAGGGAAAATATATCGTGACATTGCCATTGCAAGTTTTAATGGTAGCCATACCATTAACGCTATATTTCATTATAATGTTTCTACTGGGATTTTTCACGTCGTACAAATTTAAATACGGATATTCAGAAAGTACAACTGTTGGCCTAAATGCAGCAAGTAATGACTTCGAATTGGCAATAGCAGTTGCAGTCGCGATCTTTGGACTTAGTTCAAATGAGGCTTTTGCAAGTGTAATTGGCCCATTAATAGAAGTTCCCGTGATGCTTATGTTAGTCAATGTAGCATTGTATTTTAGGAAAAGACTCAACTGGAATGCAAATAAAGAGTCAAATACAGAAATATAAGAGAGGAGAATTTAGTATGAAAGTAAAAGTAGCATTTATCTGTGTGGCAAATTCATGCAGAAGTCAGATGGCAGAAGGTTTTGCGAAGTATTTAGGGTCAGATATATTTGAAGCATACAGCGCTGGCACAAAACTTGCTGAAAGGGTAAATCCGAATGCAGTGGAAGTCATGAAAGAAGTAGGCATCGACATAAGCAGTCACAAGCCAAAGCTTTTAGATGAGATACCACCAAAAGTAGACATCTTGATTACCATGGGATGTAATGTAGAATGCCCGTATATACCATGCAAGTTAAAAGAAGACTGGGGTTTAGATGATCCTGATGGAAAGCCGATAGAAGAGTTTAGAAGGACAAGAGACATAATTGAATCAAAGGTTAAAGAACTTATTAAAAGAATTAAAAACAATGAAATAAACCTAGATTAACGCATATCCACAATACCCTTTATTTAAGCCAGCAAGTTTTCTTGCTGGCTTATCTCGTAACAGCATTTTTTTTCATGACGTTTCTCGTAAACATCTTTATAAAGCTTATAAAGCTTTTCCCTATTTGTATATGTAATGATGAGAAGATTAGCAAACCATATATCATAAATATACATTTGATACGATTTATAATAAAGAAATAATACCAAAGTCAACATTCCAACCACAACCATCAATCCATCTACTTCAGATGATGTAGCTTTTCCTTTGTTTAAAATGACAGCTATGACATACAGCATCGCCAATATAACAGCGTATGCAATAGATACTCTAAACGATGTTAAAGCGCTCCAAACACCAAATGTGACAGCTATTCCCTTGCCACCACGCCATTTTAAAAAAGGAGAAAATACATGACCTAATATCGTGGCAACAGCCACAGGAACTAATCCGGTCCCGCTAACATATCCTTTTGACATCATGAATGATATGGGAATATATCCCTTTAAAAAGTCAAGAATAACTCCTAAAATACCATATTTATATCCAGCCACATGCCACAAGTTAAACGCACCAGGATTTCCGTCTCCATAATGTCGTATGTTTTTTGAAGCCAATAAACCTAACCAGTATGAAAACATCATTGAACCGCTTAAGAATCCTATTAAGGCAAAAAGCGCTATCAATGTAATCCCCTCCTTATATTTTAATTTTTCTCCCCTTCCATGTGACGTATCCTAAAAAGAAAACTTGATACAATGAATAAACCATAATGTATATAAAAAATAGCGATGAAAGTATATGAAATAACGGGACTATGATGCCATAACGCCCTGTCCAATTGTTTATATAAATTATCTGCAATGTATAAACAATATAAAATACTAAAAACGAACTAAACAAATAATTTTTATAAAATGCAAGAAATGGAATAATAATCTCAACCGCCAACAATCCTATAAGCCATAATGCAATAAAAATCGTCGTCGTAATTTCTAATCTGGACGTACTTAATACTGCTCCTTTTCCAAAGCCTTCTATTTCACTTTTTATACCATATGGGTACATCCTAAAAAAAACAAGATCATATCCTATGAAATTCTGAACATTTATACCATTTGACGTAAATTTCTCTCCTAATTTTAAATCATCTAAAAGTTCTCCTTTTATGCTGTAATGTCCACTTACCTTTTCATAATCATCGCGGGATACGACAATGCAAGAGCCATACATTCCTTTTTGTGGATTATACTTTTCAAACGGCGATGTAAATGCAAAAATCCCCAAAATATTTGGTATCAATGAAAGCTTTTCATAAAATTTTTCAGGGCGATGATATGGTACAACAGATATAGCTCCATTTACTTTCTCCCTCGCTTTCGCCAATGATTCTAAAGCACGTGGAGATAGTCTAACATCAGCATCAATGAATGCAAGTACATCACCTGTAGAATTTTTGTATCCATTCCACAAAGCCCACGTTTTCCCCGTCCAACCATCTGGCATTTCTGTATTTCTTATAACTTTAATTCCATAACTTTCTGCAATCTCAAAAGTCCTATCTGAAGAAAAATCATCAACTACGATTACTTCATAAGGCATATACGTCTGCTTTCTTAGAGATTCAAGTATATACGGGAGATTTTTCTCTTCATTTCTTGCAGGGATTATGACAGAAATTTTATACTGCTTTTCAACAGGCTGATTGTCATGCGGCACCTTCAAATTTCTAAATAAAATAAAACCAGAAATAATGCCTAAAAGCAATAAAGCACTGACTATCATTCTGCATCACATTCCTCTCCCAATTCATCAGCAAAATATTTAAGAAAATGCATCACATATAAATCGTTAACTAATAATTCCACCACTCTTTTGTACCAAGCCTATGTCTTAAAAACACCCTTCATAATAATTTTTATTCAGTAAACAAAACAAAAATAATGCTTTTTTTCATATTACTATTATGACATATAATTATATAACAAACAATAGAAATTAATCCCCCATCTATAAAGGATGGGAGACTTCTTTCAAGTTTTTGTTAAATCTTCTTGTTAAAATAATAAGTTATTATCACTGGATTATAAAAAATTATTCTTCTGAGTCTTCTCTTTCGTTGACAGCTTTCTTAATCTCATTTATTACTTGCTCAGTATTCATATTTCTTATTTCTATACCGATATGCTTTTCTCTGTCGAATCCTACTGCGTCAAAAGCGTCCCTGTACATTTTTCTCTGCATTACTGGATCGCATGCAGCAACATATAACTCATCTATGTCTGCACCTTTTAAAAGTTCACGCAAATACCTGTCGCCATCTTCTGCACAAAGCTGCGGATGAAGTCCTACCCATTCAAATATATTTTCTCTTCTCAAGGTGTTTAAAACTTCAAATGTGTCCATATCCTGAAATGAAGGACATGTACCTTGACACACACATAAAAGTAATCCCTTTTTACTCATTTTAACTCCTCCAATTAAATTTATAATTTTTTCTAAAATTCTTAAATAACATCATA
The DNA here is from genome assembly GCF_000747665.1 of Thermoanaerobacterium saccharolyticum. Lineage (GTDB taxonomy): Bacteria > Bacillota > Thermoanaerobacteria > Thermoanaerobacterales > Thermoanaerobacteraceae > Thermoanaerobacterium > Thermoanaerobacterium saccharolyticum. The sequence continues at coordinate 10,223 of NZ_BBKT01000060.1, read as the reverse complement.
AATTCCATCTACTTGTTGTCACCAAAGTACGATATAGCATCGTTATCGCATATCTTCTGACAACCTCTGCAGAATTCTACACAGTTATCCGGATTTATTACAAGCGGAAAACCATCATCACCTATTGTATAAACATCGTGTTTGCAGAAATTAACACACTGATAGCACTGTATGCATTTATCGTGGTCAATAATTGGATACCAATTTTTAGCCATGTCTTTCACCCCCTTTTCAATGTTTAAAATGACTTGCCATCCTCTACCTCTGCGACTGTAATATATTCAGAATTTACAATATCGCTTCCTATATCGCTATTAAGTCCTAGATGGTTTTTTGATGCAAAAGCTAAGATCATCATCTCACCTCCTTTTATTTCTTTATTCGGTTTTTCGAATCAAATAGCCAAAAAAATAACTACACTAACTATAAAAATATAAATATATTAGAGAATATATTGCTTTATTCGATTGTTCGAATGTTTAAAATAAAACTTAACGCTTAATTACCAACTATATTTTTAACTTCCTCTATTATTTTAACGATGTCCTTATTTGTCAAAGTATAATAAATCTTCGTTCCTTCCCTTGAATCTTTTACTATCCCATTTGCCCTTAACACCATAAGGTGCCTTGAAATATGTGATTGGTCAAGATTCAAAACAGCCATCATTTCACAGACACACATCTCATTTCTACTTAGAAGCTCAATTATCTTAATTCTAGTCGGATGTGACAATGCTTTAAAGTACTCAGCCGACTTGTCGTACAAATCAATTGTTACCATCATATCACCCTTCCTATCTAATTATATTCGATTTTTCGAATAAAGTCAAGAAAAAGCAATTTTTAAACATGGCAATAATTTAAAAACAATCATCATTCAGCGCTTAATGATTTATCTGTATCGCTTTTCATCATCAAGAAAAAACCTATTCCTGATGCAATCAAATAAACATAGTATGTGAAAAATCTCCATATACCTATGAAAACACCTAATAGATGATGTGGAACTATATTTGAAAATATGCTAGCAAAGCCAACTTCAACAAATCCTGCACCACTGGGTATCACATTGTAAGCAAGAATATCATAAAAAATTAATTGCCTCGATATGACTGCTAAAATGTTAAACTTTATGTTCATCGCTATCATCAGAATTGGCGCAATGCTGTAAAACAAAGTCCAAAAAAGCATAGCGTATAAAAGCTGTGATATTAGAAGCTTTCCTCCAGAGCTTACCATAAAAAGTTCATTAAATCTGTGATTGTATTCAATAATTTCAGTTTTTGTATTCTCAAAAAACTTTTTATACTTTTCGCCCGAAAAAAATCTTATGCCAGCAATTAAATTTATTACAGAGATTAAAAAAGCCGGCCTCAATATTATGTAGACAAGAGCTATCAATAAAAGCAAAAGTATAAATGATACCAATATAGCAAATATCGACAAAGCATGTGTAAGCTCCAACTGCTTTCTAAAAAAAAATCAGTAAAATAGGCGGTATCGTACCAAAAAAAATACCTGAAAACAAAATTTTAGCCGTAAAAATCATAAGGCTTTTATTTGGGGGTATTTTTTTCTTGTTTAAAAGGTAAATGGTTATTGGAAGGGCACCTGAGCCAAATGGAGTTATGTAGCTGAAGAAAAAAGTAGCCAAATTGAACTTAAATAGATATCCAACGCTTAGATCTTCTCCTAAGGCTAAAAGCAAATCTCTAATCCTATAAGTATCCACCATCAAGCTTAAAAAAATAAAAAGAAGCATGATTCCGATGTATATGGGATTTATATTCATAACATCTTTTAATCCTTGATACCCTGAAAGTTTCATTATGATGGCTATGGCGCCAAAGCTTAAAATGAACGCAACAGCCATCATGTAAAAATTCTTCCTCTCTAATATATGGTTCAAAATTATCCCCTCGCTTTATTGGCTTATATCATCCAAAGTCTTAAATACATATCCCTGCGCTTTTATATCTTTTAATATTCTATCAAGAGCCATCGTATCATCTTTTGAAACGGCATGCAGCAGTATGACTGCTCCTGGATGAATCCTGGACATAACAGTATTGTAACTTTCATCAGGACCTCCCGGCAGTGGCTGCCAATCAGCAAGAGCAAGACTCCAAAATACCGTCTTATACCCCAAAGACTTCGCTATATACAATGTTCTTTCGCTGTACTCACCCATAGGTGGTCTTAAATAATGCATATCCTTGCCTGTAAGCTCTTTAAACATTCCAGCAAGACCAGTTATCTCGCTTTTAACTTTATCATCTGTAAGCTTAGGAAGGCTGGGGTGATTTACTGTATGGTTGCCTACTATATGCCCCTCAGCCACCATTCTCTTTACAAGATCACCATGTTCTTTGACATATGGACCTGTCACAAAAAAAGCCGCTTTTACATCATTTGCCTTCAATATGTCTAAGATTTTAGGTGTATATCCGTTTTCATACCCTTCATCAAATGTCAGGTATACGTATTTTTTTGTTGTGTCTCCTGTAAATATTCCATCGTATTTTTTTATAAGACTCATGGCTTTTGATGTGATCTCAGGCGTTTTGTGATCAGGAAGTACCCTCATACCCCATCCGTACAAAGTATTATCAAGACCTTCTGTATTTATGGTAGAACTGTACACATCGTTATTCACTGTGTTGCTTTCCGCAGTCTTAGCATCACTAACATCGTTAGATGCATTTTTAGCTGAATTATCTTTCCCATCATTGCTTGCTGCACTACTGTCTGTCTTTACATTCACACTTGGCTTTTGAACAGACTTCTTTTCCACGCTTGCTGGATTTTTGGTTTTAAAAAAGCTGCAAGACACTGTTGATAAAGCCATGACTAAGACAAAAAATAAAATACCTAACTTCTTTAGCATTTTATCATCCTCATTTCAAAAATATCTTCTTATGTATTTTTTGCAATCAGATGTTTTGTATTCTTATCAGATTTTTACTTTGCTTCCTTTATATATCTCGCACACAGTGTCTCTACATGGACAAAACCTGCACTTTAGAAAATCCCCTTCTACATCAGGAAAGAATTTCCCTTCTTCTAAAAGTCTCATCTCTTTTATAATTTTAACAAGTTCTCTCCTAAGACCTTTTGTATTGTACACTTCAAACATCGTATTCTGATAGACGATTCTCCCTCGTCTTACTTTTTTACCAAATTCTTCTTCTATTATTAAAAAATAAGCAGTCAATTGCATCACATCTTTTAAAAGCGGGGAATGTCTTTCGGCTTTTGAACTTTTTAGCTCCAACGGTATCAATTCATTTCCAACATCGTAAATATAATCTGGCTTTCCACTTATTCCATACTTTGAAGATTTTAAAAGCTTGCTGTACATAACGCCGTCCTTTTTTACTTCTTCTTGCTTATCTATGTATATAAGCTTTCCCCTTTTAAAACCGATTGTCCTTTTCATCTCTTTATAAGGAGGTCTTTTTTCTGCTATCTCCTTCAAGATGACGTAAAGTATTAAAAGCGTAAAGGCAAAATTTAACACTATCATTTTAAAAGCCCTATAATCATAGCTATCAAAGCCGTAACAATCAATATGGCTATAGCTATTTTCTTGTATTTTAGCCTTACAATGTCTCTATAGTATTTCTCATGATACTCAATGCCTTTTTTTAAAGTTGCTAAACTCATAATTTTTTCCGTTTTTTTTCTCTCAATTCATTTATATATTTATGTCCGTACTTTTTTTCATAGTACCACTGATATGGGCAATACAAGTATTGATTTATCTCGGAAGCTGATATGTACTTGTTTGACATATTATCACCATTCTAAGCAAAATAAAAACATTGCAGATCACTCCACAATATTAACTATATCAATTTTTAGGTTCATCTGCAATGTTTTATACATTAATTTTTTATTAACTGTCTTTAGACTTTATTATTTCATATACATATTCTACATACTCGTTTAACAGTGATTCTGCTTTTTCCTTTGTGGGGGCCTCTGAGTATATTTTACATGCAGGCAGCTCTGAATCTGGAACTAACAAAACCCAAGCGTCACCGTAATTAAACCTTATCCCATCTAAAAACATTGATTTTTCGTCCTTTTTTTCGTAAAACTTTCTTATTATTAATCCCTTATCCTTCCAATCACAATTTATCACTTTGTTCAATTTCACCCTCTGCGGTATAGATTTCTTTAAATCAGATAATTTAAGCTTTTTTTTGCTTAAATATTCAATTAGCCTTAATGTGAAATTTATGCCGTCAAAGCTAAGGCTAAACTGAGAATTCCCATCACCATTATTACTTTCAATTTCAAACATTTTCTTCATCTTCTCAAGCTGAGAGATTTTACTAAACCTCGTCTCGATGCCAAGCTCTTTCGACATTTCACTTAAAAATTGGGAACTATTGAATGGTATTATAAACTTACTTTTCCCATTTTCCTTTACAACAAGCATTCTCAAATAATCCAATTCATCTTCATCAAGCAAATGTCCCTCGTCATCATAAATTTCAACATTTTCTCCATCATCTGAAATCTTAATGCCCATATCGTAATTTGCCACAGATTTTTTATAATCGCGATTTTGATTCAACACACTCAATAAACTTTTTGTGGCTTTACCAATAAATTTTACGTTTAAATTTCCAATGGAATCACCGTTTAAAGATAAACTTTCAGCATACTCTTTGTTTACATCTACTATGACTTCATCATTTATAGCATAGGCTATATTATAATCGTTGATCTTGTATTTATTCAATACCTTTTTTTCTACATTTCTGTCTACATCACACCCCTTCTCATCTATTAAAATAATGTTTATCGTTTTTTCATCTAATTTTTTCACAAATACACCTGCTTTATATCCGTTTTTTCTAATAGAATACCTCATAGCAGGCAGTATGGTAGAATGAGCATTGTACACCTTTTTACCCGCTGAAATTATCCCATCTTTTAATAAATTTAAGGCTAATCTTGCATAAGAATCATCAACACATCCCACAAGTATATCTCCATCAAATACGCTGCCTATTACTTCACCTAATCTTACCAAATTGTCAGGTGTAAGATTATCATGCAAATTCCCCTTTATCCCTCTATCTCCAAATAGCGACGCTTCATTGTTATTTCCCCACACAACATCTCTTTCTACTATATTCCCTGTTGATATGATTCTATTGGGCCATATTTTCGCGTTTGGTTTAATCTCACAAAAAGATTGAAGCTTAGATTTTTCACCTATTATTGAATTATCAAATGTCCTGACGTTATTTTCGGTAATTGCTCCGCTGCAAAATACCGTTCCTCTGATTTCGTTGTTTCTACCGATCTTTATATTATCCCAAAGCACACTGTTTTTTAATGTTGACATATGTCCTACATAGCTTCCACTTCCAATAATTACATTCGGCCCAATTACTGCACCATCATCTATTACTGAATTATCGCCTATTATTAAAGGCGGAACAAGCTTGGCATTTCGTGATACAAATACATTTTTACCAAAAATCATTCCATCTTTGCTTATCTTCTCTTTGAAGCCAAGATCGATATACCCACTTAAAAGATCCAGATGACTTTTAAGGTATTGAACTCCATTCCCTATGTCGCACCAGTAATCATTGCTGACATACCCGTAAACAGGAACCTTTTTTTCAAGCAGCATTGGAAATAAATCTTTGCTAAAGTCAAATTGTCTGTTTTCAGGTATGAAATTTAAAATCTCTGGCTCTATGATGTAAATTCCTGTATTTACAGTATCGCTAAACACCTCTCCCCATGATGGCTTTTCTAAAAACTTTACGATTTTTCCCTCATCATCTGTTATTACGACACCATACTCTAATGGAATATCTACTCTTGTAAGCACCAATGTTACTTTTGAACCTTTATTTTTATGAAACTCATAAGCTTTTTTTTAGATCTATATCTGTTATCACATCACCGCTTATTACGACAAATGTATCATCAAGAAAATCAGCAGCATTCTTCACGCTGCCTGCTGTTCCAAGTGGTTTATCTTCCACATAATACTTTATCACGTCACCGTATTGCTCATACAAATAATCTTTTATCTTGTGAGGCAAATAAAAAAGGGTTACACCCACATCATTTATGCCATGCTTTTGCACATGGTTTATAATATGCCAAATAGCTGGCTTCCCAGCCATAGGTACCATAGGCTTAGGAATTCCGCACGTCAATGGCCTTAACCTGCTGCCCTCACCACCAGCCATGATTATCGCCTTCATATCATCACCTTCTATGATTATTACTACTATTTAGTATCCAGAAAAATAATCATTTTATACAATGCCATATTTGGTAGTAATATTTCAAAATCAAAGTAAATATGTATTAAAAAAAACGCTGGAGGTTAAAATGATAAGCACGATCTTTCTTATAGTTTTAGGCATAGCAGTTTTTCTCCTTGGACTTTTATTCTTAACTTCATCGTTAAAAATTATTTCAAGGCACAGAGTTAAGACACTTATTGAAAAATACACAGGGAATATATATGTATCAATATTTATTGGATTCATTCTGGCTATAATGATGCAAAGCAGCAGCATGATTACAATACTATCTGTCAGTATGGCTGATGCAGGACTTTTAAACTTGTACAGCGCAGCAGGTATAATAATGGGGGCAAATATCGGGACAACGATTGCCGTCCAACTTTACGCATTTGACCTTTACAGTGCCGTACCTTACTTGATATTTTTAGGCTCCATTTTTAGATTCCAAAAGCAAAAGACACTTAAGTTCATAGGCAATATACTTTTAGGCTTTGGAATTATCTTTGCAGGACTAAAAATAATTGACATAGCTGTTTCACCACTTAGAAATTTTTCTGCTATAAAAAATTTTGTCGCTATGACAGAAAATCCATTTTATGGCATAGCAACTGGAATTGTTATGGCACTTATTATGCAGTCCAGCACATTTTGCATTGCAATGCTTCAAGTTCTTGCAAATGTTAAAATAATGCCTGTGTACAATGCCATCTACATCGTGTATGGACTTAATATAGGTACGTGCTCTGAAGCTTTATTAATGAGCATAGCCACAAACAAAGAAGGGAAAAAAATAGCTGTTTTTAACGTACTTTTTAATTTAATAGGAACAATCGTGTTCCTTCCTTTTACACATCATTACTATAAATTTTTGAAATTTATAACCCCAAACAATGAATCATTGCAAATTTCAAATAGCCATATGTTTTTTAACATCGCTTCAACACTTTTGGTAATACCTATAATGAAATACCTGTTTTCTTTTATAGAAATTATGTTTGAAAATGGTTCTAAATGAGTAAAAACACAAAATATTCACAATATAATAATATAAGAATAGCAGATTAGGATGTGAAACTAATGAATAAAATAACGTACAAAGAGCTTTTTTCCGCAATGTTAGCTTTTGAATTGGGAAGTGCAGTATTATTTGTGTTGGGTGCATCTGCAAAACAAGACGCATGGATGTCTATATTGCTGGCAACTGTCGCCGCACTGCCACTGATCTACTTATACGTAACCCTTTATAAAATGCACGATGGAAATCTTCCTCAAATTTTAGAAGCCACATTTGGAAAGGCATTTGGCAAAGTTCTTTCTGCCATTTACGCCTTTTACTTCTTGTACATAGCCGCCCGTGTCACAAGAGATTTTGCCGAGCTTAATATAGGTACCATATACAAGCAAGCACCTGTGTCAGCTTTTTCGATAGCAATTTTAGTTGTAGTTATCTACTACCTCATGTTCGACATAAGCGTTATGATAAAGTCATCACATGTCCTTTTGCCTACTTTTATTATCATGGCTTTTTTTCAGTTTATCGGCGCATTCAGCGTAAATGGTGAAAGTATAAAAAAAAATTTTTCCTATTTTAGGAAATGGATTTATGCCTGTTGTAAAGGCTGCTTTCCCAAATATACTTACATTCCCATACGGGGAGCTTATCACATTTATGATGGTATTCCCTGAATTCAAGTTTAACACAAACAAATTGGCTAAATACTGCTTTACATTGGTTATAGCAACAGGTCTTTGGCTTGCATTAAACACAGTAGAAATATTTTCAGTCATTGGAGTTGCAGAAGCGACAAGGGCAAATTTCCCATTTTATGAGTTGGCACTTATAATGAAATTTGGAACTTTTAGAAATCTTGACCCATTTTACGCCATAGAAACCGTCATAGGTGGTGTCATAAAAATAACTGTCTTTGCGTATGCTGCCATAAAGACGATACAGACGATCTTTAACTTAAAAGAATATAAATTTCTGCTTATACCAGTAGGCACTATAATATTTGCGCTGTCGTTATTGATTGCCGATTCGTACCCACTTCACATTCTGATTGGCCTTAAATTGACGACGCTTTATATTCATGTGCCGCTGCAAATAATCATACCGCTTATAGCATTGATACTGTCATTCATAAGAAATCCTAAAACACGTAAAAATAAATAAGCCTAACTGCAGGCTTATTCATAAAGTGGATATTTGTTGAGAAGTTCACTTACCCTCTTTTTGGCTACATCAACGTAATTTTCATCTTTTAAAACATTATAGATTATATCAGCAATCACATCCATGTCATCTTCATTCATTCCTCTTGTAGTAACTGCTGGTGTGCCAAGCCTTAATCCAGAAGTGACATTAGGACCTAATGGATCATTTGGTATGGCATTTTTATTTGCTGTTATTCCTACATAGTCAAGCCTTTTTTCTAATTCCTTGCCTGTGACACCAGTCCCTCTTAAGTCCAATAACATCAGATGATTGTCTGTACCACCTGAGACTAAGTTCACTTTTCTGTCCATAAGGCCATCTGCCAAAGCTTTTGCATTTCTCACGATCTTCTTCTGATATTCTTTAAACTCTGGTTTCAATGCCTCATTAAAGCATACAGCCTTTGCTGCAATGACGTGCATCAGTGGACCACCTTGTACTCCTGGAAAGACAGATTTATCGATGGCCTTTGCGTGAATCTCTTTAGATAAGATTATGCCACCTCTTGGTCCTCTTAAAGTCTTATGTGTCGTAGACGTTACAACGTCTGAATACTCCACAGGATTAGGATGAAGTCCTGCTGCTACAAGTCCTGCAATGTGCGCCATATCTACCATTAAATATGCTCCAATTGAATCTGCAATTTCTCTAAATCTTTTAAAATCTATTATCCTAGGATACGCGCTTGCACCGGCCACAATAAGCTTTGGCTTGTACTCTTTTGCTAATCTTTCAAGCTCATCGTAGTCTATAAAACCGGTATCTTCCCTTACTCCATAAGGTATGATGTTGTACAACTTGCCAGAGAAATTTACTTTGCTGCCATGTGTTAAATGCCCACCATGTGCCAAATTCATGCCCAATACTGTATCACCTGGATTTATCAATGCAAAATAAGCCGCCATGTTGGCTTGAGCGCCTGAATGAGGTTGCACATTTGCATGCTCTGCTCCAAAAAGCTTTTTAAGCCTCTCTCTTGCCAATTCCTCAACCACATCCACGTACTCACAACCGCCATAATAACGCTTTCCGGGATACCCTTCAGCATACTTGTTTGTCAGCGGTGAACCCATCGCTTCCATGACCGCAGGGCTTACAAAATTCTCCGATGCGATCAGTTCAATTTTATTTTTCTGCCTTTTAATCTCATTAGAAATTGCATCAGCTACTTCAGGGTCAACTTCTCTTATAACATCGATATTCATTGCCTTACCTCCAACTTTTATTTTCACTATACAACAATAAAGTGCTATATTTTTATTATAATTATTGAAACTAAATTGTTCAACAAAAAAGTATAAAAGTTGACACTAAAATATAATCTTCAGAAAATTTACTTATCTGTATTAATTTGATGGTGCAAATAATTTTTTAACTTAGTGTATAATTTTAGTAGGCAGTAAAAAATAGAAAAAGGAAGGTATCCAAAAAATACCTTCCCTTCGCATGAATCATCCGCTATAATGTTTAATAGAAAATAAAAAGCGTTATAGAGGTGATTACATGCTAGATATAAGTTTAAATGAAAATGAAATAAATTTCAAGGACTTAGAAGTAGAAATTTATAGATTAGCATGCGAAGAAGCTTGTAAGATAATGGCTCAAATCCTTATGGAAATAGATGATATTCTACTAGAAAAAAGGGACAAAAAGGAATATAGATGTAAAGGTAAAAAGCATACAAACATAAAGACAATTATGGGCACTGTTGAA
>NZ_BBKT01000061.1 GCF_000747665.1 Thermoanaerobacterium saccharolyticum | reverse complement strand
GAAAGGTAGACTTTTTGGAAACGCTTATAAAGCTTTATGACAAGGATAAAGCTCCCGTACACTATGCTGACGTCGCAAATTTTATGGGCATAAGCAAATGGACTGCCTATGATATGTTGACAGAATTAGAAGAATTGGGATATGTGAAACGGCAGTATTTTATTGGCGAAGATAAATCTATAGGCAGATCTATATTGGTTTACATGCCTAATGAAAGCGCTTATGATGTTGTGAATAAAAGCAGCATACACGAGTGGAACAGCGTAAAAGAAGTCTTATTGAATGTTATCAAAAAAAACGATGATTCCATATCAGTAGATGATTTTATAAACGAAAAAAAGCTGCTTTAAAGCCTCTTAAGTTTTGCGCTTACGCATTGACAACGCTGCTTTTACAGATTAAGACACTTGATGTAGCAGTAATTGAAAATATAAAAAATTCCATAAATATTAATGGCAGTGAAGCGCCTGTGATTTTGTTTGTGGGAATCGTAATTGGATTTTACATCGATTATCATTTATCCAGTGAAAGCAGAAAAGTTTTTGAGAAAGTCAATATATTTCACAAATATATAAAAGAGCTAAGCACAAATGACAAGACGCTGTTGAATAACTTTTTAAAAGAATCGCTTTTGTACATTTAAGACCGTTTAGGTCTTTTTTTGTATAATAATAGTTTTTTTTAAGAAACTAAATTTAGGAGGTGCTTTTATGAACAGAGAAAAAGAGATAAGTGAGATAATGGACTTTGTGGAAAGGTACAAAGAATCTATGGCCAGTCAAATGGTAGTATCGCGGATTTTAGGTGATAAAGGTGCTAAGGTAAATGAAGAAACTATTGACAAGTTTAAAAACAGGATTGTAAACGCTGCAGATGACGATTTGGAAGCGTGTTACTATATAATAAAATAAATATTTTGTTTTTTGCAAAAATATGTTATATTAGATGTATAAAATAGCATAGGAGGTAAAACTATGAAAGTATATGTAGATCAAGATTTGTGCATAGCTTGTGGCCTTTGCATCGACACGTGCCCAGCAGTTTTTGATTGGAATGATGAAGGCAAATCACAGGCAATAGTCGATGAAGTGCCTGAAGGAGAAGAGCAGGCTTGCCGTGATTCTATAGATGGTTGTCCTACTGAGGCAATAAAAGAAATATGATTTTTGAGTAAAATACAATTTTGGATATATACCTTCGCTGGAGGAAAAATAAAAGCGGAGGTGTTTTTTCTATGTCAAAGGGAAAAAAGCTTTATAGAAAAGCAGAAGACCAGCTTGAAAGTTTAAAGGAAGAAGTTGCTGAAGAATTGCACCTTGATGATGACATTGAAAGACGAGGCTATGAAAATATGACCACCAGAGAAGTCGGGAAAATTGGCGGCAATATGGTTAAAAAGATGATTAAGTACGCTGAAAAACAGATGGATGAAAAAGACGGCAAGATAGATTGATATTAGGCTGAAGGATGTCCTTCAGCTTAATATTTATAGGTAAATTCAATCATATAATGAAGCAATCATCAGTAATTTAAAAGAAGGGAAAAAAGAGTCTATGTCGAATTCTTATTTATAAAGGAGGGCTTTGAATGAGGGAATTAACAGCAGAAAATCTTAAAAGGCATATAGATCCAGATTTGCTTGGCTTTGAAACGACGGATGATGTTGAACCTTTAAAAGATCTTATAGGGCAGGAAAGAGCCAAAGACGCCATGGAGTTTGGTTTAAAAATCAAGCAAAAAGGATACAACATATTCATTGCTGGGCTTACTGGCACAGGTAAATCCAGCTTTGCCGTAAGCAGCGTTTCAGAAGTGGCATCGTCGGAGAAGGTACCAGATGATTGGGTGTACGTTTTTAATTTTGATAAACCATCACAGCCTATTGCCATAAATTTAAGGCCAGGTGATGGCAAAAGATTTAAAAACGACATGAAAGATTTTGTGGAGCAGCTTCAAAGAGAAATCCCTAAGGCATTTAATTCAAAGGCATACGACTTGCAAAAAAATGAAATCGTGAAGAAATTTCAGGATAGAAAGAATCAATTGATCCAAGAGCTAAACGATTTAGCAAAGAATTTTGGCTTTGTGCTTAAAGAGACAAAGACTGGCATAGTAAGCATACCTGTTGTAGATGGAAAACAGATAAGCAACGAAGAATACGAACTATTGGATGATGAGAAAAGGAAAGAGATAGAAGCCAAAGCGGCAAATTTTGAAGAAAAGGCGCTGCAGATATGGAAGGATATACAAAATATAGACAAAGAAACAAGAGATGCTGTTCACGAGCTTGACAATAACGTAGGGCTTATGGCCGTTGGACATCTGATTGATGATTTAAGAGATAAATACGCCCAATATGACGGCGTAATGAGATACCTTGACAGCCTTCAAAGAGATATACTGGAAAATATCGATAATTTTAGAAGCGATGATGACGAAGACAGTCAATTTCCATTCATCATGCGAAAAAATAAAAAAGATGTTTTTAAAAAGTACAGCGTAAATCTTTTTGTTGATAACAGCAACACAAATGGTGCACCTGTTGTGGTAGAGTACAATCCAAACTACAACAACGTATTGGGAAATATCGAATATGAAAGTGATTTTGGAGTGGCAATTACGGATTTTACAAAGATTAAAGCAGGAGCTCTTCATAAGGCAAACGGAGGATATCTTATTCTGCAAGCTAAGGATGTCTTAACGTATCCATACGTATGGGATGCCATTAAGCGTACACTGAAGACAGATAAAATAGTCATAGAGAATGTTGCATCATCATACGGCCTTTTGTCCATATCATCACTAAAGCCTGAGCCAATTGACTTGAATGTGAAGGTAATACTCATAGGGACGCCGTATTTATACTATATCCTTTATAACTATGATGATGACTTTAAAAAGCTTTTTAAAGTTAAGGTTGACTTCAACGATGTGATGGATTTAAGCGAAGAAAATATCTTGAAAATGGCTTCTTTTATAAAGAAACATTGCGTCGAGGAAAATTTAAGACCTTTTCACAAGACTGGAGTGGCAAAAGTCATTGAGTATTCAACAAGGATATCAGAAGATCAAAACAAATTATCGACACAGTTTAATGATATCGTAGAGATTTTATACGAATCAAACATTTGGGCGGAAATAGAAGGAAACAAAGTTGTCATGGATCACAATGTGGAAAAGGCTATAAGGGAAAAGACAAAGCGGGTCAACATGATAGAGGAGAAGTATATAGAATACTTTAAAGATGGAACGTTTTTGATGGATGTAGATGGTGAAAAAGTTGGGATTGTAAATGGACTTTCTGTCATAAATTTAGGTGATTACCAATTTGGAAAGCCTTCCAGAATAACGGTTACTACTTACCCTGGCGAAGAAGGTGTAGTAAACATCGAAAGAGAAACCAAAATGAGTGGTCACATTCACGACAAAGGGGTCATGATAATAACAGGATTTATAGGTAATAGATATGCGTTGGATTTTCCGCTTACTTTATCGGCCAGAATATGCTTTGAGCAGCTTTATGAAGGCGTAGAAGGAGACAGTGCCTCCAGCACAGAGCTTTACGGACTCCTTTCAAGTTTGTCAGACATTCCTATTAGACAGGAAATAGCCGTAACCGGCTCTGTCAATCAATTTGGAGTCATACAGCCTGTAGGAGGCGTAACACATAAAATCGAAGGATTTTACAAGTTATGCAAAGTAAAGGGACTGACGGGAAGGCAAGGCGTCATAATCCCAGAGCAAAATGCCATAAACCTTGTTTTGGACGATGAAATAATAGATGCATGCAGGATGGGGAAATTTCACATATACACTGTAAATACGATAGACGAAGGTATGGAAATATTGACAGGCCACAAGATGAGTGATATAAACGAAAGGGTGAAAAACAAGCTAAGATCGTTTTACGACATACTGACAAAAGAAAAGTCATCTGATAAAGAAAGGAATGTTTGATGTGGCTTGTGTCACAAAAGAGGAGATTAAGGAGTTTGCATATAAATCTGGCATTGACGTGATAGGCTTTGCAAGTCCTGACTGCCTTTTTGAGTATAGGGATTTATTGCTTTATAGACTCAACAATGGTTTAAATTGCAATATTGAAGAAAATGATGTAGAAAAAAGGATAAATCCCTATTATCTGCTTGATGATGTCAAGACTATAATATCTGTCGCTATATCGTACAATGTAGATTATAAATTTGATTCTCCAAGGTCTGGATATGGCACTATTTCAAAGACTGCTTGGGGCGTAGATTATCATAAAGTCATGATTGATTTGCTTAGGAATCTGGAAAAATTCATTTCATCTAAATGCGGTGCCGTCAAAACTGTTTTGCTTGTTGACAACAATCCGCTTTTGGAGAGAGCTATTGCTTATAATGCAGGCATTGGATTCTTCGGGAAAAATAATATGATAATAAATGAGGAATATGGATCATATTTATTTTTGGGAGAGATGCTGATAAACGTGCCATTTGAACCAGACTCCAAAGTTGAGTCGAAATGTGGCAGTTGTGCAAGATGCCTTAAAGCGTGTCCTGGGAAAGCGTTGATTGAAGAATACAAAATAGATGCCAACAAATGCTTGTCGTATGCTACAATTCAAAAAGGATATTTAAGCGACAGCACATTAAAAAGATTAGGTACTCGCATATATGGCTGTGATACGTGCCAAGATGTTTGTCCTTTCAATGAAAAGGCGAAGAAAGTCACAAGGCGTGAGTTTATGCCTCAAAACCTTAAACCTAAACACGATTTGAAAGACATTTTGTGCCTTGACAACAAAAAGTTCAAAGAATTGTTAGGCGCTACTTCGGCATCTTGGAGAGGGAAAAATACTATAATAAGAAATGCTATAATTGCGGCTATCAACTTAAATGACAAGGATTCAATCCAACCATTGAGAAGACTTATAAGCTCTGAAAGTGCTTATATAAGAGGATATAGTGCATACGCATTAAGCATTCTTGATAAGGAAAATGCTTTTCCGCACATTGAAAAAGCTTATCTAAATGAAAAAGATGAAACTGCAAAAGAGTTCATGAAGAAAGCTATGATGAATATTAGAGGTGAGACTTTTGAGGATAACGAAAGATGAAGCGCTGGAGGTTCTGGAAATTCTTAAAAAGACATATCCTGATGCAAAACCTGGTTTACACTTTAAAAATGCCTTTGAGCTTTTGATTGCTACAATATTGTCAGCACAGTGTACCGACAAAAGGGTCAACATGGTTACAGAAAAACTTTTTAAAAAGTACAAATCGCCATTTGACTTAAAAGATGTTGACCCATTAGAATTTGAAGAAGAAATAAAGGATTGCGGTCTTTACAGGAACAAGTCCAGAAACATAATAAACACTTGCAGGATTTTGTGCGATAAGTATGGCGGTACTGTTCCTGATGATATGGAAAAGCTTATGGAGTTGCCGGGCGTTGGCAGGAAAACTGCAAATGTGGTCGTAAGCAATGCCTTTAAGCAGGATGCGATAGCTGTTGATACACATGTTTTTAGGGTATCAAATAGGATTGGCCTTGCAGAAAGCGATGATGTTTTAAAGACAGAACAGCAGCTTATGGATATTCTACCTAAAAATTTGTGGTCTTTGTCTCATCATCTTCTAATATATCACGGAAGAAACATTTGTACGGCGCGGAAGCCTAAGTGCGATATTTGCCCCATCAATCACATTTGTAAGTTTTATAAAAATTTTATAAAAAATTAATCAGTATGTAATTTATTTGCAAAGTATTTGTAATATAATTAAATTGTTCTAAATTTAAAAACTAAATAATTGGGGAGATCAAAATGGAGACAAAGGACACAAAAAGCATAAAGAGTAAAAGCAATTATTTTTACATCATTCTTCTTTTATTAATAGTCACTGTGTTTGCTGGTTCATTTGTGATGTTTTATGCTATCATGAATCAAAATACTATTGCAAAGGGAGTTTTTGTCAATGGAATTAGTCTTAGCGGACTTACCAAATCTGAAGCGTATTCAAAATTGCAAAACGATCTTAAGACTGCCGGCAACATCAAAGTCGTTTTAAAGTACAATGAAAGACAGTTTGTGCTTCCAAGTGATGATGTTAAAATAAGCTACGACTATGACGCTATCGTTAATGAAGCTTATTCTATAGGTAAAAATGGGAATTTCATAAATCGCATAAAGACAATATACGATGTTTCAAAGGACGGTAAGAATCTTGAATATAGTCCTACAGCCAATTTTAATGGTTTAGATAAATTTGTAATGGATGTATCGAAAAGCATAGACAAAAATCCTGTTGACGCTAAAATATACGTATCTGGCGGGAAGATAAATATTACAAATGATATTTCTGGTTTAAAGGTTGATGTAAACAAGACAATTGAAAACATAAAAAGTGCAGTCAAAAATGTGCTTATGACTGGTGATAAAGATTATGTAGAAGTTCCTGTCACGGTTAAAAAAGTCGATGCAGACATAAAGGCTTCAGAACTCAGCATGATAAAAAGCGAAATTGTCAGTTTTTCTACACAATTTAATACTGGAGATGCAAATAGGTCAGAAAATCTTGCTGTAGCTGCAAAAGCTGTAAATGGCAAACTGCTTATGCCGGGGCAAGTCTTTTCGCTTAATAAAACGTTAGGACCAAGGATTATACAAAATGGATATAAAGAGGCACCTGTTATAATTGGCAATAAACTTGTCCCTGACATAGGTGGTGGGGTATGTCAGGTTGCTACGACACTTTACAATGCTGCGTTAAGAGCAGATATGAAAATTGACGAGAGATACCATCATACATTTCCGGTTGGTTATGTGTCACCGGGGCAAGATGCTACAATTTCAGGAGACGTTCTCGATTTAAAATTTGAAAATCCAACGAAATACCCTATATACATTGAATCGTATATCAGCGGAAACAATTTTGTAGTGAACTTTTACGGGTATCCTGAAGATCCTGGAAAAAGGATTGACATATATTCTGAAATTGTGGAGAAATACGAACCGAAGGTAACGTATGTTGATGATCCTACTCTGCCTGAAGGAGTCACAAAAGTAGATGTGGAAAAGCATACAGGATACAAAGTAAATACTTATAGACTTATTTACGAGAACAATGTTTTAGTTAAAAAAGAATTTTTATATACAGACATCTACAAGCCAGTTGACGGAGTCATAAAGCGAGGCGTAAAAAAAGATGAACTAAATAACAATGAAAGTGGGCAAAGTCAAAGCGATGACAAAAATGTATCTACAGAGGACTTAAACGGCAAACCACAAAACATAAATCCAACAAATTAAAAAAACGAGCATTGCTCGTTTTTTTAATTTGTCACCTTTTTTTTGCAATCAGGGCAGTAGCCATAAAAATACAACTTTTGATCCATCAAAAGGTAATCTGTGTGTTTGCCTACTTCACCAAGAAGATCATCTAGTGCTGAATCATCAAGGTCATCTACCCTATTGCATCCGTAACATATAAAATGTGGATGTGAATTAACATTTGCATCGTATCTAAAGCTACCTTCACCAACATTAAGTTCTTGCACAAGTCCTATACTCTTTAGCATTTCAAGTGTCTTGTAGACAGTAGCCAAACTCATTGTTGGGAAATCGGACGACAGCGTCTTGTATATAGTTTCAGCACTAGGATGTTCCTTGGTATTTTTAAGCATATTAATGATAGCAAGTCTCTGCGGTGTTACTTTTAATCCCCTTTCTTTGAGGATTGACGAGATATCGTCCATCATATCCCTTCTTTCTATATACAATATTAATTAATAAAATTTATCATGTAATATTAATAGTTACATTATACTATTGCTATTTTATACTGTCAATCATTTTTTTAAGATATCTTTTCCCAGTGAAAATTATGCAAACTTGAAGTTCATGATAAGTAATGATATAGTAGTATTGAAAAAATATTCTGATGAATGGGGGACTATGATGGCATACAAATTAGTCGCGATAGATATGGATGATACACTTTTGACGCACGACAAGCAAATCTCGAGAGAAAACTTAGAAGCACTGCAAAAAGCTCATGACAGTGGAATTTATGTAGTTATATCAACAGGAAGGATTTATGCATCTGCGTATGCATATTCGGAATTTCTAGGATTTAAACCATATATAATTGCAAGCAATGGAGCCATGGTGATAGACGACAATGATGAGGGAATTTATAAAAGCGTGCTTGATATAGACATATTGACGTATTTGATAGATTTGGCCAAGAAGAATGACCTTTACTATCATTTTTACAGCGATAAAATTGTCTATTCCCCAGAGATTACCAGTAAATATCAGAAGTATGGAGAGTGGAATAGATTGTACGCTGAAACATTAAAGGTAGAAGTAGAGAATATACCTTCTTATGAAGAATTTGAAAGCAAGTTGAAAGACAGCATTGTTAAATTTGTAATGTTTGACGAAGATTCAGAAAAAATAAAAGCAGTGAGAAAAACGATAGACTGCGAAAAAGGCGACAGATTAGAGACTACAAGCTCGTTTCACAATAATATAGAAATACTAAATAAAGGTGTAAATAAAGGAAACGGCCTCAAGATATTGGGAGAATATTTAGGTATTGACAGATCAGAAATGGTGGCAATAGGTGACAGTGAAAATGATGTAGAGATGGTTGAGTATGCAGGTCTCGGTGTGGCGGTGGAAAATGCCATAGATAAACTTAAAAAAACGGCAGACTTTATTACAAAGTCAAACATGGAAAACGGCGTCGCTTACGTCATAAATAAATTTATTTTGTAAGCAGATTTACTTTTAAAAGGAGGAGTTCTTGTGAAAAAAACAGTCCATCTTAATTTGACAGGCCAGGTGCAAGGAGTCGGGCTTAGGTATTCTGTTTACAACATGGCTATGCGGCTTAATATAACTGGATACGCAAAGAATCTATACGATGGAAGCGTTGAAATTGTAGCAGAAGGCGATGAAGAAGACATAAACATGCTTATCGATTACATAAAAAACGGACTAAGATGGGCAAGGGTAGAAAGCATAGCTCAAAAATGGGAGGACTACCAAGGATTGTATCGTTCTTTTGAAATAATGTAAAATGATGCTGACAGGCTAAAAATATCCATTTTATAAACGGTTACAAATATGATATAATTGAAATATGAATATTGATGTATACGAGGGTGTAGAATATGAAGCTGGATATGGGACTTAATTTAAAACAAGTACAGAAATTATTGATGACGCCTCAACTGAAACAGGCCATCGAGATCTTGCAGCTGAATTCGTATGAGCTAAATGAGCTTATCACAAGTGAACTGGAAACCAATCCTATGTTGGAGGCGTACGAAGATAAGGAAGACATCATTGAGATTTACCGCGAATTAAATAAGAATAGCGACCTTGATAAGTACAATTACAGCGCCGATGACGAAGAAAGAGACGACTTAAGCTTTGAAAACATGGTCTCAACGGATACGTCCCTTACAGACCATTTGCTATTTCAACTTCATATAACACCTCTTGCGAAGAAGATAAAAGAGATATGCAAAGTCATAATTTACGATCTTGACAGTAATGGCTATCTGAACGATGATGTCAAAAAGCTTAGTGAAGATTACAATTACAGCCAAGAGGATGTTTTGACGGCTTTAAATGTAGTGCAGTCATTTGACCCGCCAGGCATCGCAGCGAGAAACTTGACAGAATGTCTCATGATTCAGCTAAAAAGCAAAAATATGTATGATGGCGTAATAAAAGAAATAGTAGAAAATTATTTAGAAGAAATTGCAGACAACAAGCTTTCGTTTATAGCAAAGAAGTTAAATGTAGACATTAAAGAAGTGCAGAATGCCGTTGATGAGATAAAAAAGCTGAATCCAAGGCCGGGAAGCAGTTTTTCGAGCTACAACGATATTAAATACGTTGTTCCAGATGCTTATATAAAGAAGATAGACGGGGATTATGTCGTGCTTATAAACGAATCTTTGTATCCTGGCTTAAGAATAAATAAATCTTATGAAAGCATTTTGACTGCCACCGATGACGACAATACAAAAAAATACTTGTCAAATAAGATTCAGTCAGCCATGTGGCTTATAAAAAGCATTGAGTCGAGAAGAGATACTTTGTACAAAGTGTTAAGTGCGATAGTGAAAGAGCAAAGGTCATTTTTTGACAGAGAGCAGAAATACATTAAACCCATGAATTTAAAGAAGATTGCCGAGGCAGTAGGAGTTCATGAATCGACGGTAAGCAGGGCAGTAAACGGAAAGTACGTCGATACACCTTTAGGTGTTTTTGAAATCAAATACTTCTTCCAAAGCGGCATCGGCAATGGTGACGGCGAGATGTTTTCACAGGAAATGATAAAAGAGATGATAAAGCAATTGATAAGCGAAGAAGACCCTCAAGATACTTTAAGCGACCAAAAAATAGCTGAGATTTTATCTCAAAAAGGCGTGACGATATCCAGAAGGACTGTTGCTAAGTACAGGGAAGAGATGAATATTCCATCGTCCAGCAAGAGAAAAAGATATTGACAAAAGAGAGCAATAATTTTATAAAATGCTCTCTTTTGTCATACTTAGTGTATAATTTTAGTAGGCAGTAAAAAATAGAAAAAGGAAGGTATCCAAAAAATACCTTCCCTTC
Organism: Thermoanaerobacterium saccharolyticum; assembly: GCF_000747665.1. Classification (GTDB taxonomy): domain Bacteria; phylum Bacillota; class Thermoanaerobacteria; order Thermoanaerobacterales; family Thermoanaerobacteraceae; genus Thermoanaerobacterium; species Thermoanaerobacterium saccharolyticum. The sequence goes on along the minus strand of NZ_BBKT01000061.1, from coordinate 237 downwards.
GCATGAATCATCCGCTATAATGTTTAATAGAAAATAAAAAGCGTTATAGAGGTGATTACATGCTAGATATAAGTTTAAATGAAAATGAAATAAATTTCAAGGACTTAGAAGTAGAAATTTATAGATTAGCATGCGAAGAAGCTTGTAAGATAATGGCTCAAATCCTTATGGAAATAGATGATATTCTACTAGAAAAAAGGGACAAAAAGGAATATAGATAGTAAAGGTAAAAAGCAT
>NZ_BBKT01000062.1 GCF_000747665.1 Thermoanaerobacterium saccharolyticum | reverse complement strand
AGTCTATCTACAAGTTTTGCTATAGTGGGAATTTTCTCGAGTTGCATAGCAATCAAGGCATAAAGCAAAGGCAGTGGATCATATCCTTTAGGGCCTCTTTTGTATTCGGGCCTTGATAGTGAAAGCACGACATTTGAGAAATCAAGCTGCGACAAAACCATTTCAAGTTTTGTCTCTGGTTGAAATTTTATTAATTCGTCGAAGGAAAATAAACATTCTTGTCGAATATACATAAATAGGTTCACCTCTTTTGTTAGAATTTTGTTGTTACTTATATATTCGACATTTGGGGTGAACTTCCTTTTTTGTCTCTTAAAAAGTTAGGAATATCAAGCCATTTAAAATATGAAATCTGCTCAATTCTATAATTGATTAATTTTAAGAATGGATGATGTAAATTGAATATACTCTTAATAACAGGATCATATCCTAATATGAAATGCGGAGTTGGTGATTATACCAATATTTTGGCAAGATATTTAAAAAAGACTGGATTAAATATAAAAATTTTAACTAGTGACAATGATAATGTAATAGAAGATGGAATTAGCATAAGGTTGATTAAAGATTGGAATTTTAAATGTATTATTGATATTAGTAAATATTGTAAAGAAAATAAAGTTAATATTTTGCATATACAATATCCTACTCAAGGCTATGGATTTAAAATAGGTATTAATATATTGCCTTTATATTTGAAATTTTATAATTTGTTCATGTCAAAAAAAGTAAAAGTAATTACTACATTACATGAATTTAGCCAATCACATATTTTGAGAAAAATTTCAATGATACCACTAATAATGTTTAGTGATAAAATTATAACAACAAATAAAGAAGAAAAAGATGTTATAAAAAAAATGGTTTCCATTTATACAAGAAACTAAAATAGAAATTATTAATATTGGTTCAAATATTATGCCACATAAAGAAACTGAGAATATTAAGAATAGTAATCATATAATTACATATTTTGGCTTTATAAGACCGGATAAGGGATTAGATAATTTGATAAGAGCAATAATGCTAACGAAAGTATATAAAGAGGATGATTTTAAATTAAATATTTTAGCTGAATTAAATTATAATAATAAATATCATAAAGAAATTCTAAAATTGATAGATAATATTAGCTTTGACAAAAATAAAATAAATATTACAGGATATTTACCTGATTATGATATATCTAAATACTTATATAATACTAATTTATCAGTATTACCTTTTAAAGATGGATTAACTTATAGAAGGGGTAGTTTTATTGCATCAATAGTTCATAATTTGCCGGTTATTTCTACTTATACCAATTTAACAAGTAAAGATTTATTAGATTTTTTAAATGAATATTTGGTAGAACCTAATAATGAGCAAGAGTTGGCAAAAGCAATAGATAGATTTTTTTACGATATAAGTTATAGAAATAAGCTAATCGAGAAAGTAAAAAAAATGAAAGATTTATTTGATTGGAATAAGATAGCATTAAAGCATAAAAGATTGTATAAGGAATTGGAGTGATTAAATGAAAATTGCAATAATACACGATTGGCTTACAAATATGGGCGGTGCTGAAAGAGTTATATTAGCTTTTCATGATATTTTTCCTGATGCACCAATTTATACTACTGTATACAACCCTGACAAGCTACCTGAAGAATTTAGAAAAATGGACATAAGGACTTCTTTTATTCAGAAATTTCCTAAAGCAAAGACAAAATACAATATGTATCTTCCATTTATGCCAACAGCTTTTGAGCAATTTGATTTATCAGAATATGATGTAGTTTTAAGTAGTAGTTCATCATGTGCAAAAGGAGTAATAACAAGACCTGATACATTACATATATGTTATTGCCATACACCTATGCGTTATGCATGGGATTTTTATAATGAATATAAGGAATCTGCACCAAAATGGCAGAAAAGATTTATTCCTTATCTAATGAATTATATAAGAATGTGGGATAGATTGTCTGCAGATAGGGTTGATTATTTTATTGCAAATTCCAATGCGGTGGCAAAAAGAATAAAAAAATACTATAGAAAAGATTCGGTAGTGATTAATCCGCCAGTAAATGCAGAATTTTATAATCCTATAGACGAAGATGGAGATTATTTTTTAATAGTATCAAGGCTTGTTGAATATAAAAGGATTGATATTGCAGTTGAAGCATTTAATGATTTAGGATTGCCTCTTATAATAATAGGAGATGGACCCGAAAAAGAAAAACTACAGAAGATGGCAAAAAATAATATAAAATTCTTAGGTAGAATACCTGATGAAGAAGTAAGAAAATATTATGCAAAATGTAGAGCATTTATATTTCCTGGAGAAGAAGATTTTGGCATTACACCTTTGGAAGCACAAGCATCTGGTAGACCAGTTATAGCATTTGGAAAGGGCGGAGTACTTGATTCTGTTATAGAGGGAGTTACAGGTATATTTTTTAAAGAACAAAATAAGGAAAGCTTAAAAGAGGCCATTATAAAATTTAAAGATATGAAATTTGACAAAAACGCAATAAGAAAACATGCAGAAAAGTTTGATATTAATGTTTTTAAACAACGCATATATGATTTTGTAGTTGAGAAATATACTGAGTTTAAGGGGAACTAATATGAATGCAAAAATTGGTATAATAATCGTAAATTATAATGGAGAAAAATATACCAATGACTGTATTAAAAGTGTTTTAAAATCTTCATATCAAAATTACTTAGTCATTGTAGTAGATAATGCATCAACAGATAATTCTGTTAGGTTATTAGAAGAATTCAATAATAAAATTGTTATTATTAAAAATAATGTAAATCTAGGGTTTTCTGGTGCTAATAATATTGGTATAAAGTATGCATTAGAAAATGAATGTGAATATGTACTTCTGCTTAATAATGATACAGAAATAGATAAAAACTTAATAAAAAATATGGTGGATGCATCTATAAAAAATAACAATGCAATAATTTCACCTAAAATATATTATTATTATGAGCCAAATAAGATTTGGTCTGCTGGAGGAGGTTTAAACTGGAAGAAAGGATTAAGCTTTCATTATGGTTTTAATGAAATAGACAGAGGACAATTTGACGTACGAAAAGAAATAGATTTTGCCACAGGATGTTGTATTTTAATACATAAATCAGTATTTGATAAAATAGGATTTCTTGCGGAAGAATATTTTCTTTACTTTGAAGATACAGATTTCTGTGTAAGAGCTAAAAGAGCAGGTATAAAAATCATTTATGAGCCGTCAGCAAGGCTTTGGCATAAGGTTAGCAGTACTACAGGCGGTGAAGAATCATTAATAACTTTATACTATGGAAATCGAAATAGACTTTATTTTAACGATAAATTTAATAAGGGAAATAAAATATTTTGGCTTTCATATTTTTATATTACTAGACTAATCAAGTTTTTAAATTGGACTATGAAAGGCAAAATAGAAAAAATAAAGATTATATTAGAAGCAATTTATGATTATAAGAATGAGAAAATGGAATATAAAAATATAAATTTTAGTTGATCATTTTGGGGGTATTTATTTTGAGTAAAAGATTAAAAGTAGGTGTTTTTCTTGGATATAAAATTGCATATAATCTAGATAAATGGAGAAAAGATTATTTAAATGATGAAGCTAACGATACAGCACCATATGGATATGACAGAGTAAATGGTAAAGATGTAAATGTAGAATATATATCATTTAACAAATTTGAAAGAAAAATATTATTTAATAAATATTTACAATATGTATATTTATATTTCATTAAACTACCAATAAAACTATTAGAATATGATGTAATTTGGACTCATTATGACAAAGATGGATTATATATAGCTAAACTTAAAAGTATACCAGTCGTTGGCAAAATATTTCCGAAACAAATTAGTTGTTTTGTTTGGCTTATAGACAATAGTCGCGAATTTGATAATACAAAAAAGAGAAGAGTTAGCTATTTACTTAGAAAAATTGATAAAATAATATTCCACTCACCCACAGAAAAAGTAAAGTTTATGGAGATATTTAATTGCGATGAAAAGAAATTACAATATGTACCATTTGGAATAAATATTGAAGCATATTCTCCTGATAAAAAAGATATAGTACCTGCCGGGATAAAGGATAATCTATCTGGTTTTATTCTATCGGTTGGTACAGATATACATAGAGATATGGATTTATTTAAAAAGATAACAGAAGTTTTGCCAAATTACAAATTTATATTAGCAACAGCTAATCCAAAATATTTACAAGAGAAATATAATAAAAATACAATTGTATTAAAAGCAAACTTACAAGAAATTAGGTGGCTTTATAAAAAATGTCGATGTGTTATAATTCCTCTAAAATACAATGAGCATGTTAGCGGTTGTACTACTATATTGGAAGCAGGTGCTATGCATAAATCAGTAATTGTTTCTGATGTACCTGGAATAAGAGAATATTTATTGGAGAATAAAACAGGCTTAATCGTACCAGTTGGTGATATTGATGCTATGAAAGAATCAATAATTGCATTAATAAATAATCCTAGTTTAGCGGATGAATTAGGAGAAAATGCATTTAATTATATAAGAGATAAATTTACAACAGATAATTGGGCAAAGGCACATCTTGAATTAAGTAGAGAAATTTTAAAGATATAGGTTATAAGGAAGATTTTATGGATAGAGAAAAAAATTTAGTTAAGAATACAATTATATATGCAGTTGGCACATTTGGGACACGATTTATAAGCTTTATAATGCTGCCATTATATACATTTTATTTAACAACGAAAGATTATGGTTTTTATGATCTTATAACAACATCATTAGCATTATTGGTCCCAGTTATTACTTTACAGTTGGATAACGGTGTTTACAGATTTCTATTAGATTGTAAAGATGATGAAAATAAAACAAATGTTATTTCAAGTAGCATTTTAACAGTAATGCTGAGCATTCTATCTTTTAACATTCTATATATTATACTAACTAATACAATTATAAACTTTAACTTTAAGTTTTTAATTTTGATTTTAATAAATATTTCAGTTTTAGATACAATATTCGCTCAGATTGTCAGAGGTTTAAAATATAATGTTGTATATTCAATTAATGGAATAATATTTACTTTAATAATGGTTATAAGTAATATAATTTTGTTAAGTATTTTTAGATTAGGTGTTGAAGCGTTAATATATTCAAATATATTTGCCAATATAGTATCATTGTTTTACTTAAATCATAGAACAAAAATAATTAATCATATCAGGATAAATTATTGGATTAAAAATTTAACATCAGATATGTTAAAATATTCAATACCTCTTGTATCGAATACTGTAAGTTGGTGGGTTATGAATGTTTCTGATAGATTTATAATTAATTATTATTTAGGTACTTCCGCAAATGGCATATATGCAGTAGCAAATAAGTTGCCATCGATAATTACAATAATAAACTATGTATTTTACTTGGCATGGCAGGAAACGGGTATTTTAGAATATAAATCAGAAGATAAATCAAAGTTTTATTCAAAAATGTTTAAAAATTATATGAATTTACAGTTTACAACTGTTCTTTTACTCTTATGTGCAACACAATTAATATTTAGAATATTAGTAAATGCAAAATTTAATGCTGCATATCAATATATACCTTTTTTGTATTTAGGAGCATTATTCTATGGATTCTCATCATTTTATGGAGTTGTTTATGATAGCAGCAAAAAAACAAAATCCGAAGCATTTACAGCTATTGTAGGTGCATTATTTAATATAATTTTTAATGTTATTATGGTTCCACATTGGGGTATCCAAGCTGCGTCATTTTCTACAATGGTAGCATTTTTAATTATGTGGATATTGCGTGTTTATGACACAAAAAAATATATTAATATACGTTTAGATACAGGGAAAATGTATATATTTATATGTTTAATATGTATATATATAGTTATATATTATTATAATAAATTATTATTAAATTTATTTGCAATTATTGTATCTTTTTTAATATTTACAATATACAATAAAGATATAGTAAAAAATTGTATTAATCTAATATATAATAAAGAAATAAAAACGAAATATTAATAAATAATTATGATAGGGGAAAGTTTTAATTATGGGAGATAATATAACAGTAATAAATTGGGCTGGTTTAAATTATGGTGATAATGAGATATTTAAGATATGCTATAGATTATTTTTCGAAAAATTTTATGAGAATATTTATTTGATTGCAGATAATCCATATGAATTTAAAAAATTAGACAAGGTAAAACCTATAAGTAGAGTATTTGGCATTAAAAAGAAATGGATAAAAGTTTTTAAAGCTATTATTAGTTCAGAAAAAATTTTTGTTGGTGGTGGTGATATATTAAATGGAGAAATAGGAACATCTATGATACTTATATTAGCGTGTATTTTAAAAAAAGAATTTATAATAGCTGGAGTTGGTGTAGTACCAATAAAAAGTAAAAGGCATTTTAAATTAATAATTAAAAAATTATTATTAAGTTATTTATTAAATAGATCAAAATTAATTATTGTTAGAGATAGTAATTCACACAAATTGATAAAATTATATACAAAAAACAATAATATATATCAATATCCTGATTTATGCTTTTTATATGAATTTATTATGAATTATAATAATATCGAAAATATTAACATACCTGGAATAGATTTTGATAAAAACAAAAAATATTTTGCAGTTAATGTAATACCTCAAAGTGAAATGTATAATAATTATTGGGGAGAAAAAGATTATCAATTTTTATCTATAATATTAGATAAATTAATAGAACAAGGATTTATTCCGATATTTATAAATGGTGTTTGTAAATTTGATTTATCGAAAGTTAATTATAATATTTTAAGTGATGATGAGATTGCAAAATTAGTAATATGTAAAATGAAATATAAAGATAAATGTATTGTTTTAAATAGAACTTTTAATTTTAATCAATTATCATTTATTCTTAAACATTGTGACTTTGCTATATTAATGAGACTTCATTTTGTAATAACTTCCATTATTAACAGAGTTCCTTTTTTAGCATTAGATTATGCACCAAAACTCTATAATATTTTAAAAGATATGAATTTATTAAAATATTCAATAAAGTGGCCAGAAGATAAAAATAAATTGCTTATGAAATTATTTTATATTTATGAAAATAAAGAAAAAGTCAGGATAGAACTAGACACTGAAATGAATAATTCTGTTAAAATGTTACTAAAATTATATAATTTGATAGAAAAAAACCTAAAAAAATAAAAATCAATATATAAAAAATATTAATAAGTTATTTTTGATTTATATTTCATTGAATATTCCTTTAAATATTTATAATAGTCAATATAATATTTAATTATTTAACAAATTAATTTACATATATAATTACTTAGAAAGGATTTAAAAAATGAAAATAAATTTTATTTTACCATTTACAAATATGACCGGCGGTATAAAAGTTATATTTGAATATGCAAATAGATTACACGATAGAGGACATGATGTTATTTGTTATGTTCCTATGTTGGCGTATAGATTTAATAATTATGGCTTAGTAGGTGAATTAAAGAGATTTAAATCGTCAATAGGCAATACTTTAAAAAGGGGAACAGGGGTTAGTTGGTTTGATTTAAAAGTTCCAGTAAAGTTAGTACCAATAATAAGCAATAAATTTATTAGAGATGCAGATGCTACTATTGCAACTGCATGGCCAACTGCTTATTCGGTTAATAATTTAAATAAATCTAAAGGTGAAAAGTTCTATTTTATACAGCATTATGAGATATGGAGTGGACCAAAGGGTTTAGTCGATGGCAGTTATAAATTACCATTAAAACGAATAGTTATTGCAAAATGGTTGAAGGATCTCATGGAAAAAGAATTTAAAGTAGGTGTAACATCTTTAATACCTAATGGAATGAATTTTAAAGAATTTTATAATGATAATAAAGTATTTAATAAGAATAAAGTTATTCTAATGTTATATCATAATCTTGAGTGGAAGGGTTACAAAGATGGATTAAAAGCATTTGAAATTGTTAAAGAAAGACACCCCGAAATAAAATTAAGATTGTTTGGATTGAAACGAGGAAATGATATTCCTGAATATGCTGAGTTTTATGAAAATCCCTCAAAAGATTTACTTCGGAAAATATATTCTACTTCAGATATATTTATTTTTCCAAGTTGGACAGAAGGGTGGGGATTAACTCCTTGCGAAGCAATGGCTTGTAAATGTGCTGTAGTTGGAACAAATGTAGGATGCATACAAGATATAGGAATACATAAAGAAACAGCGATGGTGTGTGAACCACATGATATTGAAAGTGTAGTAAATAATATTTTAGAATTGTTAGAAAATGAAGAATTACTTAAGAAAATATCACATCAAGGTTATGAAAAAATCAAAAATTATACTTGGGATAATTCAACGGATCTATTTGAAAAAACATTGAATAAAGAGGTGTCAAAATGAAAACATATTTAGTTACAGGTGGTGCCGGATTTATAGGCTCTAATTTTATTCACTTTATGTTAAAGAATTATGATGACATTAAAATCATTAACTTAGACAAGCTGACATATGCAGGCAATCTCGAAAATTTAAAGCCTGTAGAAAATAACCCAAATTATACTTTTATTCAAGCCGATATATGTGATAAAGAATTTATTAATAATTTATTTAAACATTACGATATAGACTATGTAGTAAATTTTGCAGCGGAATCACATGTAGATAGAAGCATCATTGAGCCTGAGATTTTTGCAAAGACCAATATTCTTGGAACTGTGACATTACTTAATGCTGCAAGAAATGCTTGGCAAGATGGTGACGGATTCAAAGAAGGGAAGAAATTTCTTCAGGTATCAACAGATGAAGTATACGGTTCACTAGGTAAAGAAGGATATTTTACAGAAAAAACACCGCTTGATCCACATAGCCCTTATTCATCAAGTAAAGCAGCGGCTGATTTGATAGTGAAAGCATATTACGATACATATAAAATGCCTGTTAATATTACAAGATGCTCAAATAATTATGGTCCATATCAATTTCCTGAGAAGTTAATACCTCTTATGATAAATAATTGCTTAAATAAAAAACCGCTTCCTGTCTATGGAGATGGGATGAATATAAGGGATTGGCTTTATGTAGAGGACCACTGTAAAGCAATAGATATGGTACTTCATAATGGCAGAATAGGTGAGATATATAATGTCGGCGGGCATAATGAGAGGACAAATATACATATTGTAAAAACCATTATTTCATACATTCATGATAATGTTGATTCAAGTGTAGATGAGAGCTTGATAAAATATGTTGCAGATAGAAAAGGACATGACAGAAGATATGGAATAGATCCGACAAAAATTAGAGAAGAACTAGGCTGGTATCCTGAGACTTCATTTGAAGATGGAATAATAAAGACGATAAAATGGTATCTTGAAAACAAAGAATGGATGAAAAATGTGACATCAGGAGAATATCAGAAATATTATGAAAGAATGTATTCAAATAGATAAGGGGGGATCAGAATGAAAGGTATAATATTAGCAGGTGGTTCAGGTACAAGACTTTATCCAATAACTAAAGCAATATCAAAGCAGATTGTACCGATATATGATAAACCTATGATATATTATCCACTGTCAGTTCTCATGCTTTCTGGAATAAGAGATATTTTGATCATATCAACTCCGAGGGATATAGATACATTCAAAGAACTTTTTGGTGATGGAAGCCAGTTAGGGCTTCATTTTGAATATGCGATTCAGGAAATTCCTAGAGGTCTTGCAGATGCATTCATAATTGGAGAAAAATTTATTGGCAAAGACAATGTTGCACTGGTGCTTGGAGACAACATATTTTATGGTTATGGATTTACTGAAAGGCTTGAGAGAGCAGCAAGTAGAAAAGAAGGCGCAACCATATTTGGCTACCATGTAAGCAATCCATCGGATTTTGGTGTTGTGGAATTTAATGATAATTTTAATGTCATATCTATAGAAGAAAAGCCAAAGTATCCAAAATCAAATTACGCTGTTCCTGGGCTTTATTTTTATGACAATGATGTTATTGAAATAGCTAAAAATGTTAAGCCTTCTGCAAGGGGAGAAATAGAGATAACTTCAGTTAATAATGAATATTTAAGAAAAGGCAAGCTAAAAGTTGAGCTGCTTGGAAGAGGTATGGCATGGCTTGATACAGGTACACCTGCAGGCCTTTTAAATGCAGCTAATTTTGTAGAAGCAATACAGACACGACAGGGTTTATATGTTGCATGCATAGAAGAAATTGCATATAGAAAGGGTTATATAGATAAAAAGCAGTTGATAAAACTAGCTGAGCCATTGGGAAAAGTAGAATACGGAAAATATCTTTTAAATCTACTAAACGATGAAAATACAGAAAAAGAAGTGGCTGCTACTAATGTGGGACTTTAAAAGGAGCTGATATATTATGAAGCTGCTTATTACTGGTGCAAAAGGACAACTTGGCATGCAGTTAAGGTCTGTTTTAGAAAGAGGTAGAAGTGAATTAGGCAAGATTGATGATATTTATAGCAATGCAGATATAAAGTATATGTCACATAATGATCTAGATATTACTAATCTAAATGATGTTTTAGATTATGTAGAGCAATATAAACCTAATGCTATCATAAATTGTGCCGCATATACAAATGTTGATAAATGCGAAAGTGATACTGACAATGCATTTAAAGTAAATGCAATAGGTCCGAGAAATCTTGCAATAGCTTCACATAAAGTAGATGCTAAGTTGCTTCATGTATCAACAGATTATGTTTTTAGTGGTGAAGGCAGCAAACCATATAAAGAATATGATATGCCAAATCCAGTAAGTGTATATGGTAAATCAAAACTTCTTGGAGAGCAATACGTTAGAGACTTTTGTGATAAATATTTTATAGTTAGGACAGCATGGCTATATGGAAAGTATGGAAAGAATTTTGTGTATACTATTATAAATGCAGCAAAAGAAAGAGGATATTTGGAAGTTGTAAATGACCAGAGAGGCAATCCTACAAATGCAGAAGACTTAGCATATCATATTTTAAAATTAATTCTTACAGATGAATATGGTATATACCACTGTACTGGAAATGGAGAGTGCAGTTGGTATGATTTTGCATGCAAAATTGTTGAATATGCTGATATAAAGTGCCGTGTTATGTCTATAACATCTGATAAAATACAAAGAGAAGCAAAAAGACCGTCGTATTCATCTCTTGACAACATGATGTTAAGATGTACGATTGGTGACAAAATGAGAAATTGGAACGATGCATTAAAATCTTTTATAGATGGTCTAGAAAGCAAATAGGGAGAGGCGATGATATGGGGAAGTTTAACTTTTTAGAGACAGATATTGAAGGTTTATACATAATAGAGACTGGGATTTTTGAAGACAACAGAGGATACTTTATGGAAACATATAATTTCAATGACTTTAGAGCTTCAGGTCTTGATATGGTTTTTGTCCAAGATAACCAGTCAAAGTCAAAGAAAGGAGTATTAAGAGGACTACACTTTCAAAAAAAAACACCATCAAGGAAAACTTGTAAGAGTAATAAAAGGAGAAGTTTTTGATGTGGCAGTAGATTTAAGAAAAGGTTCTAAAACCTTTGGCAAGTGGGCTGGTGTAATCTTGAGCGAAAAAAACAAGAAACAGTTTTATATACCTGAAGGTTTTGCACATGGTTTTTTAGTACTATCTGATGAAGCGGAGTTCTGTTATAAATGTACTGATTTCTACCATCCAGATGATGAAGGTGGCATAATATGGAATGATCCTGATATTGGGATAGAGTGGCCGATGGAAGGAATAGATGAAATTATATTGTCTGAGAAAGACAAAATGTGGCCAAGATTGAAGGATATTTTGCTTTAAAGTAAGGGGTGGGATCATGTGGTATAGAAAATGGAGTATAGTTTCAGATATTAGTGCATTGATTATAGCCTTTATTGTTGCCTTATATCTTAGGTTTAACTTTAATTTAAGCTTAATATCAAGAAGGTGGTATTTAAGCACATTTATTATTTTATTAGCATTGGATTTTTTAATCTTGTATTTCAAAGGGTTGTATGACAATAAACATATGACTCTTTTCAATCAAATAACAATTGTGATTGACGGAATGGTTTATTCTGTATTTATATATCTCTTTATATCTTATTTTACTAAGATGACAAATTTCTCAAGATTGACATTGATATACATATTTATCACTGGACTTCTTTTGCAAATAATATTTAAATCAATTTTATTATATTTACAGATAAAAAGATATAAAAAAGGCTTAGATTTAACCAATGCACTAATATTGGGGAATTATTCAAATGAATTAAGGAAAATAGTTAGTAAATTTATGTCACATGAATATGGTATAAATGTTTTAGGGTATTTATCAGATGATGATGTAAATTTTAGTGATATAAAAAGGTTAGGAAGTATAGATGACTTTGATGATGTTGTTGAGAAATACAACATTAAAACCATATTTATAACATCAAAAATCGATAATGTAGATGAGATAATAAATAAATGTTTGAGCAAGTACATATGCGTATATTCAGTCAATGGAAGTATAAATATGACGAATTATCCGATGGAAATAGAAATAATTGATGATATGCCTATATTAAAGCTAAAAGAAGTATTCATCGGAGGACCGGAAGGCCATGTAAAGAGGCTTATTGACTTTATACTTTCATTTATAGCTATAATTATCCTGTCGCCTCTATTTATTATATTAGCTGCATTGATAAAGGTCACTTCACCAGGACCTGTGTTTTTTAAACACAAAAGATTAGGATTAAATGGTAAAATTATTGAAATATATAAATTTAGATCAATGGTTATAAATGCGCAGGAAATTTTAGATAAATTATTAGGAGAAAATCCGGAGTTAAGAAAAGAGTATGAGGAAACATATAAGTTAAAAAACGATCCAAGGATAACGAAGATTGGAAAATTTTTAAGAAAAACAAGTCTTGATGAGCTTCCGCAGTTATTCAATGTATTAAAAGGTGATTTAAGCTTAGTTGGTCCAAGACCAATCGTTTTAAAAGAAATTAATAAATACGGAGAGTATGGTAAATTTTTATTGAGAGTTCCGCCAGGGGTAACTGGATTATGGCAGATTAGTGGCAGAAGCGATGTTGACTATGATGAGAGAGTGGAAATGGATATGCAGTACATATCAAATTGGAATATCTGGCTTGATCTCAATATTCTATTCAAAACAATACCTGCAGTGCTTAAAAAAGATGGAGCATATTGATGGCTTTTATTAAAGAAATAATGAGCAGCCATATTATAGAGCTTATTATAAGTCCCAATATTAAGCCTCTATAAAAATTTTTATTTAACACTATATCAACTCCAATCTACTATAGATTATGCAATTTGATATATTTATAAACATATTAAAAAAGAGGTGGTGCACATATGATAACAGGTGTAATCATGGCAGGGGGAAAGGGCGAAAGGTTTTGGCCCAAAAGCAGGATAAAGATGCCAAAGCAGTTTTTAAAGCTATATGGCGATAAGACTATGATTCAGCAGACGGTGGATAGGCTAAAGAGACTTATGCCAATTGAAAATATTTTTGTCGTTACAAACATAGATTATGCAGGCTTGATTAGCGACCAGATACCAGAGCTTCCGACAGGAAATATATTGATAGAGCCTATGGGAAAAAATACAGCAGCTTGCATAGGTCTTGCAGCCATACATACAGAAAGGCTTGATAGAGATTCTATCATGGTAGTAGTGCCATCAGATCATGTGATAAAAGATGAAGAAACCTATTTAGGAGTATTGAAAACAGCAATAGAAAAAGCAAAAGCAGGCAACAATCTTGTCACAATAGGTATAAAGCCGCAGCATCCAGAGACAGGATATGGATATATAAACTTTAAGAAGATTACAAATGAGATATTTCATAACAATCCTGTACATAAAGTAGAAAGATTTGTAGAAAAACCGGATTATGATACAGCAGTGAAATATGTAGAGAGCGGAGACTATCTGTGGAATAGCGGCATGTTCATATGGAAGACATCAACAATACTAAAAGCAATAAAGGAATATATGCCACAATTATACAGTGCATTAAATGTTATAAAAGAACACTTTGATTCAGATGAGATAGAAAAAATCTTATATGAGGAATACTCAAAACTTGAAAGCATATCGATAGATTACGGTATAATGGAAAAAAGCAAGAATGTATATGTAGTGCCGGGAGACTTCGGTTGGGATGATGTAGGAAGCTGGACATCGATAGAGAGATTGTACGAAAAAGATGAGAACGGCAACGTCATAAAAGGCAATGTTGTAAGTGTAGATACAAAAAAGTGTATCATAACGGGAAGTGATAAACTCATCGCAACACTCGGCATAGAAGATGTAATAATCGTAGACACAGAAGACGCACTTTTAATATGCTCTAAGGATAAAGCACAGAATGTGAAAGAAGTATTGAAGGAGCTTAGAGAGAGGAAGAGCGAGTATTTATAATTCATTCACTGTATGCACTAGGCATTAATACAATTTTTTAAGATAAGGTTTTATGATATTTTAAATTTGATTTGAGTGTCATAAGTGACATTTTTTAAGCTACTAATAACAACTCTGCTTGGATTTTACCTGTTTTTGTAAGAATAAATTTGATTTCGATATTTTTATACAAACTCGCAGCCATCTCCGCTGCCATTTTTAGTACTTTTTTTGCGTTTATAGCTCCTATTTTGAATGAAAACCAGATTTTTGAGCGCACTAATCCCCTTACAGGTATCACATCTACATGATATTTTCGTCTTAGTATTGATGGTATACCCTCCACTCCATTTCTTATCTTTTGAAGTACACTGTATTTTTCTGTTGACATCTTTTTTAAATAGCTTGCTCTCTGTATTGTTTTCGCT
>NZ_BBKT01000063.1 GCF_000747665.1 Thermoanaerobacterium saccharolyticum | reverse complement strand
CAGAAAATGAGCATCAATATGCTCTCTCAGTGATAAATACACTGGTCTGCTTTCAATATCGCTTTTAGTTATCTTGAAAGCCTCTTCTATTTTCCATAAACCACGATACATTTCAATAATTTTATCATCAGATTCTTTGTATTCGCTAGTAACTATTGCATAATATCCATCAAATCTTTCTTCTTCTTTTAATTTTTCCTCATCAAATACTAGGTGTTGACGAGCACTTTCCAATATTTCGCCAGTTTCATCATCAAAAATAAGATTTTTTACATATTTGGAAGCACCGTAAGATGTAGCTTTATTATATTTCGCTGGATTTTTAATTAAATCTTTGGCTTTTTCTATTGCAGCGGCTCGTTCATATTTTGCTTTCAAAGCATATTCCTCACTATAGAAAACAACCTGCTTCTCATCAACTATCTTTTTCATCTTTCTTCCTTTAGTGGTAGTTACTAATATTTCTCTTGGATAAAGTCTGGATTTTATCTTGAAGTTATCTCCTCTGTATTTATATCCATTTTCGTCAAGAACATATTTCTTAAATTCCTTATCCGCACAACGAACAGAATAGCTGAATACATATCCATTACCAGCAGATAAAGTATACCAGATGTTATCACCAGTAATGATACCCTTATCAGCAACAACAATAATTCTTCCCAAAGAATAATCATGTTGTATTTTTCTTAACATAGGCATAAGTGTAGTTTTGTCTAGAGCATTACCAGGAAAAAGCTTATAGGTAATAGGTATACCATTGGTGTCCATAAATAATCCCATCTGTACAATCGGATCTGGTCTGTGCTCTTTAGAAACGCCTTTTCTCCGTAATTCATCTTGTTCATCAATTTCAAAATAATAGTTGGTAACATCATAATAAACTAAGCTAGTATTTCGATCATACAAAGACTTAACATGCTCATGAATCCAAAGTTGCAAAGCATCACTATGCTTGTTGAAAAAAGAGAGACATCTATAGACATCATCCAAAGAAAAATCAAACTTCTCAAAGAATATATCTTTATTCTCATAAGTCTTTTTCTTTGAGGCAGGATACAATAAACGTGAAAATACGAGAAGTTTCATAATAGCATTAGCATCATATTCTTCTTTTGAATGACGTTGTCTGTTTCTTAAAAATTTATCTAATTCAAGCTCATGATAAACTTTACTAAACGCAGCATAGCCAAAGTTTTTACGGTTATCTGTATTAACCGAAAGTTTTTCATCAGGAGAAAAACTAAGAGTAATCGGAACCTTTTTCATAGCTTTTTGTTCGTTTAATTCTTTAACCTTTTGTTCGAAAAAAGCAATAGGATCGTCATATTGTTTTTGAAGTTCATCAAGGTAACCAAGAGATTTAATAGTAACAGTCCTTGTATGCCCTCTCTGTTTATCACGATAGCCATCTGCAATAGAGAGATAAATTCTTCCGGAACTGCGTTTACTTTTCTTTAAATACACCTTAAACTCCCCCAATAAAATTCAATATGGTTATATTATACCACAATCCATAATAATCCGCAACCAAAATATGACAAAATTTTAAAATAAATTTACCCGAAATCATCAGTAAAATAAATGGTTTCGGATTATGCTATCTTAAAATTTGCTGCAAAACTAGGGAATTTAATAAGAATTTTATAATGTTAGCATTGAGGCTTTTCCTATACGCTAACATTCATTTTTTGATATCAAATATACAAAAACTGGTTTTATCTAGCTGCATATGGTATAATAAATATAAGATGAAGAGAAATGGAAGGAAGAAATATGAGCCAAAAATACGATATAACGATGAAAAATATTTTTTCTGATATGGCTGATGACATAGTGGGTTATTTTTTAGGATTGCAATACAAAAAGCTCGATGAACTTAATATAGAATTTGCAAAAGTCGAGAGAAGAGATAGTGACATGATATTCAAATGTATTACAGACAAAGGAAGTGTTGCTGTGCATATAGAATTTCAATCAGAAAATGACGGAAAAATGCCTTACAGGATGTTGAGATATTCCTTGGAAATAATGGAAAAGCATAATTTCTTACCATATCAGATAGTCATATATATAGGAAAAGACAATGTGAAAATGGAAAATAGCTTAAGCTACGACTTTGGAGAACAAAACGCATTAGATTATAAATACAGGATAATAAACGTTGGTGACATAAAATATACTGATGTTTTGAAAACAAATTATTATGATTTATATTCGCTTCTTCCATTGATGGACCAAAATAGAAGGAAAGAAGAAGGAGAAAAATATCTGGAAAGATGCGTTGAGGCTATAAAAGACATTCCATTAGACATAAACAAGAAGAAAGACATAGCGTTTAAGGCAGAGATATTATCGGGCATAGTTTATAAAAGAGAAGTTATTGAGAAAGTTTTTTCGGAGGTGATGAGGATGTTTAGGCTTGAAGAATCAGAAACGTACAAAATGATAATAGAAAAAGGCATAGAAAAAGGGATAGAAAAAGGTATAGAAAAAGGGATTGAAAAAGGGATACAAAAGGGCATCGAAAAAGGAGAGAAAGAAAAAAGCATAAAGATTGCAAAGAAATTATTAAAAGAAGGTATGGACATCGATAGAGTAGCGGACATCACTGAGCTTAGCAAAGATGAAGTAAAAAAATTAATTCAGCACTAAAAATAATAAGATGTAAGATAAAGGTGGTCTTTTAAGCCGCCTTATTTTTATGCAAAAAATCGATGTTTTTATCATGCTTTTATTTATTTTCTATTGTGTTATTTGACAATATGTTGTTTATTGTTGATTTTTAGTATATAATTTAATTAAAATTTAAGAAAACTGGAGGAAAGTATATGCTTGCGATAGAACGAAGGAAGAGGATAATGAGGCTTATACAAGAAAACCAAAGCGTCTTAGTGCCGGAGCTAAGTAAGTTGTTTAATGTGACAGAGGAGACCATAAGAAGGGATTTAGAGAAACTTGAAGCAGAGGGGCTTCTAAAGAGGACTTATGGCGGTGCTGTTATAAATGAAAATTCAAGTGCCGATATTCCACTAAATATTCGTGAAATTACAAATATAGAAAGTAAACAAGCGATAAGCATGAAAGTTGCTGAATACATTGAAGACGGTGACACACTTTTGCTTGATTCAAGCTCTACAGTTCTTCAGGTAGCAAAGCAGATAAAATTTAAGAAAAAGCTTACTGTCATAACAAATTCGGAAAAGATAATATTAGAATTGGCAAATGCGAAAGATTGCAAAGTTATCTCAACAGGAGGAGTATTAAAGCAGAATTCTATGTCGCTAATTGGAAATTTCGCGGAAGATATGATTAAAAATTTCTGTGTAGATAAAGCCATAATATCATCAAAGGGATTTGATATGACAAATGGCATAACAGAATCAAACGAAATGGAAGCTGTAATAAAAAAAAGCCATGGCCAACTCGGCTGAAAAAGTGTTTTTGCTTCTTGATCACAACAAATTTGACAAATCTTCGTTTGTCAAGATGTTTGACTTAGATAAAATTGATTATCTATTTACCGATAGAAAGCTGTCTTTGGAATGGGAAGAATTTTTAAAAAAGCACAATATAGATTTAATTTATTGCTAGTTGAATCCCACGTTTTGTGGGATGTTTTTTTATTTTAGAAGAATATTATTTTAATTATGATAAATACTATTGACATTTTATAAAAGATTGATATAATAAAGATAAACAAAACAAAACAGACATAAATCAAAATAAATTCAATAAAAGTTAACTTTGTTTGAAGGAGGGCAAAAAGTGTATTCTGAATATGAGGTAAAAAAACAGATTTGCGAAATAGGAAAAAGGATTTATATGAATGGATTTGTGGCAGCGAATGATGGCAATATCACCGTTAGAATAGG
Organism: Thermoanaerobacterium saccharolyticum; assembly: GCF_000747665.1. Classification (GTDB taxonomy): domain Bacteria; phylum Bacillota; class Thermoanaerobacteria; order Thermoanaerobacterales; family Thermoanaerobacteraceae; genus Thermoanaerobacterium; species Thermoanaerobacterium saccharolyticum. The sequence continues at coordinate 9,054 of NZ_BBKT01000063.1, read as the reverse complement.
TGAAAATGAAATAATTACAACACCGACCGGTGTAAGCAAAGGTTTCATGACTCCAGACATGCTATTGAATATCAATTTAAATGGCGAAGTATTAAAATCATCAGGCGATTATAAACCATCCACAGAGATAAAAATGCATCTTAGAGTTTACAGAGAAAGACCAGATGTTAAATCTGTCATACATGCACATCCGCCGTTTGGCACAGGTTTTGCCATTGTAGGAATTCCGCTTACAAAGCCGATAATGCCAGAAGCAGTCATATCTTTAGGATGTGTACCAATAGCTGAATACGGCACGCCTTCAACAGAAGAGCTGCCAGATGCTGTTTCTAAATACTTGCAAAATTATGATGCACTTTTATTAGAAAATCACGGTGCATTGACATATGGTCCAGATTTGATAAGCGCATACTATAAGATGGAATCACTTGAGTTTTACGCAAAATTGACATTTATTTCTACACTTCTTGGAGGCCCAAAGGAACTATCAGATAGCCAAGTAGAAAAGCTTTATGAGATCAGAAGAAAGTTTGGTCTAAAAGGAAGACATCCAGGCGATTTGTGTAGCACATTAAATAAACAAAAAACAGATAATTAATAAATTATAGAATATAGGAATATACTTGTTTTGATTGGTGTGACTAGTACATTATTAGATTGATGATTATAATATGCTTTGAATTTTTTTTGGTAAAATGCAATTTTATTGACATGAATATGAATAAATTAACAAAAAACCATAAATTAATCATAAAAATCAAGTAATATAAAATAATCAACACAAGAAACTTATTAAAAAAGAAGGAAATTATAATAAAACGTCGAATCTAATATTTAATATCAAATAATTTATTGATGATGATTTTTAATGTAGTAAACGTTAAATCCTCAAGATAAACGATATGATGGCAGTATAATTATTACTTCTTGAAAGGATGTTTATTATGTACGAAGTAGAAAAAGATAAAATTATGAATGATTATATTCGTGCAAAAGAGGTTTATGCAAAATTTGGTGTAGATACTGATGAAATATTAGATAAAATGGATAAAATTCATATTTCACTTCATTGCTGGCAGGGGGATGATGTAAAGGGTTTTGAAAAAGATGCCAATGGATTAAGCGGGGGAGGAATCCTTGCTACAGGAAATTGGCCGGGGAGAGCAAGGAATGGTGAAGAATTAAGGCAAGACATTGAAAAAGCCTTAAGCCTTATACCTGGCAAACACAAAGTGAATTTGCATGCCATTTATGCGGAAACAAATGGTGAATTTGTTGACAGAGACGAAATAAAAGTTGAGCATTTTAGAAAATGGATAGAGTGGGCAAAAGAAAAAAGGCTTGGTCTTGATTTTAACCCTACGTTTTTTTCACATCCTAAAGCAAATGATGGCTATACGCTTTCTAGTAAAGATGATAATATTAGAAAATTTTGGATTGAACACGGCAAGAGATGTCGTGAAATCGCAAATGAAATAGGAAAAGAATTAAAAATTCAATGTGTAAACAATATTTGGATTCCAGATGGATCTAAAGATTTGCCTGCTAATCGAATTGAACATAGAAAGATACTTAAAGAATCTTTAGATGAAATATTTTCAGTAAAATACGACAAAACAAACATCATTGATTCAGTTGAAAGCAAACTATTTGGTATCGGGTCAGAAAGTTATGTAGTTGGTTCACATGAATTTTATATGAGCTATGCCTCAAGAAATGATGTAATGTTGTGTCTTGACATGGGGCATTTCCATCCTACTGAGAATATAGCTGATAAGATATCGTCAATACTGACATTCGATGACAATTTATTGATTCATGTAAGCCGCGGCGTTCGCTGGGATAGCGATCATGTAGCTATTTTAAACGATGAATTGTTATCATTGGCTAAAGAAATAAGAAGATGCGATGCTTATGACAGAGTATATATTGCTTTGGATTTCTTTGATGCAAGCATAAACAGGATAATGGCGTGGGTAATAGGCGCAAGAGCGACGCTAAAAGCCATATTAATATCACTATTAGAGCCTGTTCAACTACTTTTAGAAGAAGAGAATAAAGGAAATTTTGGTGCAAGGCTTGCTTTGATGGAGGAATTTAAAACATTACCTTTTTCTGCAGTCTGGAATAAATACTGCATGGACAAAAATGTACCAGTTGGGACAACATGGATAGATGTTGTTAAAGAATATGAAAATGAAATTCTAAAATATAGAGATTGAAATATTTAAAAGCTAAAGGATGGTATCACTAATGAAAGAGGAAATATATAATTTGTCTTTTGATTTTGGTGCTTCAAGTGGACGCCTTATGCTTTCGAGATTTGACGGCGAAAAAATCACAATTGAAGAAATTTATAGATTTCCAAATGAGCCAGTTAAGCTGGGACAATCGTTTTATTGGGATTTTTTGAGGCTTTTTCACGAATTAAAAAACGGATTAAAAATAGCATCAAAGAGGAAAATCAAAATATCTGGCATTGGCATAGACACATGGGGTGTTGATTATGGATTGCTTGATAAAAATGATCAATTGATATCAAACCCAATTCATTACAGAGATCAGAGAACAAATGGGATAATGAAAAATGTTGAAAAGATATTGCCATTAGAAGAGATTTATAATGTTACTGGTATACAGTTTATGGAATTTAATACAATATTTCAATTGTATTGTGATTTAACGAGACGTCCAGAATTATTGAATAATGCAAGAACATTATTATTTATGCCAGATTTGTTTAACTTTTATCTTACACATGAGAAATATAATGAATATACTGTTGCGTCAACATCACAGATGCTGGATGCTGAAAAAAGGGATTGGGCGATCGATCTTATAAAAAAGTTAAATTTACCGGAAGGCATTTTTCAAAAAATATTGATGCCGGGGAAGATAATTGGCTATCTATCAAAAGAAATTCAAGAAGAAACAGGACTATCTGATATTCCTGTGATTTCAGTTGGAAGCCATGATACGGCATCTGCAGTTGCGGGTACACCAATTGAAAACGGTTCAAGTGCCTATTTGATTTGTGGTACGTGGTCACTATTAGGTGTTGAAAGTGAAAGTCCTATAATAAATGAAAATACAAAAAAGTATAACTTCACGAATGAAGGCGGAGTAGAAGGCTTTATAAGGATACTTAAAAATATAAATGGCTTGTGGATTATTCAACAATTAAAACAAAGCTGGAATTCAAATGGTATAAAAATAGGGTTTCCAGAAATCAGCCAGATGGCATCTAAAGCTGAGCATGAAGAGTTTATCATTAATCCAGATGACAAATTATTTATAGCTCCCGATGATATGGCTGAAGCAATAAAGCAATATTGTGTAGAAACGGGGCAGGGGTTACCACAGGATATCGGTGACATAGCGAGAGCTGCTTACAATGGTATAGTTGAGCAATACAAAAATTGCTTAAACAATTTAGAAGACATTGTGGGAAGAGAAATAGATACTATCCATATGGTTGGCGGAGGGATACAGGATAAGTTCCTATGTAAGTTAACTGCGGATGTTACAGGTAGAAAAGTCATAACAGGACCTGTAGAAGCGTCAATTTATGGCAACGTGATAGTCCAACTTATGGCATTAGGATACATCAAAGATTTAAAAGAGGGAAGAAAGATAATAAAGAAGTCTATTGTGAATGATGAAGATGTTTGTTAAATAGGAAGGTGGTGTTTAATATTTATACGCTTGTGATAGTAGAAGATGAATACGAGATAAGAACAGGATTAGTTAACTGCTTTCCATGGGACAAAATTGGTTTTACTGTTGTAGAAGAATTTGAAAATGGTGAAGAGTGTTTTAATTATTTGTGCAGAAATAAAGCTGATACAATTTTATGTGATATAAAAATGCCAGTTATGTCTGGAATAGAGCTAGCAAAAAGAATCTTTGAAAGCAATATAAACACTAAGGTAGTTATAATCAGCGGTTATACTGATTTTGAATATGCCAGACAGGCGTTGAGATATGGTGTTAAAGATTATATAGTAAAACCTACTAAATATAATGAAATAGTTGATGTATTCAGTAGAATAAGAAAGGAATTAGACAATGAAAATGCAAATAAGATATTAAATAGCTCATGTGATAATGAAATTGATCAATACAGCAGCATAATTTCAATCATAGAAAAATATGTTGATGAACATTACAGAGATGTGACATTGGAAGATGTTGCCAAAGTAGTTTATATGAATCCATATTATTTAAGCAAATATTTTAAACAAAAAACCGGTATGAATTTTTCCGATTATATAACTGAGGTCAGAATGAAAAAAGCTGTTGAGTTTCTAAAAAATCCTTTATATAAAACTTATGAAATAAGTTATATGATTGGATATAAAAATCCAAAAAATTTTACTAGAGCATTTAAAAAATATTACAAAAAATCACCAAGAGAATTTGTAAATTCAGCAATAAATTTTGAGGAATGATTTATAGATGAAAGAGTTAAACAGCAAATTTTTTTTATAAAAATCTATTGGTCCTAGCATTGCCATTAATTTTAATTGTTATTGTATTAGGCTCATTTTCAATATTAATTACAGAAAGATATGTTAGGGATGAAATATATAAAAATAGCAGAGAGATATTAAAACAGAACAGTAATGATTTGTCAATTTTATTTAACGATATAAATAAAATTTATTTAACATTTGGAACAAATAAAGATGTGACATTGTATTTGGAGAGAATCTTAAATACAAATAAATATTCTTTAGATGATATGTGGCATCTTAGCATGATAGAAAGTTTATTTGATTCTACGTCATTTTCAGAGCCTTATATACAATCAATTTATTTGTATTTTAACAATCCTAATAAAAAATTTTTGGTAACAGGAAATGGTATTAATTCTGTAACAAATTATATTGATAATAAATGGTATGACAGCTTTTTAAATGTACCAAAAGATGAGATTTCTTGGATAGAGGTTAGAAATTTAAAAATGTATAATTTTGATAAAAAGGGGATAAAAGTCCTAAGTATATACAAAAAAATTGCAAACTTTAACGGGGATAAAATTGATGGTGTGCTTGTACTAAATATATATTTAGACTATATTGAAAATTTGCTAAATACTTCAACAATATTTCCTGACCAAAAAATTCTTATATTAGATGCCCACGACAATTTAATATGTCAAAATATTAATGGGAATTTCACTGGGAAAATAGACTTAGATAATTATAACAAAGCAAACATCATAACAAAATTAGAATCTTTGAATTATAATATAAAATATGTATCTATTGTTCCTAAAAAATATCTTTATGAAGTTCCTATAAAGCTTTTAAAGGTGACTTTAGTTTTACTTTTGGCGTCAATTTTTTTTGTGATATTGATAACATTTAGAATCACTAAACGAAATTACGAAAATGTAAATAAAATATTAAAGATTATAGATGCAGAAAAGACAAATGAGATATTTCCAGAAATTCCAGTAGAAAGTAGAGATGAGTACAGCTATATAATTTACAACATTATTAATAGTTATATTGAAAAAAGTCAATTGAAGATGGAATTAGCAGAAAAGAAGTATAAAATGAAAGCAATGGAGTTATTAGCACTGCAATCGCAAATTAGTCCTCATTTTTTGTCTAATGCGTTGGAGATTATTTATCTTAGGGCATTGTCATACACAAACGGTCCTAATGATGTCACAAAAATGATTGAAAATTTGTCACAGATTTTAAAGTATTTGTTAAGTAATCCAAATGAAACAGTAACTGTAAAAGAAGAAATTGAAAATACAAAGGCATATATACAAATAATGAAGGTCAGGTATAGAGATAAATTTAAAGTAAATTTAATTTATGATGATAGTATTTTATCATGTTATATGATGAAACTGATGCTGCAACATTTAATAGAAAATTCTATAAAACATGGGCTTAAAAAGAAAAATTATGAAGGATCAATAAAAATCAAAATAAAAGCAGTCGATAAAAAGAAAATAAAAATTTCAGTAATCGATAATGGCGTAGGGATGTCCAAAGAGAGGCTAAATTATGTAAAAAGAATTCTTGACTCTGACTTCGACTTTTATGAACATATTGGATTAATGAATACAAATGAACGGTTAAAACTTCTTTATGGGAAAGATTGTGAAATATTAATAAGAAGTAAATTGAATATTGGTACTGCCGTATATATAATTTTTCCATATCAATATAAAAATCAGAATAATGATGATTATAATAAGTGAAAGAAGGATGAAAACATGGGAATTAACAGATATGATCTTGTAAAAAGGCATAATGTAATTTTGGAAAAAGCAGATATCGAAAATCCATTGTCAGTAGGTAATGGAGAAATTGCTTTTACAGCTGATATAACGGGAATGCAAACTTTTATTGATGACTATAAAAGCATTCCTTTATGTACCATGACACAGTGGGGATTTCATACTACGCCGGCACAGAATGATAAGGGGTATTATACTTTGGAAAATTTGAATCTCAAGTATTACGATGCATTTGACCGAAAAGTTGGATATGCAACATCAGCAGAAAATCAAGAGAATGTATTTAACTGGTTGAGGAGTAATCCTCATAGAATTAATTTAGGTAATATAGGATTAAATATAATTCTTGACGATGGCACAAAAGCAGAATTGAAAGATATTTTCGAAATACACCAAGTATTAGATTTGTGGAACGGAATATTGATAAGTGACTTTAAAGTCGAAAAAGTTCCTGTTCACGTTGAGACTTTTTGCCATCCATATAAAGATATGATAAATTTTTCCGTGGAATCAGAACTGCTAAAACAAAATAAAATTTATATTGAAGTGAAATTTCCATATGGTGCGGCTAATATATCAGGCTCCGATTGGGATAGAAATGATAGTCATGATACAAATGTGGTTGATTATGGCAGAGATTTTGTCGAATTATTGAGAACTGTCGATGAAGATGCTTATTTTGTAAAAATAGAGTACTCAAAAGGTGTTTATTTAGATAGAATCGGGAAAAATCATTTTGCATTAAAGCAAAAAGAGTGTAATGGGAGAATAGTATTTTCGTGCTTGTTTTCGAAGCAAAAACCTTTTAAGTGCTTGCATTCATTTAGTGAAAGCAAAAGAATGTGTAAGGAATATTGGAGTAGCTTTTGGAGAGGAGGTGGTGCAATAGATTTTTCAAAGTGTGAGGATAAAAGAGCTTTTGAATTGGAGAGAAGGGTAATACTTTCGCAATATCTTACTGCTATTCAATGTTCAGGTTCTATGCCGCCGCAAGAGACAGGACTCACCTGTAATAGCTGGTACGGTAAATTTCATTTGGAAATGCATTGGTGGCATGCTGTACATTTTGCTTTATGGGATAGAATGCCTTTGCTGAGTAGAAGTATATGGTGGTACAGGAGCATTTTCAGTGTATCACGTGACATTGCTAGGAAGCAAGGATATAAAGGCGCGCGCTGGCCCAAAATGGTTGGACCAGATGGAATGGATAGTCCTTCTCCGATAGGACCATTGCTTGTTTGGCAACAGCCTCATCTTATATATTACAGTGAATTGTTTTTTAGAGAAAATCCTTCAGAAGAAACATTAGATATGTTTAAAGACATAGTAATTGATACTGCTGATTTTATTGCATCATTTGTTGTGTATGATAGAAAAAATGATAGATATATACTTGCGCCACCTTTGATTCCAGCACAAGAAAATCACGATCCTAATGTTGCATTAAACCCAGTATTTGAATTGGAGTATTTTTCATTTGCATTGGAAATAGCGATTAAATGGTATAGAAGATTAGGGTTAAGATTAAATCCAAAGCTTGAAGAAATATATTTTAAATTAGCTAATTTACCTTCAAAAGACGGTGTGTATATATCGCATGAGGGATGTATTAACACTTATGAGAAGTTTAATTTTGACCATCCATCTATGCTTGCAGCATTGGGTATGTTACCAGGTCGCAAGGTTGATAAAGAAACTATGAGAAGGACTTTGCATAAAGTATTAAAAGAATGGAAATTTGAGGAAATGTGGGGTTGGGATTTTCCTATGATGGCTATGACTGCAACGAGATTAGGCGAACCGGAGACAGCAATAAATATTCTTTTGATGGATTCACCAAAAAATACTTATATGGTAAATGGTCATAATAACCAGATACCAAATAAAGAACTACCAGTATATTTGCCTGGCAATGGGGGATTGTTGGCGGCAATGGCCCTTATGACAGCTGGTTGGGATGGAAATAGCCAAAGTACACCTGGATTTCCTAAAAATAGGATGTGGAATGTCGAATGGGAAGGGTTAAAAGCGATGATATGATGAATTGGAGGAATTGAAGATGATAAAACGAAAAGATCTTTATATACGTGATCCATTTGTAGTTCCAGTACTGAATGAAAAAGTATATTATATGCTATAGATGAGAAAAATTAATAACAAATATTACCATCAAATAGATACACTACGCCTATGCTAACTGTAGTTGTTCTAAAATTTCATCAATAGATACATTGTTATTAGCTTGCTCATACAGCCATTGAACACGCTGCTTTTGTACTTCTTTGCGTACCATTTTTATTCCTTGCCCAAATTTGCAATATTCGTCGCCTGAAGTCGTACAATACAGGTATGTCAATGATATAAGCCATAATAATCTATCTATTGATTTTGTTGAACGTACTTGATACGTATTTAGTCCAAGATTATTTTTTGTTTGCCTAAAGAATATTTCTATAGGCCATCTTTGACTATAGTATTTTAGAATAGTCTCAGTATCTAATTCAGTATCAGTACAGATAAATGCATGTAAAGCCTTCTGATTTTTAAAAGCTTTCTCAGGCCAGCACATTAGAACTACAGCATTATCTATCCCATTTAAGGCTCCTTCATAGCGATATACCCAGTAATTAGAACCGTTCACTGTAACGAGGTGAACTTCGTTCTTTTCGATATATTGGGCAAAGTCTTTTATCTGAATTCTAATGCCTTGTGGATAGATAATTCTGTTAGTTTTTAGTGCTCCTATGAGATGGTATCCTCTTTCGAAATGTGCTTCTATTACTTTCTTG
>NZ_BBKT01000064.1 GCF_000747665.1 Thermoanaerobacterium saccharolyticum | reverse complement strand
CTCAATTTAAAAATTCGAAGATTGACAAAGAGAGCCGGAATTGTCAGGTTGGTAATTTCACCATAAGGGCTTAAGACCCAGCAAGGGAGCATAACTGACATCCACCTCATGTAAGGCAGAACGAAGGAATTAAGGACAAAGATCCTGTGAGACATGGGAGGGTATGCCACATGAGCTTAAGTGGAATTCATAGGCCAAAATATGGAAAAACAACAGAAGCTTATTTGGGTTACCTATCACATGTAAAATTAATGAATAAATAGCATTAATATACATGAGGGCTCCTTTGAAGATCATGAAAATTTGAGAATGAGTGAGATATTAAAAGAAAATCAAAGATTATAGAGGGAGGTGAAGAAAGTGGATACAAGAAAGACATTGAGAGAGTTTATACTTTGCGCACTGCTTATGGCTATTGGTGTAGTACTGCATTTTATCACTCCAGCTTTCATGTTAAATATGAGGCCAGATTTTATGCTTTCCATGCTTTTTATATCATTGATGATCGTTGACGATCTGAAAATCAATTATGTAACAGCAATCATCGCAGGAATATTGACGGCATTGACTGGATCTATGCCGGGAGGACAGATTGCAAATCCAATTGATAAACTTGTTACATCTACAATCATAATTTTAATGCTTAAGGTTTTAAGAAATAGAGTAAATGAAGGAATTATCGCTGGAGTAGTTGGTATCATAGGGACAATCATTTCAGGTTCCGTTTTTTTAGGGGTTGTATCAATTGTAGCAGGACTGCCGGGCCCATTTTACCTCTTAATGCTGACGGTTGTCATACCGACAGCAGTTGTAAATACTGTAGTTACTGTCATTGGTTATTACATCATTAAAAAAGTCTCCAAGTCTACACTTGCGATAAATAAATAGCGATTTGATATATATTGATCCTCGAAAGAGGATTTTTTGCTTTTTGTAGAATAAAATATTGTGTGACATAGACTTAATATGTGACTATTGAAAAATTTCAATCCCTGTTGTAATATTTAGGGGGAGGGGGGCAAGGAATAGATATGAAAACGTTACATAGCATCTTTAAATTCTTGAAGAAAAATATAATATTGATATTGATAACGTTAATTGCAGTTTTAAGCATTTTTTTATATAAATTTCAGCAGATCGAAGAACCTGTTTTGGCAGGTAAGCCGTTATATCACTTTTATTTAGTAGCACAAAATTCTGTGGATCCATTTTGGAAGGAAGTGCAAAAAGGTGCGGAAGATGCTGCAAAATACTATAACGTCGCTGTCGAATTTAATGCTCCAAAGTTTAACAATCTTGACGAAGAATTAGAGTTTCTCGATATGGCAGTTCTATCAAAAGTAGACGGTATCATAACACATGTTTCATACGATGGCGATTTTAATACGCTGATAGATGAAGCGTATGCAAACAAGATACCTGTTGTTACAATTGAAAATGATTTAAAAGACAGCAAAAGGAAGTCTTTTGTAGGAGCCAACAGCTTTATACTGGGAGAAGAAGCTGGAAAGCTTATGAGACAATCTACAGGAGGCAAAGCCAATATAGCTGTTATCATGAGCAACGATGTAGGAAAAGACACAGCAAGCCAAAACTTAAAACTGAATGGCTTCTTAAGCATCATAAACAGTGTACCGGGCATGAAAGTTTCAAATGTGTATACATCACAGTTGGGTGCTTTAAGTGCAGAAGAGATAACTCAATCCATAATAAACAGTAACGATGGCATAAATGCTTTGTACATTACAGATTCTGTGGATACAATGGGTGCAGCACAAGTAGTGGTGGATTTCAGCAAAGTAGGTGAAATATCTATAGTTGGATACGGTGATGCCTGATATATTAAGATACGTTG
>NZ_BBKT01000065.1 GCF_000747665.1 Thermoanaerobacterium saccharolyticum | reverse complement strand
CATCAATTTTGTTATGTATTCTAGACTTTCTTCCGCTTTTCCTTCATCTAGCATTTTTATTAATTTGTGAGCATCTTTTTTGTCCTCTACATTCTTTATTACTGCTTGGCTTTTATGAAATGGGTCTAATTGAAAATATACTCCTTCTTCTCCTAAACTTTCTTTAATCCAACTTGCTCCATCTCCATTTATTATCTTTATTTCTATTTCGTCTACGTTGTATTCTTTTGCTATCGTTGCATCTACTAATTCTTTAAATTCTTTACTGCTTGCAAATCCTGCACATGCTATTTTGTTATGTGTTATATATTCATTGCTACCCGGGCTTCTTTTTACCCATCCGTCATATATTACTGCTAATTTTATTTCTTTCTTTCCTCTGCTTTTTTTGCCTTTTGGTCTATCTTTGCCTTGCATTGATAACCATAATCCATCCATTTCTTGAAATATTATTTTTGTTTCTTTTTTCCCTCTAACTTGTTTTCTTTGAATAGTTTTATATCTCGCTTTTCTAATTCTGCTATTTTTTCTCCAACTTTTTGTAGTATATTCCATGCAGTTGTATGGCTAATGCTTTGATTTGTTAATGATTCTATATTTTTTGCTGCTTCTCTATATGGCATTTCTGTTACATTTTCTACAACTTTTTCAATAAGATTTGTTGATATATGACCTATTGTATCCAAGTTTAAATATTCATCTAAAAGATAAACATATTCTTTTTTTCCTTCACTATTTATATGTTCATAAATTCTTTTATCAAATTCAACAGTACCCATAATTGTCTTTATGTTTGTGTGCTTTTTACCTTTACATCTATATTCTTTTTTGTCCCTTTTTTCTAGTAGAATATCATCTATTTCCATAAGGATTTGAGCCATTATCTTACAAGCTTCTTCGCATGCTAATCTATAAATTTCTACTTCTAAGTCCTTGAAATTTATTTCATTTTCATTTAAACTTATATCTAGCATGTAATCACCTCTATAACGCTTTTTATTTTCTATCAAACATTATAGCGGATGATTCATGTGAATGGAAGGTATCTTTTGGATGCCTTCCTTTTTCTATTTTTTACTGCCTACTAAAATTATACACTAAGATTTTGCTTCAATCATTAAATTATTATTATGAGGTTTGCTGTAAAACTCAACCACCACCTGCTAAAGCTGTTTGATATGTTTCCCTCAAAGTAGACAGTAAAAATAAAGAATGCTGATACAATTTTTATGTGTACCAGCATCTTTTAGTCATTTCTGTCTTAATGATTGTTTACTTTCAATGAATTCTTCTACGGTCAAAAACGTATCCTTATATCCTAATTTATTGCATAATTGAGTTATATGAGGAGGCTCGAGATATGCGCTATTGAGTATATCCGCATGAGAATAAACTTCTTTCGTATGCCCGTCCATTAATACTTTACCGTTTTGAAATACTATCACTCTTTCAAACGATTCTGCTACAAAATCCATATCGTGAATTATAGTAAGCACGAGTTTTCCGTTTTCTGTAAGATTTTTAATTATTGCCTTTATTTTCTCCCTTCTGACATAATCTTGGGCTATTGTAGGTTCATCAAATATGATTATTTCAGGTTTCATAGCGATTATAGATGCTATGCTTATAAGCTTCCTTTCTGATAAGCTAAGGTCATATGGATTTTTATTATAGATGTCTTTACATCCTACCATTTCCAAAGCTTTAATAGAATTTTCTTCAGCTTCTTCATGATCCTGTCCTATATTTAATGGGCCAAACATTACTTCATCTAAAACTTTATTCTTAAAAATCTGGTCATTCGGGTTTTGAAAAACCAATCCTACATATTTTGCAAGTTCTGCAGCAGTTGTCTCTTTAGTATTCTTGCCTAATATCAAAATATCACCTGTGTCAGGTTTTAAAAGACCTTTTAACAGTTTTACAAAAGTAGTCTTCCCAGCACCATTTTGCCCTATTATAGCAGTAGATTCTTTATCAAATGACAGATTAATGCCTTTTAATATTTCTTCGCCTTTATTATATGAAAAATGTAAATCTTTAACTTCTATCCTACCCATTTATTTTCACCACCGCATCGTATGCCTCATCTAAGGTCACAGGATAAAAACCTTCTTCATCCTTTATATCAAATGCTCTACAAATCCTTGTGAATGCAGGAGCTAAAACTCCGTATTCTTTTAAATCCCCTCTTGAAAAAACTTTTTTAGGTGTATCAAAATCGATAATCTTTCCTTGATGCATCAACATAACTCTGTCAGAATATCGAGCAATCTTTTCAATTTTATGCTCAACCATTATAACCGTCATGCCTTCATGGCTTAAAGCCTGAATAGCTTTAAAAACCTCTTCAGATCCTTGAGGGTCAAGTTGGGATGTAGGCTCATCCAATACTATTATTTCTGGTTTCATTGCAATGATGCCGGCAATTGCCATCCTCTGCATCTGACCTCCAGATAGATCAAAAGGATTTCTATCTTTATATTTATATATATCAAGCAGAGATAATGCATAATCTATTCTATCAATCATTTCATTTCTGCTTAATCCCATATTCTCAAGCCCAAATGCTATTTCTTCATAAACCGTAAGCTTTGCTCCTGTAACCTGTGTAAACGGATTTTGAAATACCATGCCTACTTTTAATGCTAACTCACTTATATCGCTTTTAAGTACTTCTTTCCCATCAATCAATACTTTACCGCCGTAAGCTCCACGGTAAAAATGCGGCACCAATCCAACTAAAGACTGGCATAGAGTGGACTTTCCAGCAAGGTTTTGACCTATAATACCTATGAATTCTCCTTCATTTACTTCAAATGAAACACCATCTAATGCAAGCTTATCAGTTAATGGATATTTATATTTCAAATTTTCAACAACTATCTTTTTCATGATAATATCCTCCAAAATATTGTCAAAATAGTAATCAAAATCAGACATATCCTAAATACTCTAGAATAAGGAGACTTAAACTCTTCATTTAAAAATGTCTTTTTATTCTTTGAATTAAAGCCCCTTACCTCAAGAGCCATAGCCCTTTCTCTTGTAGCAATCAAAGAATTCATAACTACAGGTCCAATTAATGGAAAAAAAGCTTTAATCCTCGTAGAAAGCTTACCTTCTGTTTCAAGGCCGCGCGCTCTTTGAGCATCGGTTATAGTGCCCATAGTAGCGGTCATCTCAGGTATAATCTGAAGAACTGAATTTAAAACATAACCTATTTTAGGTGACAATCCTTTCCTTACTAAAGATTCGATGAGATCTGAAGGCTTCGTCGTAAGCACAAGTATTGAAAATGCAAACAAAATATTTAATACACGTGCGCATATTTCAAATGCATAATTTAATCCTTCTTTATAAAAAGTAAGAGGACCTATACTTAATACCGCTGTCTTATTATCGATTTTAAATAATCCCTGAATTATAACGACAGTAACAAGTATTATTGCGCTGAAACTGATAATAGGTAATACTTTTTTGAATATCCCTCCGGATAATATAATCAATAGGCTTATTGCAATAAGCACATAAGCTACAAACTGCATAGGAGCTATTATCGGAATTAATATTACAGTTAAAATATAAAACAATTTTGTTATAGGATCAACCTTATATATGAATGTATCTTTTGGTACATATAGTGTTATAGCCTTCAATATTTATCACCATCCTAGTATAATATATTTGTAACAAAGTTACATGATTTATATCAAATCGGGAGTTAATACACCGAACAATAATTTAACATGACCTTTCTATGTTCGGATTTATCCTAATGCCTAACTCCCATATTATGCATATCTTGTCTTAAATGACTTTATATGTCACATCTTAAAAGTCATTTAAGTTGCTTTTAAATAAATAATTTGGGATATCCTTTAAGCCGGTATAGACTTAAGCTTTAACTTTGTGTACAATCTTCTCTGAATAGAGGATAAATGTATCACCTCCTGGGAGATCATCCTTACGGTCTATACCCGTGAAATAGCTAATTATTCCATTTAGTGAGGATTTATGTTTTGGCTGGTTGG
>NZ_BBKT01000066.1 GCF_000747665.1 Thermoanaerobacterium saccharolyticum | reverse complement strand
TAGAAGCATAATTTTAATGTGACAATTTCAGAAGAAAAATTAGCAGAGATAAAAGAAGAAATAAAACTATCAGCAGCTGATGTAAACAAAAAACAGAAAAAAGCAAAGACATATCACATACAAAGAGGCGGTATGCCGTTTGAAGGTTGTGCAATGACAAACAGTCGAAAAGCAATAAGGGAAATACTCAGATACAAATGCTTAAGTGAACTAAAAGTCATATAAAAGGTGCAATATAAAAAGAAGAATAGAGCAAAAACAATTGCACGAAAATTCACAATATGTTAAACATTATGCGGATAACATTTGAAGAAAAAAAATTTGCCAACAACTACTTGACACAAACTAAAAAATTTTCTATATTGACAAAATAATAGTGATAATATATCATATAAGTGTAAGGTGATTGTTAAATGAATAACAAAAATTATTTACATCATCCAGCTCAAAGTTCAATTTATTCAAGCAATTCCTTGTTAAAACGCTTGAATAATTGGTACAATCGCCTGTAAAATAAGTGTTTATTGTTAATAAATTAACACGGAGGTGTTTGTTATGGCAACGACAAAAACGGAATTAGACGTTCAGAAGCAGATAGATCTACTTGTGTCAAGAGCGCAAGAGGCTCAGAAAAAATTCATGTCTTACACACAAGAGCAAATCGACGCTATAGTAAAGGCAATGGCTTTAGCAGGCGTTGACAAACACGTAGAACTGGCAAAGATGGCGTACGAAGAGACAAAAATGGGTGTATACGAAGATAAGATCACAAAAAATCTCTTTGCCACAGAGTACGTGTACCACGACATAAAAAATGAGAAGACTGTAGGAATCATAAACGAGAACATAGAAGAAAACTACATGGAAGTAGCAGAACCGATAGGCGTAATTGCCGGTGTCACACCTGTCACAAACCCGACATCTACTACGATGTTTAAATGCTTAATATCCATAAAAACGCGAAATCCTATAATATTCAGCTTCCATCCAAAGGCAATAAAGTGCAGCATCGCAGCAGCTAAAGTGATGTATGAAGCTGCACTAAAGGCAGGTGCACCTGAAGGATGCATAGGATGGATAGAAACGCCATCCATTGAGGCTACACAACTTCTAATGACACATCCAGGCGTCTCATTAATCCTTGCAACAGGCGGTGCAGGAATGGTAAAAGCAGCATACAGCTCAGGAAAGCCGGCATTAGGCGTAGGGCCTGGCAATGTTCCATGCTACATCGAAAAATCGGCAAATATAAAGAGGGCCGTATCGGATCTCATACTAAGCAAGACATTTGACAATGGAGTAATATGCGCATCAGAGCAGGCTGTGATAATAGACGAGGAAATAGCAGATGAAGTCAAAAAACTTATGAAAGAATACGGCTGCTACTTCTTAAACAAAGATGAAATAAAGAAGCTTGAGAAATTTGCAATTGATGAGCAAAGCTGCGCCATGAGCCCTGCAGTTGTAGGTCAGCCAGCGACGAAGATTGCTGAGATGGCAGGCTTCAAAGTCCCTGAAGGCACAAAGATATTAGTGGCAGAGTACGAAGGAGTAGGTCCAAAATATCCTCTATCAAGGGAAAAACTAAGTCCGATTCTTGCTTGCTACACCGTCAAAGATTACAACGAAGGAATCAAAAAGTGCGAGGAAATGACTGAATTTGGAGGTTTAGGCCACTCCGCTGTAATACACTCTGAAAACCAAGATGTCATAAATGAATTTGCAAGGCGAGTCCGCACAGGAAGACTTATCGTAAATTCACCATCATCACAGGGAGCAATAGGAGATATCTACAATACAAACACGCCGTCACTTACATTAGGCTGCGGCTCTATGGGAAGAAACTCAACGACAGACAATGTAAGCGTCAATAACCTTTTGAATATTAAGCGTGTTGTGATAAGGAAGGATAGAATGAAATGGTTCAAGATTCCACCAAAGATTTACTTTGAAAGCGGGTCGCTGCAGTACCTGTGCAAGGTCAAAAGGAAAAAAGCATTTATCGTCACAGATCCATTCATGGTTAAACTTGGCTTCGTAGACAAAGTGACATATCAGTTAGATAAGGCAAACATCGACTACGAAATATTCTCAGAAGTAGAGCCAGATCCATCTGTTGACACAGTCATGAACGGCGTAAAAATAATGAATTCGTACAATCCAGACTTAATAATCGCTGTAGGCGGTGGCTCTGCAATAGACGCAGCAAAGGGAATGTGGCTTTTCTACGAATATCCTGATACGGAATTTGAAACATTGAGGCTTAAATTCGCAGACATCAGAAAAAGAGCATTTAAATTCCCAGAACTTGGCAAAAAAGCGCTGTTCATTGCAATACCGACGACAAGCGGCACAGGCTCAGAAGTGACAGCATTTGCCGTAATAACTGACAAAAAGAGAAACATCAAATATCCACTGGCAGACTACGAACTTACACCTGACATAGCCATAATAGATCCCGACCTTACAAAGACTGTACCGCCATCTGTAACAGCAGACACAGGCATGGATGTGCTGACACACGCCATAGAAGCATACGTATCAGTAATGGCATCAGACTACACAGATGCGCTGGCAGAAAAGGCCATAAAGATCGTATTTGAATACCTGCCAAGGGCTTATAAAAACGGCAGCGATGAAGAAGCCCGCGAAAAGATGCACAATGCTTCCTGCATGGCTGGCATGGCATTCACAAATGCATTCCTTGGAATAAACCACAGCATGGCACACATACTGGGCGGAAAGTTCCACATACCACACGGAAGAGCCAATGCAATACTTCTGCCGTATGTGATAAGGTACAATGCAGAAAAACCTACAAAGTTCGTGGCATTCCCACAGTACGAATATCCAAAGGCAGCAGAAAGATATGCAGAAATCGCCAAATTCTTAGGACTGCCTGCATCAACTGTTGAAGAAGGCGTAGAGAGCTTAATCGAAGCTATAAAAAACCTTATGAAAGAGCTTAATATTCCGCTAACTCTAAAAGACGCCGGCATTAACAAAGAACAGTTTGAAAAAGAAATCGAGGAAATGTCAGACATCGCCTTCAACGATCAGTGCACAGGGACAAACCCAAGAATGCCTCTCACAAAAGAAATTGCAGAGATCTACAGAAAGGCATACGGTGCATAATTTAAGAAAAAAGAACGGCTTACAAGTTAATTAAAACTTATAAGCCGTCTTTTTTAT
Source organism: Thermoanaerobacterium saccharolyticum (assembly GCF_000747665.1). Lineage (GTDB taxonomy): Bacteria > Bacillota > Thermoanaerobacteria > Thermoanaerobacterales > Thermoanaerobacteraceae > Thermoanaerobacterium > Thermoanaerobacterium saccharolyticum. Next base: position 12,584 of record NZ_BBKT01000066.1, on the reverse strand, counting down.
CACTTTCTTGATACATACATCAAAATCTTATACAGCAAATATATTATAAAAACTAAAGCGCCCACGTTTATTAATAAAATTATATTTGAAATTAAATACATAAATAGGACTCCCCCTTATTTACAAATGATTGCATATTTATATAATATCACAAATCGAAAGAAATAAAAAACGGCTCATTTAAGAGCCGCCTTTTTGCATCTATATTTAATTCCCCATAAACATCTTTATGTCGTCTTCCACATTTGTTATGCCGCCGATGCCGAAGTTTTCAACTAAAACTTTTGCGACGTTTGGCGACAAGAATGCTGGAAGTATCGGTCCTAAGTGAATATTCTTTACCCCCAGGTACAGAAGTGCCAGTAATACTATTACAGCTTTTTGCTCATACCATGCAATGTTGAATGATATTGGAAGCTCATTTATATCTTCAAGCCCAAACACTTCTTTAAGCTTAAGCGCAATCACTGCTAATGAATACGAGTCATTGCACTGTCCTGCATCAAGCACTCTTGGTATGCCGTTTATGTCACCAAGATTTAATTTATTGTACCTGTACTTTGCACATCCTGCCGTCAATATGACCGTATCTTTTGGAAGTTCTTTTGCAAATTCTGTGTAGTATTCTCTCGACTTCATCCTGCCGTCGCAGCCTGCCATTACAAAGAATCTCTTTATAGCTCCAGTCTTTACAGCGTCAACTACTTGATTAGCCAAAGCCAATACTTGGTTGTGGGCAAATCCTCCTACTATCTCTCCACTCTCAATTTCAACTGGCGGTTTGCATCTCTTTGCGTGCTCTATTATCTCTGTAAAGTCTTTTTTCCCATCCGGGCCAGCATCAATGTGCTTTACACCTTCAAATCCAACGACGCCAGTCGTGTAAAGCCTGTCTTTATATGAATCCTTTGGAGGCGTCAAGCAGTTTGTTGTCATGAGTATAGGGCCGTTAAAGCTTTCAAATTCTTTATCCTGCTGCCACCATGCATTGCCATAGTTTCCTGCAAAGTGTGAATACTTCTTAAATGCCGGATAGTAGTGGGCTGGAAGCATTTCACCGTGTGTATATACATCAACGCCTGTTCCCTCTGTCTGCTCCAACAGCTCTTCCAAGTCTTTCAAGTCGTGTCCACTTATCAATATGCCAGGATTGTTTCTAACGCCGATATTTACCTTTGTAATCTCAGGATTGCCGTATGTGGACGTATTTGCCTTGTCTAAAAGCGCCATCACATCGACGCCGTATTTACCAGCCTCTAATGCAAGTGACACATAATCATTTGCGCCTAAGCTGTCATCCAATGTTGCAACTAACGCCTTTTCAATAAACTCCGATATATTAGGATCTTTAAAACCAAGGTTTGCAGCATGGAATGCGTAAGCTGCCATACCCTTTATGCCGTAAGTTAGAAGTTCTCTTAATGATCTTATATCTTCATTTTCAGTAGCAAGAACGCCTACTGATAAAGCCTTCTCATCAAATTCGCTTTCATCTTTCGTCCATGTAGCCGCATCATGCAATCCGCTTAACTGTACTCCATTTGCGCTTAATTGGCTCTTTATGGACTCTCTTAAATTCAAACCTTCTTTGATCTTTCCTATAAAGTAATTCTTGTCAAAATTGACATTTGTTATAGTTGAAAACAATCCGTCGATGATGAATGAATCCGTGCTTTCACTGTTTAAACCATGTTTTCTGGCTTCTTTGTTAACAATCGCAATGCCCTTTAGCGTGTATATTAGCAAATCCTGTAGCCTTGCTGTGTCGTCAGTCTTGCCGCACACGCCTCTTAATGTGCAGCCAACACCTTTTGAAGCTTCTTGACATTGGTAACAAAACATTCCCATATCATTTTCCTCCTTCATTTATTTCAATTCGCCAATGTGCGAATTGTATACAGTATTTCGTACGTTTATTATTATACAATCGTCAATCGATTTTTTCTGTGATAAATATCACAATAGCAAAAATATGAGGGGAAACACCCTCATATCTTATTTGGACAATATTTCATCTATTTGTTTCAATTCCTCATGGCTGAATTCCAGATTATCAAGCGCCTTTACATTTTCCTCTATCTGGCTTACCCGGCTGGCGCCAATTATTACAGATGTGACTTTTCTCAAGTCCCATGCTAAAGCCATCTGTGCAACGCTTTGGCCTCTTTTATCTGCGATTTTTTTCAATTCTCTTACCTTATTTATATTCTCCTCTGTAAGATTGCCTCTCAATGAAGTGTTTTTCCTTACGGCTCTTGAATCATCCGGCACTCCATTTAAATATTTATCAGTAAGTAGCCCCTGTGCCAAAGGACTAAATACTATGCTGCCAACGCCTTCTTCCTCAAGGACATCTGTAAGTCCGTCTTCTATCCATCTGTTGAACATGGAGTAGCTGGGCTGGTTTATTAAAAGCGGTGCCCCAAGCTGTCTTAGGATTTCAGCGGCTTTCTTGGTATCTTCGGCATTGTAATTTGAAATGCCAACGTACAAAGCCTTCCCTTGTCTTACAGCTTGTGCCAGCGCTGACATGGTTTCTTCCAAAGGTGTATTTGGATCTCTCCTGTGTGAATAAAATATATCAACGTAATCTATACCCATCCTCTTTAAACTTTGGTCCAAACTTGATAGCAAATATTTCCTTGAGCCCCAATCACCATAAGGACCAGGCCACATGGTGTAACCAGCTTTCGTAGAGATCAACAATTCATCTCTGTATCCTCTTAAGTCCGTCCTTAAAATCTTGCCGAAGTTTTCCTCAGCAGATCCTGGCGGTGGTCCGTAATTGTTTGCCAAATCAAAATGAGTTATGCCAAGGTCAAACGCCTTCTTGACCATTTCTCTCATGTTTTCAAATACATCGTAACCGCCAAAGTTGTGCCATAGTCCAAGTGAAATTGCAGGAAGCATTATGCCACTTCTTCCGCACCTTCTGTATATCATCTTTTCATATCTGTTTTCGTTTGGTATGTAGCTCATTTTTCTCCCTCCTAAATCGGTTTCTATTTTAATTATATAATAATTATTATTAAAAACAAAATATTAAAAAGTTAATTTAATTTTTGTCAATTTAAAAATATGGTATATTAAATAGGTAAGCTATTTGAAGGGGGAACATCAAATGAACTCTATAATGCTTTATACAGGAGCAATTATTGTTGGACTTGCTTTAGGGCTGCAATCGCCGATGAACTCGGCTCTTGGCAAGGTAGCTTTGCCAAAAAACTCTGCTGTCCTTAATAATTTAGTTGGACTCATTATTTTATTTGCAATAAGCTTCGCAGATGGCAGCATAAAGCAATTTGCAAGTTTATTTAAAGCGCCAACATACCTTTTATTTGGCGGCGTATTAGGATCTATCATCGTTTTAGGGTCAATCATACTAATTCCAAAGCTTGGCGCAGCTACTTTTGCATCTGTAATCGTATCAGCACAGATGATCGCTACACTACTTATCGACAATTTTGGACTATTCGGGGTTGAAAAAAACCCTATCAATTGGTTCAAAGCAATAGGTGTTGTGCTTCTCATAATAGGTGTAAGGCTAATAAAAGCATAAAAAAACCTTATAGATTTTTCTATAAGGTTTTTTTCAGGTTATCTTCTATAGCCTCTGTTGTTATTGTACTGCTGCTTTCTTGCTTTTCTGCATTCAGGGCATCTCTGAGGCTCATTTTCAAAGCCTTTTTCTTTATAGAAAGCTTGCTCGCCTTCTGTAAAGAGGAATTCCTTGCCGCAGTCTTTGCATACTAATGTTTTATCAGCCACAACACTTTCCTCCTTTTTAAGATTTACAAGATTTAAACAAACCAAATTCCATCCTAAAAAGGGGAAATGTTGTTAAATCTCTTCTTTAAACTACAAATCAAAGTATACCACGTTTCATCACAATATGCAACACTTTTATTTACTTTAATATCGGCTATTACTATAAACAGAACCAATCTTATCAAATGGCCATATCCTATACAACACTTTTCCTTCTATTTGCTTATAATCTACAAATCCTATTAACCTGCTATCCAGGCTGACTTCGCGATTATCGCCCAGCACAAAGACTTTACCTTTTGGAACCACTAACGGGAATGTTAAGGCATTAGGATAGCCATTCCCTTTAACATATGGATAAGTCTTTCCTTTAGCATAGTACTCATCTTGTTTAACGCCATTTACGTATACATATCCATTTTTTATATCAATTTTATCACCCGGTATCCCAATTACACGTTTTATTAAAATATTATCATCTTGATAGCCAATGATATTATTATATGTTTCTTTTAATTCTGAAGTTACATTTGATAAAACCCCATTGCTTTTTTCTGCTTTATTAAATATAATTATATCCCCTCTTTTAGGCTCTTCAAAATTATATACCAGCCTATTTTCAAATAATTTCTGACCATTAAATAAAGTATTTTCCATAGAACTTCCTTTTACTTGAACCATAGCAAAAGCTGTACTTTTAAGTAATATTGATATAGTCAATGCAATAAATAATGTCAAAATCCATTCAAATGCTTCTCTTTTTAATGTTTTCTTATTTTCTGATCTTGCGAATTTGGATTTTCCCATGAATTAATTCCCCCATCTTAATATATATGTTTCTCAATTGATTATTAATATTCATCTATTTTCGCTAAATATTTCTAAAATTAATGTTTTAATCTATGGTAGCAAATTTTTCTTATTCCTCACTGGTAAAATAGTCCATAAATGCTTTGTCAGCAGCACTTACTTCCATTCCAGTGAAAACTATAGTTTTTTTATCACCATCTTTAGATATTAAGGTCAATTTCGAATCAAATGTTGCTGGTATGCTTTTACTAGGCTTAAAATAGTACGGTTTATAGCCATCTTTAATAAGTTTCACTGCATAAGAAATCTTATCCATTCATAAAAACCTCCCGTACTATTTATGATGCCCATAATTATAAAATCTATATTTTCTCAGTAGCAGCGATTTGCTCAAGTGCCTCGTTGTTTTTTTTCTAATTTTTTAAAAGCTACAGACAGCATAAGCTTAATCCTGTTTAGTTGGTTTACCTCGCTGGCACCTGGGTCATAATCAACTGCCACAATATTTGCTTCTTTGTAAAGCTCTCTTAATGCTTTAATGACGCCTTTCCCCGTTATGTGGTTTGGAAGACATGCAAAAGGCTGTATGCAAACTATATTTGATATGCCTTCTTTTAATAGTTCCACCATTTCTGCAGTAAGGTACCATCCTTCACCTGTTATATTTCCAAGGGATACTATAGGTGACGCCAACTCCTTTAGCTCATTGAGAGTCTTTGGAGAGATAAATCTTTTGCTTTTCTCTAAAGCCTTTCTCATCTCTTTTCGATAAAATTCAAGTCCTGCTATGCCGATATTTTGCAAAATCTGCCTTATCTTGCTGCCTGATAAATACTTATACTTTTCATTTGCATGATCCAGTATAAACAGCAAAAAATCTATAAGATTCGGCAGTATCACTTCTGCTCCTTCTTTTTCAAGCACATCAACGATGCTGTTGTTTGCAGTAGGATGATACTTAACGAGAATCTCCCCAACAATGCCAACTTTAGGCTTAACCACATTATTGATCTCAAGATTCTCAAAGTCATGGACAATCTGATGGACATTTTTCTTAAACAACTTCAGATCTCCACTTTTTACAGACTCTATGCACTTTGTCACCCATTTTTCATAAAGCTTATTGGCTGAACCGGGTATCTTCTCATAAGGCCTCACCCTAAGCAGCACATTTTGCAGAAGATCGCCGTACACAAGGCCAATAAAAGCTTTATTCAGAAGCCCCGGCGTTATCTTAAATCCAGGATTCTTCTCCATTCCGACAAAATTCAATGATATGACGGGTATATTTTCAAATCCTGCATCTTTCAAAGCCTTTCTTAAAAACCCTATGTAGTTCGTAGCTCTGCAGCCGCCGCCTGTCTGCGTGATTATGACAGATGTATTGTTTAAATCATACTTACCAGATTTTAATGCTTCAATAAGCTGCCCAACTACTATTATAGAAGGAAAACACGCATCATTGTTTACATATTTAAGTCCTTCTTCAACAGCCGGTTTATCTACAGATGGAAGGACTTCTAAATTGTACCCTGATACATTGAAAGCTTCCTGCAAAAACTGGAAATGTATTGGCGACATCTGCGGTGCCAATATCGTATGCCTTTTCCTCATTTCGTCTGTAAACAGTATTCTATTCATGGTATACGATGTTTTGACTCTTTTCTCATCTTTTCTTTCATTGATGGCAGCTATCAATGACCTTATGCGTATTCTTATAGAACCTACATTGGTACCTTCATCTATCTTTATAAGCGTAAATATTTTTTCATGGGAGCTTAATATCTCCTGCACTTGATCGGATGTGACAGCGTCAATGCCGCAGCCAAATGAAGTAAGCTGTACAAGCTCTAAGTTTTCGCTGTCAGCCACAAAGCTTGCCGCCGCATAAAGCCTTGTGTGGTACATCCATTGGTCAACAACTCTAAGCTTTCTCTCCAGTTTACCTAAATGCGCTACAGAATCCTCTGTCAATACTGCCACGCCCAGTGATGTTATTATCTCCGGTATGCCATGGTTTATCTCTGGATCTAAATGATAGGGCCTGCCTGCAAGGACTATTCCTCTTTTTCCCGTATCACGCAGATATTTTAATACTTCTTCTCCTTTTCTCGCAATGTCGTCTTTTATCCTTTTATCTTCAACAAAAGCTTCTTTTAATGCATTTTCCACTTCACCTTTTGATACGCCGAAAATTCTCAATTCTTCATAAAGCCTTTTAGCAAGCTTCTCTTTGTCATCTAAAGCCAAAAAAGGACTTAATAACAGAATATCTTTCTCTTTCAACACATCCATGTTGTTTCTGATGACTTCTGCATAAGACGACACAATGGGACAATTGTAATGATTATCCGCATCTTCATAGATGTTCTGCTCGACAGGTATACATGGATAAAATATCGTCTTGATGCCCTTATTAATCAAGTTAACTATATGTCCATGGACGATTTTCGCCGGATAACATGCAGAATCCGACGGTATTGTGTCCATACCAGACTCATAAAGCTTCTTTGACGACCTGTCAGACAATATGACCCTAAAGCCAAGCTTTGTGAAAAATGTAAACCACAGCGGGTAGTTTTCGTACATGTTTAAAACCCTCGGGATGCCAATGGTACCTCTATGCGCCTCACCTTCACTTAATGGCTTGTAGCCAAATATCTTTTTGTACTTGTAGTCGTAAAGGTTTGGTATATCTTTTTTTGCCATCTCTTTTCCAGCGCCTCTTTCACAGCGATTGCCTGAGATAAACTCTCTGCCATCACTGAACTTATTAATAGTTAAAAGGCATCTGTTTGTACATTTATTGCACCTGCCATTTGATACTTCCACAGTAAAGTTTTTTAGCATATCTTTTGTAAAGATTTTGCTGATACCTCCATTGTACCTTTCCTTTGCAATAAGTGCCGCGCCATACGCACCCATTAACCCCGCAATCTGAGGCCTTACGGCATTTCTGCCTGTAATAAGCTCGAAGCTTCTCAATATAGCATCATTAAGGAAAGTACCACCTTGGACGATTATCTTTTCTCCCAACTCTTTAGGATCTCTTATCTTAATGACTTTGTACAATGCATTTTTTATGACTGAGTATGAAAGACCTGCAGAAATATCACCTAGTGATGCTCCTTCCTTCTGTGCTTGTTTTACCCTTGAATTCATAAAGACAGTACAGCGGGAACCTAAATCCACCGGATTTTGTGCAGTTAATGCAGCTTTCGTAAACTCATCGATAGACATGTTTAGAGACGATGCAAATGTCTCTAAAAATGAGCCACATCCTGATGAACATGCTTCGTTTAACATTATACTGTCGATTATGCCGTCCCTTATCCTTATGCATTTCATGTCTTGTCCGCCTATGTCAAGTATGAAGTCGACACCAGGCAAAAAGTGCTGAGATGCTTTATAATGAGCAATTGTTTCAATTTCGCCTATATCTACCATTAAAGCTGCCTTTATAAGATTTTCACCATATCCTGTAACAGTGGAATTTGCGATAAATGCACCATCAGGCATCTTGTCGTATATGTCGATAAGCACCTTTATGACAGAATTAAGAGGATTTCCTTCATTGCTACCGTAATAAGAATAGACAATTGCACCATCTTCATCTATCACAACTAACTTTGTAGTAGTAGAACCGGCATCTATTCCCAAGAAAAGACCGCCTTTAGCATCTTTTATGTCTTTCTCTAAAATATCAATGCCTTTGTGCCTATCCTTAAACTCTTTGTACTCATTTTCGTCTGCAAACAGTGGCCTTAATCTTTCCACATCATTTTTTACTTTGTACGGAAGCGTATGTACTCTGTTGCTTAGATCTCTCAATGTCGTGATTTCATCATTTTTTGCAGACAATGCAGCACCAATTGCAACTGCTAACTGTGAATTATCAGGGACGATGATTTCATCATCTTTTAGATTAAGTGTCTCTATAAACCTTTTTCTCAACTCAGGTAAAAAGTACAAAGGCCCACCTAAAAATGCCACATTACCCTTTATAGGCCTGCCACAGGCCAGTCCACTTATGGTCTGATTAACAACCGCTTGAAATATGGATGCTGCTATATCTTCTCTTGCAGTGCCTTCATTTAAAAGAGGTTGAATGTCTGTCTTTGCAAAAACACCACATCTTGCTGCTATTGGATATATAACTTTGTGATTTTTCGCAAGCTCATTTAGGCCTTGCGCATCAGTCTTTAATAGAGATGCCATTTGGTCTATAAAAGCACCTGTGCCTCCAGCGCAACTGCTATTCATTCTCTGCTCTATATTGCCATCAAAGTATGTAATCTTAGCATCCTCACCACCTAGCTCTATGACCACATCTGCCTCCGGGAAAAACCTCTCAACTGTCTTTGTACCTGCTATTACTTCCTGCACAAACGGCATATTAAGCCACTCGGATACAGCCATGCCGCCAGAGCCTGTTACCGCGGCAGATACCGCAAGGTCGCCAAATTTAGAATACGCATCATCTATCAAGTTTACAATAGTATCTTTTATGTTAGAAAGGTGTCTTTCATATCTACTATAGATAATCTCATCATTTTCATTTAAAATGACTATTTTGGCCGTAGTAGAACCTACGTCGATCCCTAAATAGTGCAAATTTCTATTCACTTCAATTTCTCCTTCAAATAAAGTATTGTATTTATTATATAACAGATAGATTTAATTTTGAATAATTCCTTAAATTTATGTTAGCACTATTTAGTTTAAAAACAAAATTCCTATATACTAATCCAAACTGTATCTAAAGCCTAGCAGTTAGAAAAACCGTTCAATGTCAAATGAACGGTTTTCTTACATTTATCTTGAGATTGTTTTTACTTTAGTCTTACCGTAAAATCGCCTGATATGGGAGAGCCAATCTGTGGTCCATCATTTACAAAAGAAATGTAGTAATTATATGCAGGATCCAAATTGTAAAATCTTGTTGTCCACCAGCCAGTATTAGAATCTGTTGTAAATTGATCTGAACTAGCGACAAATTTATTCGTGCCGGCTTGGTAAACATTAATGTGCCATAACACATTATCAGGATAGTCAGCTCTTACATTCCAGTCTACATATAGCTGTGTGGAACCATTTGTGAAAAAATAGTAGTTTGAAAAAATCTCCGTGTTAACTCCGCTGAAAGCACCATTATAAGGAAGATTCGTTCCCTTAGTTGGCCGACTAAGGGACATTGGATTAGCTGCATTTAAAGAAGCTACCTTTTGTGATGTCATTTTAATGGTTTCAGAAGCTGGTTTCGCAGTTTCTTCATTTGAAACTGTAACCTGATTGCTAATTATATCTACATTTAAAGGAACGGATTTTTGAGATGTCATTTTTGTCGTCTCAGACGATGGCTCAAGATTTTCTACAATTGGGGCGGCAATTTGTTTACTGCCTATATCCACATTTCCTCCTTTTGAAGCAAATGAAGTTCCACTTAAGCTTAAACTTAAGATGAGTATCAAGATTAAACATATTGATATTCGGATTGATTTTCTGTTCATTTTAATTCTACCTCCTTTCGGTATTAAAGTATTTTGCAAACATTATCAGTAAATCTTTGGCTTTATTATATGTTTATTTCATTAATATTTCAATTGACCAAAAGTACTAATTTTTTTTAGTACGAAAGTACTAAGATGAAATGAGCAATAAAGTATTTATGCTAATAATTTAGTATTCCAACCCCGGAAAGTACATCAAATCTGCATTAAATTCTTTATACAGATTTTTATCTTTTACATCCATCGAAGATACAATTTTTTTATCAGGACCAATTACATCCCACGTATCATCGCTTTTTAGATGTATTGCACCTAATAGCTTATTATCTTTAAACGCGCATATTAAAGGTTCTACATTTGTATCTGTACTTACAGGAAGGCTTAAAATCAATACGTCTTTGTATTTTCCAACAGGCAGTATGTCCTTAGAATAGTCCGGCTTAAAACTTCCTTCTTTTACAATGCTTCGGCATTCTTTCGCAACATCCTCCAGTAAACTCGCCTTTTTGTTATCCAGATCAACTTCTCCTAAAGTTTTGAAACATTGGATATAGTACTTTGAATCTACAAGCATTGTGTTATTCGGACAAAGTGTATAAACAACACCACCTCCGGGAAGCTTTATCTCATCCCAGTTTATCTTATCTATGTTGTCTACATTACACTTGGCAACATATATGTTGGGATGTGTCTCAAATGAATAGCTAAAGATAAATGTTATATCACCTGTTTTGCTGTCATAATCTATAAAGCAGAGATGATTATATTCACCTACTGTAATGTCACTGCCTTTGTCATCCTTCGTTTTATACAGAAATGACACATTCTTTTCGATTACATCGCTGCCATTGTGTAAGTATAATGTATAGCTTTTTACTTTTTTCACTGGTTCAGGATTGTCATCCAAATTCCTTTTAGCTTCAATGTCCTTGCCGTATACCATACCCACATCATTGCCTTTAACAATCTCTGCTTTGTCTTTATATTCATCTGTTGGATAAGACGTCTTCCGCAATACTATTCTGCCATCTCCATCCCAAAATAAAGGTGTGACAAAATTGGGGTCTTCTGAGACATAAACCATCTTTTCAGTTAAATTTACTTTAGAATTATTCAAATCCCAATAAGCTAACACCGCCGAATGTTTATTATCTTGCTCATTTGTATATATCAAAAAAGGTATTTTTATCTCTTCAATGTCGCTCTTAGGACTTTCTTTTTCTGTAACTTTAGTATTGTCTACAGTATAACAACCTGTAGCAATAAATATAAGTGCAAAGACCATTAAGAAAAACTTTTTCATAAAGAACAAAAACTCCTTCCTTAAAAATTCATACAAAGAAGAAGCAACATAAGCTTCTTCTTTGTATAAATTAAACACTCATTAATCTTAATTCCACAGAACATAATATTCATAGCCTGAAACATTTGAGTAATTTACTTGATTCCTATCATTTGTATGTCCACTAAATTGCCTTATTAAGGAGATTTCCAATTGATGATAAAGATAAACGACAAAAACAAAAGATTTAAAACTAGTACAACCAAAATGATAGATAACAACCATTTGAAGAATTTATCCAAACCCATTCACCTCAGTTCTTCCAAACATCGCCGTTTCGAGTAACGCTTACTCTTAGATCAACATACTCATCTTGTACTCTGAAAAAAGCGCTTTTCCAAATCTTTTAATTTCGATCTTAAAATGCTTTCATCCATATGTTTTGTCTTAGATATCTCGCTAAATGTCATTAAAGACATGTCTATACCCCACCGCATTTTTAATAATTCTTTTTCTTCCTCAGAAAATTCTTTTGTTATCTCAGCAAAATTTTCTTTTATATATTTCAACAACTTTTCAAATCTATCTTTTTCATATGGTTCTGTTGGCTGTTCATCTTCAGTTATAACTATATTTTCTGATTCAATACCATTTTCTATTTTTTGAAGCATTACTTTTTTCCTTCCACAACCCTTAATCACAACTATACACCGCCTACATTTCTTCATGGCCAAATATGTATTTGGCTTGAGTACATAGTTCCTATAACTTCAGCATGTCCTGGTGCTGAAAGAACATAATAATTTCTACTCATATACGAGCCTATTGTTTTATCTAAATATTAGATATGAGCATAATTAAAAAATCGATCAAAAATAAAAACCAGAATAGGTAGGTAATGTAAATGATAAAGGCTAAAAAATATACTTGAACATTTAAAACTAAATAAAAGAAAAAAAAAGAGCTGAAAAAGGGCATAAAAATCCTGTAGATAATTGATGGCAAAAATTGAGAACTAAAACATATAAAAATTAAGCTAAACGCTTTAAACCATCAAGAGATTTAATTTTATCGATATTACCTGATTTATATGCAACAATAGCAAGTGTCAATAAAGTAATATGGCCAAAAGTATTTAAATTACTTACAGAATCAATGTTTCTAACGTATGCCCTTTCAAAATCTAAAGCTTTAAAGCGGGAATTATATCTTTC
>NZ_BBKT01000067.1 GCF_000747665.1 Thermoanaerobacterium saccharolyticum | reverse complement strand
GTCCCATCTAACCTTAACCTTATTTCTCTATTTTCTTCCAGATAAAAAGTCATGTCAAAAATCACCCATTTTCCTTACACCTATCTCCTATTTTCTTCCTGTTTTTAGCCTCATTTTAGATAAAAAAAGTCGTGTCATAAATAGGGAAAAGTTAAAAGGAAAAAGTGGAAAGTTTTAATCAATATCTTTTATCAATACTCTATTCAAATCCAATAAAATCAATACTTTCAGCCTTATCCCTTACCCCTAAACTCTAAACTCAATAAAAAGTAAATCCCGCAGCCGTTCAGGATTTTTCCTGCTTCGACTACGGGATTTTGGAACGAACTTTATTTTTATAGAGTCAACTTTATTATCATGGAGTGGACTTTATTTGAATTATACATAGTTAGGCTCATGGAACAAGGAAATAGGTATAAAGGATTACAGAAAGCCAATTATGTATCACCACACACTTGTTATACCTAAATATGCTTCCCAGCCATTTTTACTAAATCGCCTCATAGCCTTTCTGTACTGGTCATCAAACGTATCTTGAGTCGGGTATGATAGTTGACTGTTAATTCGATTAAAAATATCTTCTGCTTCACTTTGTTCAATATTACCGAAATAAACGCATAGAGCCAGAATATTTCTGTGAGTTAATGTTATAAACTCACCCATCCATTTGAATTCTGTGTAATTATCCGATATTATGATAGGTATTCTTAATGCATGAGCATAACCTGCGCATTCGCTTTCTCCTGGCCCTATAACTTTTCTCATATCTTCAATTATATCTTTCGCAAGTATATTTATAGACTTATCCTTTTTTCTATCTAGCACACGAAATATACTCCCGTCTTTATTAATAGCGTGATTTATTATACTGTAATACTTTTCTGCTTTTTTCTTAATTTCAACATCATATACATATTGAGGAATGATTATTTCTTTAAATAAATATTCCAAAACATCCAATCTATCAACCCTGGCTAAATTGATTAAAATATCAGTGTCGGAAATTGCACCTATATAGCGCATTTTAATAATCCTCTTCCTGGGGATATTCATATCCGAAATCATCAGGTGTTAACCCGATGAACTCAAAACTGCTTTTCATATTCTCATATGAAATATTCCCTCTCTCGTAATTGTTTTTCACAAACTCAATATACTCTTTAGAAATATATGTTACTTTTGAAGGAATAATTAAGTCTGTGCTATAGCCTTCCCGTTTGGTTAAAGATTGGAGTTTTTCTGTATTTTCTATGGAACAAATCTTAACAAGTTCCTCATATTTATCTGGAGAACACAAGCCAAGTTGAATAAGCCTTTTTAACATTGCTTTATAACTTACTTTAAAATAATTGTGCATTCTTATTATATGCCGTGGTAAAACACTGTTTTTATCTACATTAATGATTTTGTAAAAAATTTCTTTTATATAATCTTCTGGCATTAAAAATTCGGAGGCAAATATATCCGCTGCCTCTTCTTCTTCCTTATATTTCTCTTTGTCTAAAATAACCTTTTCCTTTTTTAATATATTTGGATTATATATAATATGATACAATTCATGGGCTCCTGTAAATCTTTCATGACCTAAAGTAAAATTACTGTTTAAAAATACGATGAACTGCTCCTCAAAATAAGTGCTAAACCCTGAAATCTCATTTGTTTCCATAGGTTTTCTTATTAAAAATGCAGCCTCAGCAAGAACGTCAAATATATCAGAGAGCCCTTTTTTAGCAAATCTGCCTCTTACTTCTTCTGCTAATTCCTTTAACCGCAGCCTGGTTAACTCATCAGGGAGGTTTAAATCAGCCATATTCAATATCAACACTCCTCCCATAATGGTTTTCTCTTTATAGGCTTAAACTCCCCATTATATATTTTCTTTTGATAAATGAATACTTTTATCATATCCTGGAGTTTTCCAACTTCATTAATGGTGTTTTCAGAAAAATTTCTCTTTCTAAAAAGAGTAACTAAATCATCATCTTCATTAAAAAGGCTGTTTATATCTATGCCTAAAATACTACATAAAGCATTTAACTCCACAGCAGATATACTCCTGTTGCCATTTTCTATTTTGCTAAGTGTTTCTCTGCTCATATTGATACCCTTTTCCATGAGTTTCTCAACAACTTCACTTTGGCTAAATGCCTTTTCCTCCCTGGCAGCCCTGATTTTTTCACCCAACTCATTTATACTGGGCATTTAACTCAACCTCCTTTTGTAATATTATATTACATTATATTCTCCATAGTGTCAATAATTTATTCATTTATGTAATATTTCATTACATTAAAATTAATATCTACCATAAAATATCCTCTAATTCTGTCACATACTCTTCTCTTACACCAGCCCTCCTCATTATCTTCCACATTTGCAGTTCTTCCCCTTCTTTCTCTAACTCTTTAACTGCCCAGCGAATCCTCCTTAACCTGAAGTCGTGATTTGTCTCTATAACAGAATCCAGATATACTTTTGTCTTTGGAAGTTTATCTAAATGCTTTTCAAGCAAGCCTCTTATTCCTAATTTACTACCAATTAGACTAATGGTAATCCTTTCAGGCTTTCCATCCGAATTCAGCATCTTATCAACTATTCCTTTTATCTGAGATAATATCTCATTATCTCTTTGATTCCAATCAACTCTGGTGTTGACAGCATTAGTCACTTTTTTATCAGGCGAGTTCTGGTTCAGCCATTCCCTGTCATTCCTATAAAGCCAGGCAAATAAAGCATTATCTATCTGCCGTAATTGCGTTTTCCCCATCTCTGGATATTGCTTTCTTAATTCCTTCCACTTCTCTCTGTAGTAATTCCTGTCCAAATTCATTGAAGAATAACTGTTCCCATCATTATCACATTCACTATCGGTCTCACTCCGCTTTTCCCAGTAAGTAGTTAGCCCAAGTTTTCGGGCATACTTCTTGACCGTATTAGCGTCTACCCCTAGTAACCTCGCTGTTTCCCTTAAACTCAACTTTTGGTTTACTAACTCTTTAAGTTTCTCTTCCCACACTGTCCCAAAGGCCTTAATTCTTCCAAACCTATATCTTGCATCTTCAGACTCATCTGGCCCACTTCTGGTATAAACAAAACCACAAGTACAAGAAAAAGTCCCGACAGGATATTTTGAATCCGTACTATATACAATTTTTAAGTCAGAAACAACAGGCTTTAGGTAGTGGTCTGACGCTGCATTCAGACAAGGCCAAGGTCCATCTCCAAAAGGCTTATATTCCATCTTTTTATAAAATAAATCATGAAGTGAAATTCCAAGAAAACGGGACAAAAGCAAATGTCTGATAGGATGAGAAGTCTTGTTTTTCTTCCTTACCATATCCATTAGCCAGTTTGAATCGTTATCTACATCAACACCGGACTGTACTATATCTAAAAATACTTCACCATAATAATTAATAAACTCTTTTATAAACCTCTTTCGGTGCACTTTCCCATTTACATTTGCAAATCCCATTTCCATCATCTTTGCAAGATACTGCTCTTTATACCATTCTATAGTTCTCTTATCAAAATCACTGTTAAGTAAAACCTGAGCATCCTCTGCAAGCCTAACCAGTTTTTCAAAAACATCATCAGCGTATATCATATCAATATCTGGTTTTACACAGTTCTCTTCACAAGCAGCCCTATATTCATGTTTGTTATATACCCTGATAAGCACCTGGCTGTTATATAAAGGAACATGATGTTTCGGACATATCAGCACACCAGGGATTTGATGAACCCTATGCCAGTATAACTCTCCGTACTGCAACTTATCTTCTTTAGCGCAGACAGGACAAAACTTAAAATATTGATTTAATGTTATAGAACTGGCCATAATTCCAGTTCGGCTGTATATACTTCCTCCGTTTTCCCCTTTCATTGATTCTAGAACTTTTTCTGCACGCTCAGGAGGTAAGAAGGCAGAATAGAATGGGAAAAGTGTATGGCTTTTTATGAGATATTCTTCTGTATACCGGGAATTAAAGGGCATATTATTAACAAGATTCTGTATATTGGAAGGCAGGTCCATCACCGCTGTTACAGAAGTTGAACCAAAAAGGTCTTTCATTGTAGCCTTATAACTTGTATTCCCGCTACGCACATGGTACCTTGCAAGAACGCTGTATAACACTTCATCCTCATAAAGCACAGGAAAAAACGTCATCATTTTGTGCTACACCGCCTTGAAAAAATCATTTTCCACTTGCCTGATAAGTCCTTTTTCTTTTAATGATTCATAGGCTGATTTTTTATTTCTCCTGCCTTCTTCCACAATAAACCTTATATCATTTTCATCCATCTTCTTTGCTTTACTCTTTTCCCTTTGTTTTGGTTTATCATTGGTTGATATCATCTGCACAGCCTTTATTACAATCTCTGAGACTTCAAGACTCTCTTCACTATCTAAAACCTGCTCTACTGCTTTTTGAGCCTTTTTTGCATCAATATTCAAGTCCAGCAATTTTAAAATTGCCTGTTCCTTCTTTGAAAGGTTGGCTTCCTTTTCTTTTTCCTTCTGCTGCCTTTGGAGCATCTTCATCCTCATATCCCAGTCTAATGACTGTTTGCTTTTGTCCACAAATCCCAGAAAATCAATGTCTACAGTACAAATATCCTCATACTTGGCAATTTCTTTAATATTTCCTGATTTTAAGGCTTCCAGCATGGGGCGGACCAATTTCAAATTATCCTTTGCAACCTGCTTAATCAGATTTACAGTAATATCCTCCCTGCCTGAGAGGATTGCCCGTATTTGGGACATAGCATAAAGTTTTACCGCAATGTCAATGATGCCCTGTGACTCTTCATATAGCACATCGTTTAATTCAGGTGTTAGCGGTACTTCCTTTTTGGTCCACTGATAATCCCAAAGGGCATTGATTAGCAGTTCCCAACTTTTATCTTTACTTAACCTCTCCCAAATCATATCTCCCTGACCGCTGCCGCGCCTTGCCTGACGAAATTCCGATTGCAAAACCGATAATGCTTTTGTAGTTCCGATAAGTATGACTGGTACTCCAATGGTATTGACAAGGGTTACAAAAAAGTTAAGCATCTTCTCATCCCCGCCGCTTTTTGCCCCATTTAAATGCTGAATCTCGTCTATGACCAATACGCCTAAGGCTGTATTCCTGGCTATCTGGGATATAATAGAGAGCATATTGTCTACGGTTTTCCTGCCTACCCCGGACTTCTTATAATAATCCGTACCCAACAGGTCATCTACCTTATGGAAAAACTCTATGCAGAGACCCTTCAAGGAACCATCAAATGGGCAGTCTAACTTCAGCCAAACCAGTTGGTACATACTAAAATTGATATTCTTATATTGTGAATGAATAATTATCTGGGGAAAAAGGGATAATACACGGTTGATGGCCGTTGTCTTGCCCATTCCACTTACCCCTATAATTGTAAAGCCCGCTGCAGTAGTCCTGAAGGATTCATTGCTGCTTAACTCCCATTTAAGGCTTTGTATCGCCTTATAACCGTCCTGAAGGCTTTCAGCATAAGAAGGTTTAAATGGGTTACGTGCCAGGTATCCCTGCCTTATAACCCTGCTTATCCTGCTTTCAAGGTCAAGGTGAATGCCAAGGAGCTGGAAGCACTGAAACAACCGCTGAACCATATGGATGCGGTAATGGCTTTCCAATTGCCTTTCTTCTGGGTTATAGCGCGGATAAAGTGCAAGTTTCTCCACCACTTCTTCCTGGGAATAAATTGGCGGCAGCGCTTCAATAAACGGGTTTCCACTGTATTCAGGTATCAACTGTTCCTTGTATTCCGCAATTACAGCGTTAGCACCGTTAGGTATTATTACTTTATTCATGGATTTTCTTTAAGGCCTCCTTTTGTTTTCTTAATAAAAGGTCTATGGCATCATTCTCATCAAACTGTTCTTTCTGCTCCGTTCTATTGAACGATATAACTTCTGCCTTATTTCCTGTGTCTTTTTTATCCAGTTCAAAGGCTTCCTTTTCCCGATTTAACATCTTTTCTATTCTCCTGTTATTTCTAATGCCTTTTTTGCGCTTCGAATCGCTTTCATCTGACTTTTCTTCTTTAAAGGATTTTTCTGCCTCTTTTGTAATACTTTCAATCTCAGTTATTAAATCAACCTTTGCCTGAAGTTCCTTATCTTCCAACAATTTTAATTGAAGTTTCTCCTCTTCAAGTAGGTATTGAATTTCCTCAAAATTTTTATCCTTATACCTATCTTGGTGTTCCAGGAGAAAACATTTCTCAAAGTCCATACCATTTTGCTCCTTGATATAAATAAAGTTCATATTGCGGGGGTCATAGGATACATCAATCTTCCATGTTCCTTTATTCCTTGCCTTTTCAAACCACCTCTCCTTGAGAGTTTTTCGGGAAGCATAATACAAGCCCTTAAATTTTATCCCCTTTGCTGTTACTGTTGCCGTATCCGAAGGCATGAGATTAAGTTTAATGATATCCTCTGGTACACTCCGCAATCTGCCTGCACGGTTTGCAATCCCCCAGTTCCATATTTCCCGTGGAATACATTCTACTTCATCAGCAACCATCATCTCTTCCCTGTCATAGTTTTTTAGGTAGTACTGGTTATTATGGTACAGGGCACATTTAATGATAATCTGTGTAAACTGGTATATATCCAGTTTGGCATCCAGTCTGTAATCCCTGTCGCCCCGCTCTCTCACATCAGGGTTTACAGTACCAGGCAAAAGTGGTTTTACCCTTAAATTGGTTATTCTGAAATGCTGTTCAATAACCGCTTTCCAATCTGCCCTATACGGGGGAGTATTCTGTATCTTTACATGCAGAGCATTAATAAGGTTTTCAACATTCTTACCTTCAAGTTCCCCTCTGTCAGCCAGAATAGCCTCTGGCAAGTGATGGACAGGCCAGTCTTTTTCTTCAATATCTATTCCATACTCCCTGCAAAAGGCAACTTTGTCGGACGCTGCATTTGCAAGAGCCATCATCGCTCCTATCCAACTTGGACCCTCTAAGCCAACATAAATACCAACAACCATTCTGCTGAAAACATCTATAACCCCGTAAATCACCGGTCTTCCAATTATCCAGTTCCTGTTAAAGCGGCTCACAAGATAAATGTCTCCTACAGTTGCATCGATTTGATAGATGCTTCCTGGTGCAATGGCTTCTGAAGTTGAATTTCCCAGAAGAGGCCTGTGCTGCTGCTCATATTTTTTACTGCTCTGTCTGGATGTAATTTTCTTTTTGAAATTGATATTCTTATAATACCAATAACGAAATTGTGCATATGTAGGTACATCGCCCACAGGTTTTATGATAGGAACTTTTATGCCGTTTTGTATCCTGAATTCATCGCTGAAGAACTCTTTTCTCATCAGTTCATATGCAAGTTTAAGGGATTTTTTAGTGCCTGTATGATAGTATTTATTGACAGCGATGTTAAATATCCTCTTTATTTCTTCATCTACATTGATTCCCTCACCTATCAGTTCCACATTTTTTCGCCTGCGTCCACGCTTTTTGTCTCCTGCCCGCCTTTCTTTACCCGTACCTCCGCATAAATAGTAGTCTGGAAGCAAAGCGTTCTTTATTTTCCCTCTCTTCCAGAATCTTTTAAGATAATTTAAAACAGTTTTCTCATGTAGTTGATAAATAGACGAGGCTTTTAAAACAAGTTCCCTCCGTTCTTTCTTATCAAAAATAGCAGGTTCAAGTGTAACAAGTTCTTTAATAACTTCCCATGCTTTATCCCGTATTTGTCTTGATTTCTCTGACAATTCTTCTTCATGAACAACCTTAACAAATGGGTCGTTTTCCAATATAAATGCAATCCCCTGCTTTATGCCCTCTTCGATATCAGAAATACTTCTTGGGAAAGGACTTTCATTTAAATATATGTTTATAACGTATGCAAAGTTTTGCTGCCTATCAAGCCACAAAATCCTTTCCACACTTTCTTTATCATTATCCTGTACCCACTTGATTAGTGTATTTACTGCAATCAAAGTACCCCCACCCTCTCTGGCAAACTTTGCTTAATAATTTCTATACTTTGGGTCGAATCATTAAGGTCGATTTTTTTATTCATGTCCACCATTATCCTTTTAAGAGCAATTAAACGCTTGAATATGTATACCCCTGTCCCTGTATCCAAATTAAACAGCCTGTCAAATTGGGTAGTGAAATCTCTAATTGAAGTATTGCTTCCTGCCAATTTATCAATGAAAGCCTTACAGTAATAGTCAACCTCTTCATCTGTAAATCCTCTTTCATCAGCAGGATATAAGGATGAGTGAATCCATTCTATATTCTTTGATTTAACCACTGGAATCTCTTTTTGTGTTACTATTCCCCAATCAATATTTTGACTCTGCCAGTATCTTCTCTCTATTTCCAGCCTTTCTAATGCCGTCTTTTGCTCAAGTTCATAATCCGCCTTAAGGCTTCTGGCAACATATGCTATTTTGCCGTTTGTTTTTTTCAAGGTTATTAAAAATGAAGTAGATAAAATGTATGGCGTTCCTGTATCTTTGTCTTTAAATAAATCAAAATTTAAACCAGCATGGTTTTGTATGACTTCTTCACAGTTGAACAAGGGGTAGTGCTCCCTGATATCTAAAACATCATCCTCCCATTCTAACAAATAAAAATATCGTGCTTCCGAATCCGTGAAAATATGATGAATTCTTTTTGTTTTCCATCCAAATACACGTGTAACTCTGCCTTTGCTGGGAAAGTCCTGTACAGTAAGCCAGGGCTTGTAATCCTTGCCTTCCCCCTGTCCCCTGCCTTCCTGTATCCATTTATTTAATTTATTTTCATCCCAATCTGTTTTCCGTTTAGCCATGCAGATACCTCCCGAGTTAGGAATTAAGTATAAAAGAGTACGGAACAAAGGAGAATGATATCGTAATGTAATTCAACCACCACTTCATTAAGTCCTTTACCCCTTGCTTTTAGCCTTTTTTCTAATGAAATTCTTATCGTTTTTCCCTTATTCATCTGTTCTCTGAAAAACAAAATGCCACTGACTACAGTTTGACACCTTTATTAGGTGACTGTGTCAATGGCACTTAGTCCATTTCCCTAAACCTATTTCCTAATCTCATTATATCATGGACCGACTTTATTTTAAACGTTAAAATCTCACTTGAAATACCATGTAGTAATAGGATAAGATTCTATGTAACCTGAACATAAGGAGGTATTTTATGAGGCATAGTGTTTTTTTGACTATAAAACTGGTAATTCTCATAAGTATATTTCTAATACCATTTACTGTAATTGCAGAAAATATGTTTATCCGCTTTATTGCAGGTTCTCTATTGGGAATATTTCTTATTATGCTTCTTTCTTTTACCGTAAAGGTTCAATCTTACTTTAAAAAAGATAAGAAATATTAAAGCAATAAGAAAAAGGTTTTGGTAGGCTTAAAATCTACTAAAACCTTTTTACTATAGTCCAGTATATTCAAAAGATTAAATGTATCGTGCTGTCCTTTAACATCTCTAAAAAGACAGTATTTTCTATTAATTTGTCTTGTTCTTCAATTGAATTATCCTGTTTTTTTCTCGTAAATTTTATTCTCCTCGTCTGCCTGTAATTGTCCACAAAAGCATCAATATTATCTTCGTTTATATATCCCAGCCTTGTCCATTCATAAATCAGAAAATCATTTGATTTGAAAGTTATGGAAGTGTTGCTTCTGTCTTTAAATCGCTCGTCTTTATAAAGTATTTCTTTAGCCTTAGAAACAAATTCATATGTATCCCTGTCACTGCTAAAGATAGTAATAGTATCAATGCTTCCACTGTAATAATAGGAAAGGATATAACTTAAAACGGCAATAGATATCTCTCCTGCATTCTTCTTCTGAATTCTTCCGTTTGAAAGTTTTCTTTGGTCTAGTCCCTCTTCATAAAATATATTTAGCCATTCTTCATAGGGGTCCAAGTCTTCTACAGGTCTGTTTTTTAAGATGTTTTTCTTAATAAAACTAACAAGCCTGCTCACATTGTAGCAGCAATACAAAAACAGATAGTATAATTCTGCTTCTTTGTAATCCACCAATGTTAAATAATCAACTTCATCTATAATTTGGACCTTCGAATAATGTTTTAAATCATTTATGTAACTTTTTCTATTATCACTATCACAGACCTCAACCCATACCCATTTGGGGATAAGAATCATATCATACTGGCTAAATATCTTTTCAGGGCTGACGTTCTTGCGTACCCATGTTAAAAATTCAACAGAGTTATTATCCAGGATGCAAACTTTGAGAGGCTTGCCTATAGAAAGGTATTGTTTTAATTCTTTTATGCCTTCTCCTTTCATTTGGCAAGTCCCTCCACTCCTTTTTTAATTTTATTCTTTAGCGTGAGTAGAAACTGATAATTATCTTTATGATGGGAGACATCTGGGTTTTCTTTTATAACACTTTGTATTTTCTTCTCCAACCCACCTAAACTTACAACATATGAGGGTTTTACTAACTCTGCGTCTAATTCCAAATCTATAAATTTTTGCACTAAATCATCAGGTTTATTATCAAAATGCTCTAGAATTTTTTCTTTTAAATCCAAATCATTATATTTTGTAACGGCTTCTTCAAATAGTTCTATCAGTACTGCCTTGTATGGTGCCTTATATACATCCATGCATTTTATAACTTTGTCGATAAAATTTTCATCATCTAATGAATAATAGTAGTCATAAACATTCCCAAAAATCATTTTTGCTGCAAAATAGTCTGCTCTTCTCTCGTTCAAATCCATATCAACGGCAATATTATGTGTCTCTTCCCTTAAATTAAGGTCATAGAACAAATGATATATTTCATGCCATGCCACAAAATATTGATAGACACGGGGCTGGGCTGTATTGATAACTGGTATTTTAATACTTCCCTTTGTAATAATAGCCCCGCCCCAATACTCATCATCAATAGGAATCTGGATTAAATGATTCTCTTTTAATACTGAAAAAGACAGTTTATCCTGCCCCGTTACCCCCGACTTGTTAAATCTGACTGTAAAATCATTTGTTAATCTTAATATATCATCTTTAATCAGTTTATTTTTTTCAATAACCTGCTCAAGGTTCTTACTCGTTACTAATTCCGACATAATCTGCACCTTCTTAATTGTAATACAGTTCACACATATGAACTATGTCCTCTAAAATACCAAACATTTCTTGAGCCTTAGGGTTCAGGGCATGATTTTCTGGAGCATTGTCAGACAGTGCAAAAACAAGTTCCTTTTTCGTCTTATATTTTGGAACATAGTTTAGTAGTTGTTCTTCATTCATGTCCTGGCTTTCCAAAATTTTTTGAATATGAGTTTTGAAGGTGGCAAGGCTGTCAACTTCTCCTTTTATTAATTTATCTAAAGTAGGCCGTGAAATATTAGTAAGCCTTGAAAAGGAAGACTTTGTATATCCGTTGTCTTTAATGATATTCAATATATTTTTGCCAATTAGTTTTCTATTTTCAAATAATAATTCCATGCTCATTTTTTACACCTCCTACTTTATTATACACCAAAAATGTAAAAAAAGATACGGTTTGTAAAAAATATTTTTACAAATCCTTGGGGTTATCTTTTGAGTTGTAAAATTTCCTACCCTTTTTTTCTCACTAAACTACAGGCTAAGTTTAACAGGTCTGCTTTTGCAAAATTCACATTCTTTATCCCTGCATTTGGATTCTACCCATCTATTGAGATAAACACAAAAAAATTTACTATAATTTTATTTTTAAGCCTACATGCTTCTGTGGCATATCCCATGTTCCATAAATCTGGATTAATAAAGTAGGCTAACTCAGCATTGTTATGTTGCTTTGATATACCAATAAGTCCTATATTGCCAATGTATGTTTTAGGGTCAGATTTACTAAATATACCAAATTCAAAACCTTCTCCTTTTTCAATATTTTTTTGGATATAATCTATCCACCAGTATACGGTTTCTTTAGGGTATGGGTGTGGAATCATAATTGTCATCTCTGCAATTTCCCTTCTACTTATAACAGGATGGAGTATATCAGCATCCTCTTTCGTATAAACTCTCAGAATCAACCTTTCTGTCTGAAAAAAATAACTGTCATTTCCCATTTAAAAACCCCCTTCATTACGACAAAAATCTCCATCTGGAAGTACCATATATTAATTCATAATATCTAACTACTGTGCAATGGATTATGATTATTCTATAGCACAATTTCCTTTCTGACTATAGATATTTAAACAAGTATTTCAGAGATAAAATTCCTCAATGCACTCCTTAATTCTTCATAATGTGTTAACCAAATATAAGATAATCTGGCGAGCCAGGGCCACCATTACATAGCATTATGTAATTTTCTTTGTTATTACCTGTTATTTCAGTCCATAATTTAACTTCACCATTTGTAATATAGTTCTCCAAGTAATAATATCCCTCCCGCTATTTCAAAATCTCAGTTTCATCCCATATTCCACCAGTACATTCAACACTCATTCTATTACCAAAGTTACGGACAAATTCACTTTTTTCATCATAGATTTTTTTACTAATCTCAAAATTCAATTCTTCTCGATACTTATCAACTTCCTTACTGCGTACATTTTGAAACCAGTCAATTACTTCATTAATAGTCTCTACTTCATTAATAGTCTCATCATGATGTGCTGCGTAAAAAAACCTTATCCATATGTCAAAAGTTCCAAAATGGTCAAGATGGTCAGCATCCTGATGTAATTTTATATAATCTGAAAATAAACTACGGTCCGAATACCTATCATCATGAACACTAATTATCTTACAAATTTCCTCAATCTCATACTGTGAACAGTATCCATCGAGCAATTCTCGTGTCTTTTTTGCGCCTTCTTTTGCATGATTCTCAATACCATTCATAATATCATGAAACCATGCTGCAACAGTCAGAATATCATCATGACTATCATCCTCTGGAATGATAAACTTTCTGAGTTTAATAACCAACTTTGCAACTCTTTCTCCATGATAATATTTATTACCTCTTTCTTTCCATGGATGACTGCTTTTATTGCCCAGATGTTCAAAGGATACTTCCTTAATTACTATCAAATTCATAATGTAGTTCTCCTTTACTTAATGCAGAGTTATACCATTTGAGTATATATGAATTAAAACAATCGTAGTACTCAAGCATATCATTGATATTTTTCAACATGTTGAAATATCAGATATTCTGAGTAAATGCTCTTCTCCATTATTATTCTGGACATAATATTTTGCATCCTGGGACCAGCCTTTTTCTATTTTCTTAATAATATTCCATTCTGTATATCCAGGTATATCTTTAAATTCATCGTACTGTACCAAATTTTAAGCCCCCTTTATTGCAGACCTACATATTATTTACGTACTTGCATTCGTATCTTTTAATATTCGGGTACTTCTCGCCTAAATTATTGATTTCAAATCCATACTTTCTGTAAAATCCAACTGCATCATCATCTGTTTCCGCAAGTATAATACTGGGCTTTAGACATACCAATACATAGTTAATCAGTTTGCTCCCTATTCCTAAATGCTGACTACTTTTGCTTACTGCTATATCTAATATTATAATTTTCTCTTTTTGGGCTGTATCAAGAACAATTACCCCACAGATAGAACCATCCACTATATATCCGAATGCAGCAACATTTGTGTTATTGGTATACTCATCCACTCTACTCATTAATCTTTCCTGTGTTGGATTGTACACACTTTCTGCAAGCACCCGAGTAATATCCGATGTTTTAAGAATTGCCTTTATATCTCTAATCTCTTCCAAAGCCTTACCCCCTAATTGAATTTTCCCACCAATTTAAAAACTTTGTACCAAGCATTATATCATGATAATTGTTCCTTACCAACTTTGCTCTCTTAAAACATCAGATTTTACATTGCCAAAATACCAACAATGTACACAAAAAAAATACGTTCATTTAGTGGGGTTAACAATCAATCCAGATATAATGCCTTTCATCATTTGTTCTTTCAATTTTTCCATCGTTATTAAGAGCGACTTTAATTGAATTGGCATTATCGTTTCTAATTGTAAGCAATATCTTATCAATATTCATTTTCCTTGCTTCTTCAATTACCTTTTCCCCCTATACAAAATATAAATAATCTTTACTTTCCAATATTAAACGGATACGTATTTAGTAACCAAAGGTCATGCATATAATAAAAAGTTGCTTATCATAACTTTCTAAGTAGTTTTACATATTCACCATACTCATCTTCTCCCTCAAAAATCACATTTGTGAAGCCTTTTTTTTCATATAGATGCCTTGCAATTAAGTTATCTGTGTCAACTCCGACGGATATTTCCTCGTATCCGAGCCGTTTTGCATAATCAATCAAATAATCTATAATAATGCCACCTATGCCACGGTTACGGTATTCGACTTTAACAATCAACCGAGAAAGATATATTCGTTTATCAGGAATTGTATAATCAGGGTCATCATTCCTGAAAACCAGAGAACCCTCACCGATGAACTCATCATTCTCGGTATAAACAAAAGTAATTCTATTGCCGTTTACTAATTCATCATACCACTTCTTTGTCCTATCGGGATTCTTCGCCATATTCCATATGTTTGAGCATTTGTAATAGTCTTTGGGTTCTAACTTTATTATTTTATAAAGTCCCACCGCCATACCCTTCTCCTATAAATTCAAGTACTTTTGTCATTTATTTTAGTATCAGTTATGAATTTCTCTTAAACTGCTAACATCCTGGCCCATGGCTATCCTGACCATGTTGTTAATTTACCAAATCCATTAATTGATATAAATCAGTGACCATAGTTTTAACATTTGCTGCTTGGTTTCCTGAACGATTTATAAGTATGGCCTTAATATCAACTGCTTCAGAACCTACAATATCCCATCTCAGGTCATCGCCTACAAAAATACACTCATCAGCATTAAGGTTATGCTTCTCTAATACATATTCAAATATCTGTTTTGCTGGTTTTCTCCAGCCAACATCCCTGCAAAATACAGCATCATCAATATATATATTTATATGATAGCGTTTAAGTTCTTCCATCCATAATACTGCTGGGCTTCCCCAGGCAGTATTGGAAACTACTGTAATTTTCAACTCTTTCTCTTTTAGTCTCTTCAGTACAGGAAGTACATCATCATAGCAGGAAGAACGTGAAAATATTGGTTTCATAAAGCACCTGCACATTTCTAATTCGATATTAGAGTTTATATACGTTTTATTCAAATTAAAAATCTTTTTCAATCTTTCTTCGAGAGGCCTTACCGCATTATCGGCCGATTCATGATTTTCACTTTTAACCTTTTCCCATAGTTCTTCTTCAGAAGGTATCCTAAAGCCTTCACAATACAGATAATCCTTTACATTCTGAATACCTTGCTTCAAGATTGCATCAAACTCATGTCTTTCGTAATACTTTACCAGCGTATTGCCCATATCAAAAAATATAGCCTTTAACATCTTCATTCCCCCATATCTTGCAACTTTTTCAATTAGTTCTTCGTAAAAAGCATCTTTTTTCCAGTATACTCTATAAGCATTGGCGCTATCTTTTGATAACACTATTCTATATTTATCATCTACGATTTGGATAGCACAACAATTATCCTCCAGTTTCTATATAAACGATAATATGCATCAGCAGATTCCACCATTTTAGTCCATTTTCATAACTCCTTTACTAATCGAAATAATCCCTTTCTATAACAAATAACTCAGTTTCACATAAAAGGACTTTCTAATAATGTACATTCATTCGCTTCTGGGTTTAATCTCATCATACATCCCAAAGGTAGTATCACTTTTGGGTCCGTATGTCCAAAATCCATATCAACAACTATTGGAATTTCTGAAGCATTAAATTCATCTTTCACTATTCTTAGAATAATGCTATTAAGTTCTTCTTTTTCTTTATTCGAATAATCTTTAGGTCTGCCAAAAATAATACCTTTTACCTTATTAAGAACCCCTTGAATACCGTAGTTTCGCAGCATATAGTCTACTTGATTAGGCAACGGTTTTTCTTCAGATGTTTCAAAGAAAAGTATCCTGTCATTCCAAAAATCCTTATCTGGCCAGTAAGCAGTAGATTTCATGAATTCTAAAACTTCAATGCAACCTCCCCACAATCTGCCTTCTACTGTTTTGTTACCCTGTAAAAAAACCCAACCTTTTTCATTACTGTAGAATTCAGTACACTCCCCCAAGGTATCTCTGTTACTCCAATCTTTATAGCCGTTCGTCCATTCTGTATATGGAGCATATGAATAAGGGTAATCGTTTGAAAATAAAACCGTTTTAATATGTTCCGTGAACTGTAATGGTAAAGATTTAAGTTGCGCAAATCCCGCCATTACAGAAGGCCCATAAAATGTTACCATACCCATGTAATTCAGATATGTTAGAAAAGTTGTAGCATCAGAAAATCCCATTATAAACTTTGGATTTTTTATTGTCATATCAGTATTCAAGTATTGTAGAATTCTAACCGATTCGTATCCACCAATTGAAGTTATAATTCCATCAATACTATCGTCTGCAAAGGCATTATTTATATCGTCTGCTCGAAGTTTCGGGTTTTTATAAAGTTCATCTGGAGACATCCTTGCGGTTGGCATTTCTACTATATCGAGACCTATTATTTCTCTCAAATTCTTTAATCCTAACTCATAAATATCAGGGAATAAGAAAGGAAGCCCGTTTGAAGGCGAAATAATGGCTATTTTTGAACTCTGTTTTAGTCTTTTAGGCTTTATCAATTCTACCACTCCTTTTCTTTTACACCTTTTGCAAGTAGAAACTCTCCGTAGTCTAACATTGTAGGGAGACAATACGATTTCTCTTCCAATCGAATAATTGTTTTCCATGCTTCATTGTCTTTCTCAAGTAACTCAACTTTTGAACGGAAACCCGCCGTAAGGCATGGGCTGCTCCCTAACACAATATGTTTTAGCCCTGCCTTATGTAATATTTCCCTGATTTCCTTTGCATCAAAGAAATGCCTTGGCGGATGAGAAACACCAGGATGCTGCGGTAATTCACCTGTATCCACAACTTTATCAATATACCAATAATCAGGCCGTCCAAAAAAGTCTAAAATATCAAAGTTCTCTCTCCCAAGTAAAGAATGAATAACTCCCCATTTACTATTTACACTAATGAGTATTGTCCCACCTCTTTTTGTGACTCTAACAAGTTCGCTTACGCCTTTACTTAAATTATCAAGAAGGTAGTTCAGTGCAGCCCCGTAACATACAGTTGTATCAAAAGTTTCATCTTCT
Source organism: Thermoanaerobacterium saccharolyticum (assembly GCF_000747665.1). Taxonomy (GTDB): domain Bacteria; phylum Bacillota; class Thermoanaerobacteria; order Thermoanaerobacterales; family Thermoanaerobacteraceae; genus Thermoanaerobacterium; species Thermoanaerobacterium saccharolyticum. The sequence goes on along the minus strand of NZ_BBKT01000067.1, from coordinate 6,353 downwards.
ATCATAGACATTTCACACAAATCACCAACTATAAAATTAGAAACTCTACTCGATAATCCACTTTCTAAAATCTTGTTCCTTGCGATATTTATTTGTTCATCAGAAATATCTAACAAAGTAACCTCACTTCCAGACTGGGCAATGGCTATGCTAAACCTTCCTGCTCCACAGCCAGCATCAAGAACTTTTTTATCTTTACCAATATGTCCTTGAAGAAAGTGCCTATGCAGATGATAGTTGATTCTATCGTATGCGGTCAAATCAAGTCTCTCCCACTCCCGCATCCCATAATTGTTATAGAAATTTTTGATTTGCTCTGGATTGTACATATAAACCTCCCTCCTCCCAAATTCAGATTTTGCCCGCAGTGCATCTTTCAATTAATTTTTTAAATATAAAAAACCCCGCAGAATCACTCATAAGAGTGACTCCGAAGGGTTACAACCATTCGTGTAGGACATTCATGGTCCCTATGCTGCTCGCACATCAATGCTTAAGCATACTCACTTTTTAGCGTATTATTACATATATTTCCCATATTGTCAATACAGATGAACAAATAATTTTTCTGACAGGAAACTGTATTTCAATAACATATTCAATTATCTCGCATAGCAATAAAGGCACCCATGCCCGCAACTCTGCCCACTATATGCTCCAATATCTCTTGACCTGGTACATCCGCATCCTTTTCTTTGCCCTGCATCTTTTGCGTGGGAGGCTCTTTTACCGAACAATTCTTCAAGGTAGGTCCCGTCTATACAATGGCCCTTGTTCACCCCAGGTACTCCTTCAATAATGTGGCTGGTGCATGTATAAATTGTGACCCCGTATTTGTCTGCAATCTCTACTAATTGGCTTACAAATTCAATCTGCTGTTGCTGTGAAGGAATTGAACAAGTAAACTTCGATTCTTTCATTCTTTGTTCCACTTTTTTATACAGGCAAAGAAAACTTATGGTACAGCGATTTACCCCAAAGGAAGAAATATCCCTGCATAAAGCCTCAAACACCTTTAGCCTTGCTCTTTCAAAGTTATCTGGTGTCGGTTCGTTCTCTCCCTTGATACTAAGAATAATAGGGTCAAATCTCCAGTTTATTTGCTTAGGTGAGTACTTTAGAGCCAGTTGTTCCATCTGCCTGACTGCCTCATTTGTATCAATAACATTTGGCTCCAGAAATTTGGAGTAGCCTGTGATTGTAAACTGAAAGTATAGATTATACAGCGACAAAAATCCAGGATTTTTAAGTACATTGGCAAACGACTTTGACCACAGGCAAATTGAGTGCACCCTTTCAGGAGATAAATCCACCATGTATGTTGACTTATTGTAAGGATTTTTTACCATTACATATTTATTTTTCAGACATTCCTGAAGCCAATCATAATAAAACGCAGGAATATCCGTTCTTCTGCTGCAACTTATTATCTCAAGCATCGGTTTTGGATAATGCCTCCATAAAAAGTTTGTGTTTACGGTGTGTGTAAAAATATTGAATACTATTTTATATATCCGCCATGAAAAGACAATCTATATATTTCAATACCATCAAAGTATATTGCCTCATTCCCGTTAAACTCAGATATATCTCCCTGCCATGAACATTTATAAACAAACCTATCCTGTTCAAATAAAGCAGGTCCTCTGAATGGGTTTTCAACAGGAACTGCCTTCAATGCACTTTTCAGGCATTTGCTGAATCCTGGCGGAATTTCATCAATGAGCATTTTCCCATAATAATTCATTCCCCATATGGGCTTTTGATTTTCAAATACCACTTCTTCACCAATAAAATCAACGCTCCCAAAGTAAGAGTCTATGTACAGTAAATCCCCTTCACCATAATGTAAATCCTTTGAGTTCGGTCTTGAAGATACAGAAAGAACCCCATCTCCAGCATATGTATTCCTTTTTGCTCTGACCAGAAATTCTTTCAAAGCCAATTCTGTGCAGTTCATTGTTTTCATCACCCTTCCTGTTTATTCTCACTCTTTCTTTATTCTTTTTATAATCATTGAAATAGTAATCAATACTGTCCCAACTATAAGCAGGCTTAAGTACATAAACAACTGAAATGGCCCGCTGCCAAAATGGCTGAATGGATATGGTCCATTTATAATCCAAATATATCTTTCATAATTGCCATGAATAAAACAATATAAAATTATCGGACTAATTGTAAAGATAAATCCTAAGCCCAGCAAAAAATCTGATATAAATTTTATTAACGAGTATTTTCCCTTCACCCTTCCCCCCTTGCACCATAAACACATGAAATAAATATTACATAACATTAAAGAATAACTTTACCAGTCATTCCATTCGTCAAACCCTTCCCTTGATTCTGTAAAGAAAAACTCTGTATGCCTGCATTTAGGGCAGACATATACGTCAAAAGTCAAATGCTCTTCAATATCAAATAATGCTCCCAATATTCCCCTATTATTATCCTGGGAATCAAAGCGATATTCTTTCAGATACTTCATTTGCTCTTTACACCTTAAACACTCAAACTGCTTTTCCATTTTAAGTTATACTCCTTCCACTTTATTCTCATTAAAATCATTCTATTCTTTAATTATAATATAAAATACTTATATCCGTACTATTTTACAGTTATATTTTTATTTGACGTGTTGAGAGTAGCATAAGTTTCATTCGTCCTAACGTCTAAGATTGATTTACCCAATATAATCCTTCAAATCTCTCTTTAAATCAGCAATACTTCTATAATAGCAATCTATAAATAAAGCATTAACATCATCGGCACTGTTTTCTGGGCAAAGATTTACCCTATAAAATATATCCAGCATCTCATCGAACCCTTTATCAACCTGCACACCATTCATCATAAAAGTTTCCATTACAGTAAAATTGTCGAAAATCGTTACATCTCTCATAAAAAAATCACTCCATTCAGTTTTTGACTTAAAAGTATTATATGAACAGAATCTATCTAATCAAATTTTGGAGCGATTTTTTCTAAACTCATCCCTTTAAATCGTACTGATTATCCTCATTAAAAGGGTTTTAGCAGCCCGAATTATCTACTAAAACCCTTTTATTCCTATAATGTCTAATGATGTATCAGTAACTAATCAATATTAAATATTTTTTTCATTTCTTCATCAGATACTTTTCCCTGAAAAAATGCTTCTTCAATCATACTTAGAACCGTAAATGCCTGAAACTCTGTAAGATTTTCTAGTTTGTTAATAAGTTTTTCGCCATCAATATTAAAAATTCCATCTATAGATTCATAATAAATGGCGGCTCTAACATTTGAAATTAGTTTTTCCTTGGCTGACGAAAAATTACATAAATATGTGCTAGTAAATAGTGAAATTAGCACTAATACTTCTTCCTTAGTAAAATAGTTTTTAAGTTCATTCTTTGTCAAATTGACTTGTGTCGGTAGATAACTCAATAGATATGAAGCAATAGTTAATTCTTCCTGAGTTAATGCTTCATCTTTTTCAATTTTATTTTGGAAGTAACCACCACATTCAATAATGTTTGAGTTTGAATAAACTAATCTTGGAAAAGATTCATAAACTTTGTTAATCATATTTCATCTCTCCTTTTGTGATATTTTTATATATAACAGCGGCCACTGTTTTTTAAGTCTAACTATTTTTAGTATAACAGGTGTTTTTTTGAGTCTTCGGATTTTAAGCACTTTTTTGAAAATGTAATAAAAATGTAATATTTTAAGATTTCGTCTATGCTCTCCAAAACAACCACCTGTTTTCAAATAATTTTATTGATATTTTATACACAGAATTAAAAAAATCAAATTTTATATATTTATTTTTTTAGATTATTACAGCAAAAACAATGTTTTGAAACTTCAATGGTAGCCTAGTGGAGAGTTACATACTAATAAGGCTTATAATTTTATGCAATTTGCTTTAAATTCTTCATAATTTTTTAAAAGACTAACAATAAGAACCCACATCTACAGTTAGGTTCTTATTGTTAGTCTTTTTTACAAAAAATCTATGTAAAAATTTGATTCCAGCAACACAGCAATTATAATACTAAAAAATCAACAATGGAGTCGCTAATCAAAGCGGAAAACACCTTATTTTCAAGCGGAGATTTATAAAAATACTACGGGAAAATGCCTCAATGTAAACGGAAAACATAATATCTAGTGACTCCTCTGAAAAGGAGGAGTTTTAATGAATTCAAGAATTAACTATGAAAATCGTAAAGCATTAGGCATATCAGATTTTGAATTTTTATCACTATTTAAAAAGCCAAATGAAAAAGTATATTTTAGGCTTATTCAGGAAAAGAAGCACATAGCAAAAAAATTTGACTGTATATTAACTTTAGATGATGATTTAGAATATCCGCTTATTCAGAAGATTTTTATAAAATATCAGAAACAGGGCTACGGTGTTTATTTTGTTGTAAATAGCGGCGGACAAGAAAAGAATTCTATCAAAAGAATAAATGCACACTTTATTGATATGGATTTTGGGAAAGTTCCAAAAATCATTAACGGGGAACTCTTCAAAGACTCTGAAGGAAAAACTGTTTATGAGTATAGGAGCAAGGAAGAAATAGAGAAATATAAAATTGCTTTTCTAAAGAAATTGGAGAATTTTAAACTAAATCCAAACGTTATTGTAGAAACCAAAAACGGTTTTCATGTTTACTGGCTTCTTGACCTTGAGAAACCGCAAAGTTTGGACGCATTTACCCCACTCCAAGAAAAACTTATTGACTATTTCGCTGCTTTTGAAGAAAGAAAAGAGCATGCTGATAGCAGTGTGAAGGATATAAATAGAGTTTTAAGACTAATAAATTATAAGCATTTAAAGAACCCCAAAGACCCATTTACTATAAAGTGTATATACCTAAATATAGATGTAAAATATACTCAAGAAGATATTGCCTCTGCCATAGGATACAATATCATTGAGTTGGTCGGTAATACAGAAAGTACTGAACTAAAACCTGTTGCTGTGAGGGCTGAAACCAGCAATCTGCAAAAAGAAAGCCGTAGAGTTTATTACTCTTCAGAAATACAGTATGAGAACTTAATTCCATTTTTAAAGCAGCAGGATTTAATAAATTACCTGGGCATTGATGCAAAACCTAATGTAAACTTTAAATGCATATTCCACAATGACAATAACCCCAGTGCTGTCATAAAAAATAACGGCGGATATTACAAGTATTTTTGTAATTCTCCCGTTTGCATTTGCCATAATGATGGGAAAGGCATTGATATTATTGATATTGTTAAAATTAAAGAAAACTGTGATACTTCAACTGCTATAAGGAAATTGATTGAATACTTTCATATTGAACTAGAAGATTTAACTTGGATAAATAAACAGAATAAAAGGTTCGAAAATAACATTATGCTTTTAAGCCAACTTGACGAAAAGAAAGATGAGTTCCCAAGCCTTAACCGAATTATTAAGTTTGGCTACCCTATACTGATGCATATTTTGTAAATTGGGAAGGATGACACTAGCAACCGATTCTTTAGTGTAAAAGGGGAAAGTCTGTTTTTCTTATCTAACCGTTATTTAGCAAAAAAAATGAACAAGGATGCTCCAAATATAAATAAATATATCAATTTATTCTGCACGTTAGGACTTTTTCATAAAATCCCATACAAAGATGTGAATCAAAACCTAAGAAAAACTGCTCTTCAAATTTCTAAAGAAAATTCTCAGAACGGCATCTCCTTCTACACCGTTCCTGACTATAATGAGGCTTTTAAAATAGCAAATGAAAAGGCAAAAATAATGCTCGAATACCGCTTTACTATAAAAGGTATGAGTAAAAAATATTTAGAAAATTGCTTTGGAGAAGAGTTTGCTAATAAAATCTATCTTGTAAATGTAAAAGACAGTAAGCGAAGTGAAAACATCAGGAATGCTATAGAAAACTTTATATTGAATCAAATCAAAACATATGGCTACTGCACAAAAGATATGCTTATGACTTATAGGTTAGAAGTGGATAACTGCTATATAAGGAAGGGAGCATTCCTGTAATAAAGAAATATAAGATTTGAAATAAAAAGTACCTCCTGATAAAATACAAGATGTCGATTGTTCATGAACACGACTCTCAAATAACAAGGAGGTACCTAATATGAAGTATAACCAAAATACAAAAATAATGCAAATAACAGAAAAGACATTAATTGTAGGTGTAGACATTGCTAAAGAGATACATCACGCTAGAGCTTTCGATTTCAGAGGAATAGAATACGGTAAGCGTATTGAATTTAGCAATGACATTGATGGAATGAAAAGATTTTTAAAATGGGCTGCAGATATTATGAATAAAAGCAACAAAGAGCATCTTATGGTTGGCATG
>NZ_BBKT01000068.1 GCF_000747665.1 Thermoanaerobacterium saccharolyticum | reverse complement strand
CTTTTATCAAATTCAACAGTGCCCATAATTGTCTTTATGTTTGTATGCTTTTTACCTTTACATCTATATTCCTTTTTGTCCCTTTTTTCTAGTAGAATATCATCTATTTCCATAAGGATTTGAGCCATTATCTTACAAGCTTCTTCGCATGCTAATCTATAAATTTCTACTTCTAAGTCCTTGAAATTTATTTCATTTTCATTTAAACTTATATCTAGCATGTAATCACCTCTATAACGCTTTTTATTTTCTATTAAACATTATAGCGGATGATTCATGCGAAGGGAAGGTATTTTTTGGATACCTTCCTTTTTCTATTTTTTACTGCCTACTAAAATTATACACTAAGGTAAATCGTTAAAAAATTATTTTTAAAAATTCACTAGGAGTCACAATTTTTACTCCACCAAATTCTTTTAAAACCAATAAATCACTGTCACCGGTAATTAAAAAATCAGCATGCGCATTTACTGCGCAATCAATGAATTTATTATCATTTTTATCTCTTACAACATCAAACCTTTCTTTAATATCAACAATATTTGAAATATCTAAGATATATGACATAATGCTGCTCTTTTCTTCATAAGTGAATTTGAACTTTTTATAGTTTAAAACTTTATCAAATTCTGCAATAATCTCATTAGATAAAAAAATTTGAACAGCACCTATTGAAACTTTCCTGAAAATACTTTCTATATTTTTACTTCTTAATAAAAAAGAAACCAAAACATTTGTATCAATTACAGCTTTAATCATCGCTTTCCCTAACCTCATGTACTAACTCATCTATATTTTCTTCATTATATCCAAGTTCGTTTAATTTTCTCTTAGTATTGTCTAATATCTTTAACACCTTATCTAATCTTTGCTCTCGCTTATTTATTAAATATTTAACAAAATCATAAACTTCCACTTTTTCATTATCTGGCATACACTTTAGCATCTCATATGTTAAATCCTCAATTTTTTTGCTTTGCATCCATTTCACCCCAATCAGATAAAATTTTATTACATCACTTATATTATATCATGTTTGAAAAATAAAATAATATGGTATAATATATATAGGCAAATTTAAAGCCTGTGGTCACAATGTTATGGAAAAAGGTGAGGATGCTGCCCTCACCTTTTTCGACTATGTACATATCACTTTGTGTACCACTTAATTATTATCTCTAATAACTTAAGCAGTATTTCCGTGATCTTGTACCAGTCTATTTGGCGGCCTCTTTTCCGCCTTTTGCTGCCTGCGGTCACAACGCTCACCTCCTTTCTTGGAGGCTATCATTATTATACCATACGTTTTTACCTGTTATTTCAATGTTTTTGCTGAAAAATGTTTGAAAAATAAAATAATATAGTATAATATATATAGACAAATTTAAAACCTGTGGACACTTTGCAAAGAAAAAGGTGAGGCCGTTACCCTCACCTTTTTCTCGACTATGTACATATCACTTCGTATACCACTTAATTATTATCTCTAATAACTTAAGCAGTATTTCTGTGATTCTGTTTAAGTATTGGGCGGTTTTCTTTCCGCCCTTTGCCACCTGTAGACACTTTGCCATCTCCTTTCTTGGAGGCTACCATTATTATATCATGCGTTTTTACCTGCTATTGCAATGTTTTTACTGAAAAATGTTTGAAAAATACAATAATGTGGTATAATATATATAGGCAAATTTAAAGCCAGTGGTCATTGTTTATAGAAAAAGGTGAGGCCGTTGCCCTCACCTTTTTCTCGACTATGTACATATCACTTCGTGTACCACTTAATTATTATCTCTAATAACTTAAGCAGTATTTCTGTGACTTTGTACCAGTCTATTTGGCGGTTTTCTCTCCGCCTTTTGCCGCCAGTGGCCATTGTTTCACCTCCTTTCTTGGAGGCTACCATTATTATATCATACGTTTTCTTGAGTTATTGCAATGTTTTTGTTTTGATATTATAATTAGTTTATCAATGTAAAGGGGGAAAATATATGCCATCAGATTATCATGTACACATAGAAAAAGGACCCTACACGATTGATTGGCTTAAAAAATTCGTAGATACGGCATTAGACAAAGGCCTTAAAGAGATAGGCATATCAGAGCATGGATACAGATTTGATAAAGGATACGATGCATTTGGAAGCGACGGCTTTAGAGGGGAATGGATTAAAAAATACAATGGTCAAGACATCAATGAATATGTATCGCTTATAAATGAAGCAAAGTCTATGGGACTTCCCGTAAAATTAGGCATAGAAGCAGACTATATACCAGGCAAAGAAAGAGAGCTTATGGATTTCTTAAAGCCATATCCATGGGATTATGTGATAGGCTCCATCCACTGGATAGAAGACTGGGGCATAGATCTTGATGATTGCCTTGATATCTGGGAGTCATGCGATGTGGACTCTGTGTATTTAGAGTATTTTAATATGATTGAAAAGATGGCTGAAACAGGCATTTTTGACTTCATAGGCCATATCGATTTAGTGAAAATTTTTAAGTACAGACCGACGCCAATGGTTTATGATAAAATAGAAGAAAATATTAAGAATATAGCAAAGATCGGAATAGCTGTGGAAGTTTCAACAGCAGGTTGGAGAAAACCTGTAGGTGAAATATATCCATCTAAAGAGATAATGTCAATGATTAAAAAGTACAATATCCCTATTCTCGTAAACTCTGACGCCCATACGCCGGAGGATGTAGCAAGAGACTTTGACAAAGCATATAATTACGTGAAGTCATTTGGGATCGACACGCTCAACTATTTTGATAAGAGAAAGAAAATACCGTATAAGATATAAAAATAAAGGCAGGGAGATTTTGTTTCCCCTGCTTTTATCTTATAATTTCTCTAATACGCCTCCTTATATTATCAGCTATCTCTAATGCTTTTTTTGCATCATTCTCATTAGGCATACCATCAGGAAAACTTCCTATAGGAGCATCCGGATACCTAGACGGTATATAGTACATATCAACAATTTTTACATCGTCTATAAATTCATCAAACGCATCTGAAAATTTACTTATAATCCTTATTAAAGTTATTAAATGATGTACCCTAGGCGGATTTATTCCGTTATATATTAGATATGCTTTTAAGTGTTTTTCTATTGATTGTTGAGAATGAAAGCAAACAAGATTATATAACTTTGCCTTTAATAATTCATTGGCTGCTTTATAATCATCCTCTGCATAATTAAGCCATTGTTTATATTCATCATAATTTTCTTTCATATAAGACTTTACCTTTCTCAATTACTTCTTTCGTGTAGAATAAATTATTAGTCTCTATAAAGCGTCTTTCTTCCTCAGGCGTATATACAAAAAAAATCAATAGGTACATCAGATTTTATGGCTTTAGAAACATATAATAACCTATCTATATATCTCAAATCTGTGCTCATTATAACCACTAAATCTATATCACTCCAGACAGTTGACTTTCCATTGGCCATCGAACCAAATAAAATTATTTTTTCAGGATTGCACTTTTCTACAATTGTATCAACTATAATTTTCAATTCCTTTTCCAGTGAATAATCAATTAACTCCACAGCTTGCATAATAATTCACCTCAATATCTCATCCTTTAATTATTATTATAACATATATAGACAGATTTTTATGCTGTATACGCTAAAAGGATAAGCATATGCTTATCCTTTTGCCGTATATAAACCCCTATCCCCATAAAACAAAAAGCCGCAGTAAAGACTACGGCCGGTTGCACCACTATCTCCGCATAACCCAGGTGCCCAGATACAGGTTATGCTTCACAGAATCCTATATATTTTGTTTATATTTTTAATATTCGACACAAAACATAATTTTCCTTCTTTGATAAAAAATTTTTTATATCAGATTTTTCACTGCCTTTGCCCTTAATATGCTGTTTAATTTGTTTAATGATTCTACAGCCTCTATGGGGATTTCTCTATCTGTATTAACGATCATGAGAGCAGTCCCGTCGTTTTTATTTGGGCTTACATGCATGGAAGATATGTTTATGCCAAAGTCCCCCAATACATTTCCGATATGGCCAATCACACCAGGCACATCTTTATTTTTAACAAAAAGCATGTACTCTGTAGGCTCAAAGTTGACCCTGTGGCCCAAGTATTCTACTATGCGTATTTCATCACCATACGTTGTCCCCGAAAACTTGTAAGATTCTCCTTTTGTGTCAATGACATTTATGGTGACAAGGCTTGAATAGTGATCTATTTCTTCTATCTTGCCATCTATGACTTCTATCCCCATTTCTTTAGCTCTTAGCCTTGCATTTACAATGCTTATGCCTTCCTTCAAAGCAGGTTTTAAAAGTCCTTTCAATGCGTGAAGCGTGACGACTTCTGTGTTTAGACTGGATATTTCTCCTCTGTATATTATCTCTACCGTTTTTGCAGGCACATCGCTTATCTGGTAGTAAAGGGAACCCATGGCTTCGCAAAGCTTCATGTACGGCTTCAATTCTCCAAATTCATCGGCTTTCACATCCGGAAGATTTACTATGTTGCCGTAAAGTTTCCCACTTAATGCCGTTATCACTTCTTTCGCTACAGATATACCTACATTGTTTTGAGCTTCAACAGTTGATGCTCCTAAATGAGGAGTCACTACCACATTCGGAAGCTCTAAAAGCTTGTTGTGGAAATCCTGCTTTTCCCTGTCATAAGACGGTTCTACTTTAAACACGTCAAGGGCAGCCGCAGCCACAATCCCTTCTTTGACTGCGTCGTACAAAGCTTCTTCATTTATTAGTCCGCCTCTTGCACAGTTTACGATTCTCACGCCTCTTTTGACTTTCTTAAATTCCTCATGGCTTATTATGTCAATGGTTTCCTCCGTCTTCGGAGTATGGATAGTTATAAAGTCCGACTCTTGCAAAAGCTCGTCAAATGATACTTTTCTTACGCCAAACTTTTCAAAGCGGCTGTCTGGTATATATGGGTCATATGCAATGACTTTCATGCCAAATGCTGCAAGCCTTGTTGCAACTAATGATCCTATTCTGCCAAGACCAATTATGCCTACGGTTTTGCCGCTTAGCTCTACTCCCTTAAACTTGTTTCTCCTAAAGTCGCCATTTTTTGCGCCAATATACGCCTGCGGTATGTTTCTGGCAATAGATAGCATAAGCCCAATCGTATGTTCTGCAGCCGATATGATGTTGCCTTCAGGAGTATTTACGACAATTATGCCTTTTTCCGTCGCTGCCAAAAGGTCTATATTATCGACGCCATTGCCTGCCCTTCCTATTACTTTTAAATTCTTTCCCTTTGAGATAAGTTCTTTATCGACATTTGTAACGCTTCTTACAACTATTGCATCGTAATCGCCTATGATATTCAAAAGTTCTTCTCGTGGTAGATCCAGTTTAAAATCCACATCCGCATGATTCTTAAGGTACTCCAAGCCGCTTTCGGCTATTCTCTCCGTCACCAATACTTTCACAATAAATCCCCCTCAAATAAAATTAAGATAAATCTGATAATGCGCTTTTTAATGCGTCAAACGTCAAATTAAGCATTTCATCTGTGACATATCCCATGTGGCCGATCCTAATTATCTTGCCTTTTAAATGCCCTTGTCCACCTGTCACAAGCACGCCTCTCTCCGACATGTAGTTTATTACATCTCCTGCTTTGTACCCTTCTGGCACTTTTATTGCCGTCAAAAGATCTGACGATATGGACTCATCTGGGAAAAGCTTAAGCCCCATGTCTTTTACGGTATTCCTCACCTTTTCACCGATTGCATGTTGATTTTTGTATACTGTGTCCATTCCTGTACTGAGAAGCATATCTGTGGCTTTTTTTACAGCCATCACAGTGGAAACCGCTGGTGTATATGGGTTGTCCGGTTTTTCGTTTTGCACGCCTTTCCTCGCTTTTTTAAGGTCAAAATAATACTTAGGAAGATCAGACTCCTCTGCCATCTGCCACGCCCTCTCGCTTAAAGCCACAAAGCTTAATCCTGGCGGAGACATCAGGCACTTCTGTGAACAGGTAATGACCGCATCTAATCCCCATTCATCCATGTCAAGAGGTATGCCGCCTAATGAGCTTACTGCATCAACTACGATAAGCGTACCGTACTTCTTAGCAACATCAGCTATTGCTTTTACGTCATTTGTGACGCCTGTGGACGTCTCATTCTGCGTCACAATCAAAGCCTTGTACTTATCTTTTTTCAAAGCATCGTCTAAAATGTCAAGACGGACTGCATTGCCCCAACCAAAATCGATAATATCAGAATCAAGTCCGTAAGCTTTTGTAATATCGTAAAACCTCTCTCCAAAATGGCCTATGCTGGCCACCAAGACTTTATCTCCTCTTTTAAAGAGATTTGCAACGACGGCTTCCATGCCGCCTGTACCAGATGACGTCAATGTCAATACATCCATGTTTGTCTTAAATATCCTTTTAAGATTTGAATTAAGATCTGAAAATAATTTAAAATATTCCGGCGTCCTATGGTGATACGGCTGAAGGTGGCATACGTCCAACACTTCCTTAGGCACCATAGTAGGTCCCGGTGTCATGAGAATCCTATTTTTCATAAGCTTCACACCTTTTTAAATATTTATTTAATATGATAAACTATTAAAGAAAAAAATGCAATAGTAAAAAACAAATGTCTACTATAAGTAGACATTATCGTATGTATTAGTTTACCTTATACAAAAATTAAACAAATAAGCGGATTATATCCTCCGTCCTGTCAGATATAAGCCTTTTGGCATCATGGATGGCTTCATCTATCGTCATAGGTCTATCCACTATGCTAAACATCGCTGTAACACCTATTTTATAAAGCTCTTTGTATCCACGACCTAAACCGCCTGAAAGTATTATGACTTTCTTGCCATATTTTTGGGCTATCTTCGATATACCTGCCGGCGCCTTGCCAAATGCAGTTTGAAAGTCTGTATTGCCTTCACCTGTTATAACTATGTCGCAAGACTTTATCTTTTCCTCCATATTTGCGGCTTCCATCACTATCTCTATGCCAGATTTTATCTTGGCATTTAAAAATGCTATTAAGGAAAACCCTAATCCGCCAGCCGCACCAGCACCTGGCGTATCTTTAAAATCCTTTCCAACCGTCTTTTCTACAATTTCGGCATAGTGGTATAAGTTCTTGTCAAGGATATTTACCATTTCAGGTGTTGCGCCTTTCTGAGGGCCGTAAACGTAAGATGCGCCGTTTTTGCCGCAAAGGGGATTTGTAACATCTGACGCCACTATGAAGCTGCTTTCGTATAACCTCTTATCCAAGCCATCTACGTCTATTTTCTTTAACCTTGAAAGATTTCCTCCTCCGTAAGGTATGTCTTTCCCGTCTTCATCTAAAAGCCTTGCCCCTAAAGCTTCCATCATGCCTGCGCCGCCATCATTTGTGGCGCTGCCGCCTAAGCCTACGATGAACCTGCGGCATCCTGCGTCAAGGGCTTTTTTTTATAAGCTGCCCTACGCCGTACGTATTGGTGACTAATGGATTTCTCATATCAATAGGCACATGGTTTAAGCCAGACGATGCAGCCATCTCTATGACTGCCGTACCGTCCTTTAATATGCCAAAAAAGCTCTTTACTTTGCTGCCAAGAGGGCCTACTACCTCCGCCTCCACAATTTTCCCGCCTGATGAAAAAATCAATGCATCTATTGTGCCTTCTCCACCGTCCGCTATAGGTACTTTTATGATGTCAGCATCCACAGCCCTTCTTATGCCTACTGCCATAGCCTCTATGACTTCTCTCGATGACAAGCTTCCTTTGTAGGAGTCAGGCGCGACTAATATCCTCACTGTCTCACCACCTGTTTTAAATAATGAAATATCTTTTCTACAATAGCAGATAATTTTGATAAGAAGACAATTTTGATTCGTTCGCTCTCAGAGTTGAAAAGCGACTAAACTAAAGCTCGATCTTGAACTCCAGCAGGGTTCCGGGCACATTCGGCGTCCATGCCTCAAGTGCCCGTCTCAGCCATCCACGGCTTCGACCCTGCTTCCGTTCGTCGATCTCGCCAAGTTTAGTTATCGCTTTCCAACAAGTCGCTTCACTCATTCAAAATTGTCTTTTTCAATAATATCAATGATTTATTATTCTCTATTGCTGATTTAAAAGCTCAATGGCCCTATCAAGCTGTGCATCGTTTTGAAGTGTCAAGCCGTAGAAGTATGAAAGTGCATCGACAGTGCCTCTATCCATGACACCTGTTACTGGAATTCCTGCGTACTTTTGGAAACTTATAAGTGCATCGTATGTGTCATTGCCAAAGTACCCATTTGGTTCACCTTTGTAGTAGCCTAAAAGGCTTAAATACGACTGCAAAAGCTCTACGTTGTAGCCTGTATCGCCTTTTTTCACATCATTTGTGTATATAAGCTCAGGCAAAGACACTCTGCTGTCCTTCACTTCCACGTCAGGTTTAAGCCCTACG
>NZ_BBKT01000069.1 GCF_000747665.1 Thermoanaerobacterium saccharolyticum | reverse complement strand
CGTCGTCTGTAAGGTTAAACATTTCTTTTAGTATTAAGGCTCCAATTATTGCGTTTACAGGACTGTTTGGACGAGAAGCTGGATTGTCACTGTACAATACGGAAAAGCGCTTCTCGTTGATTGCTGGAAATATGATTTCAGCAAAATCTTTTGCCCATGAGTTTAAAACAAACTTTTTTGTTCTATCATCCAAGTTTAAGAATCTGTCCTCCATTGTGATTTGTTGATATTCGTTTGGTTTGAATGCCATGGCTATGTATCGCTCCTTCTATTTCCTTTTGTTTATATTTCTATTTTACCATATTTCATCTAAACTTGGATGAAAAAAATACTTTTGACACCTTAATCAAATTTAATATTTTATAAAATAAGGATAAATTATAAAAGGTGGGATAACATGAGTACTATATTATATATATTATTATTCATCGGGATAATGTATTTAATGAATAAAGGCGGCATGGGATGTTGCGGCGGTCACAACCATAATGATCATACTTATGAGAAAAATGGAAATATGGAACATCACCATGGAGATAATAACATGAATAATATAGAAATGGTAAAAGATCCTGTCTGTGGCATGCACATACCCGCTGATAAAGCCGTAACAAAAGTTATAAATGGAAAAAGATATTATTTTTGTAGTGAAACCTGTGCAAAGGAATTTGAAAATAAATAAGTCGTAATCGAGTAGGAGATGAATAATTGTTTTATTCAGGGTCCTCTCAACAAATCACCAATCGTACCGCCCACAGCGGACTTTCATCGCCTAGCTATCGCCCATACCTGGCGCACCGTTAAAAGAAAGTAGCTATCCACTACTTTCTTTTGTACACTTATTTATACTTTTGCAAATTTTTTTATTATTAATAATCGTCCGAATGCACTACATCATTGACATCAGTATTTCTTTTACTAAATGATACGACTATTTTGTTTGGGAGGTAAACAATGATTTTTTATATTTCAATTTTGTTCATTCTAATTATAGAAATGATATAAAATACTATGCTTAACATTAAAGTAGATATTAGCGGTTTTATAATATCTGATGTATTAAATGTACTTGCTAATGCAATAAGCTTATTTGGTATATATACGGATAATTTTTCAATATTCATTAGTGCTGAAGCCGCAAAATTTATAATCAACAATGCGACAGCTGCAACGATTGATTTCTTGAAAAGACTGCTCAAAAATGTAAGCAATATTACTGTATAGATATAAAAAAGTGATATCAATGTTGCAGAAAACATGATTTTACTAAAAGGTATTGTATTATCTTTAAATAAAGTATCTGCATAATAATAGTTAATGGAGAATCCCAAAAATATGAATATTATCAATACAATTGAATAATGCAATATTTTTGATGCGACCATTGCAGCAGGATTCAAGCCCTTTGAATATGGAAAAAGTAATTTATGCGATGATATCTCATCACTTAATATCCCCATCAATGTCAATATTACGATTAGAAAAGATACTTGGCTTAAATCCTTTATATAGTTTTGAATAGCAGTACTAAAGTCTATTTTTATTAATGCACTGATATCACCTGGAATCTTATTCTTAAGCATCAATGGTAACACCTTTAACATGATAGGGTCGAGCATCGCAAAAAGTATTATACCAATGGCAAGAATAAGGTATTTATATTGTCTTATTGACTCAATTATTTCTTTCTTAAAATATGCATTAAATGTTGGCATTTTGCTTCACCATCCTTATAAATATATCTTCTAAACTTGCTTCACGGATTTTATATGAGATTACAGGATTATCAAGCTTTGCGATTTCTCTTATCAGTTTTGTCTTTGCTTCATAAATGTCATTTACATATATACTTGCAGTATTTTTATTTATTCTTATGCTATCAATCCACTTTATATCAGCAAATCTATTACTTAAATCACCACATGGATTTTCAAATTCAATGTCATAAATAGGCTGGATATATTTCTTTTTAAGCTCATTCAGATTTTGAGATATGATGATTTCACCTTTATCCAGTATACTTATATAATCACAAACTCTTTCAGCATCATTTAAAATATGTGTTGATAAAAACACTGTTTTTCCTTGCTTTTTCAATTCAGCTATTATTTCCAATACATCAATTCTGCCTTCTGGGTCAAGTGCAGATGTGGGTTCATCGAGAAATATTATCTCTGGATCATTCAACAATGCTACAGCTATACCAAGTCTCTGCTTCATACCCCTCGAACATTCCCCAATTTTCTTTTTTTTTGCATATTTTAGATTTACACTTTCAAGAATGGCCTCAATACGTTTATCTTTGCTTTTCATATTGCTTAATTCACCTATGAAACTTAAATATTCTTCTGAGTTCATATAGTTATAAAACACGGGATTTTCAGGCAGATAACCGATTTTTTTTTAACAGTCTTCTTTTATTTTCACTGAATTTTAGACCATCAATATATATGTCACCACTATCATATCTTATAAGACCTGTAAGAATATTCATTGTTGTTGTCTTACCAGCACCATTTTTTCCTAAAAAACCATAAATTGAGCCTCTGTCGATTTTGAAAGATATTTGTTTCAAAATTATGTTATTTCCATAGCTTTTAGTTAAATTATTTACTTCAATCATATAAAAAACATTCCTCTCTATTCAATTTATAACTTCTACATTCATTGTGGTTAAATATTCTTCACCTATTTGCATTGGGAATCAGAATAATATGATAGATAGATTGATAAATTGTCTACTCTTTTTCCCTTCCGATGATGAGAAACATAAGTGGTCCTAAAATTTCTCCAAGCACTATAATTATAAGCCAGGCCCATTTCGGCAAAAATTTGACTTTATCCTTGGTAAGACGATATATTGAGAAAATCATAAGACCTAATTGAATAATTATTAATGGAGCAAAAAGTCTTATTATTTCAGATGTATTTAAATTATCAAACATAATTTATTCCTCCCTCTATAATCTTTGATTTTCTTTTAATATCTCACTCATTCTCAAATTTTCATGATCTTCAAAGGAGCCCTCATGTATATTAATGCTATTTATTCATTAATTTTACATGTGATAGGTAACCCAAATAAGCTTCTGTTGTTTTTCCATATTTTGGCCTATGAATTCCACTTAAGCTCATGTGGCATACCCTCCCATGTCTCACAGGATCTTTGTCCTTAATTCCTTCGTTCTGCCTTACATGAGGTGGATGTCAGTTATGCTCCCTTGCTGGGTCTTAAGCCCTTATGGTGAAATTACCAACCTGACAATTCCGGCTCTCTTTGTCAATCTTCGAATTTTTAAATTGAGTTTTAA
>NZ_BBKT01000070.1 GCF_000747665.1 Thermoanaerobacterium saccharolyticum | reverse complement strand
TTCAAACACCTTGGCTTAAAAATTTGCCAAAGGTAGTTCTATGGCAATTAGCAAAGCTTAAATTAACTACATCAGTAACAGTACCACTATAACCCTTTTGAGTGGCAGCAATTATAAATTCTACAATATGGCGAATAACAGGCTTAGAGAAATATAATGCAAAATTTAATTTCATTAAGTACTGGATTATTGATGAATTTTCTGTTATTCTTTTATTATGAGACATTTGCTCCACTCCTATGGTTAATATTGTTTTGGTACAGCAATATATTAATACCATAGAAGTGAGCATTTGTCTCTATTTTTTATTAAATTTTTTCATGTAAGTTTATTATGGAATTTATGTTAGTGAATTTTCTCATTTATAGCTTTATACTTTTTATGATAAGTCAGCTTAATTAATCTTAATTTTTCAGGGTGTGATATCTTGCTGCTTAACAATTAGGATTTATTCTATTATAGATAATTCAAAAACTCTATTTTTATTTTCATCGTATATAATAATCTTTTTATCTATTATTTTTAAAGATGGAGCATTAGTAATAAAATTTTCAAAGTTTGTCTTTTCAATATTCCCATAAACAGCTGATGCCAATATATGTATACCTAGATTTAGCTTCCCCACAAGCATAGGTATACTTGAATGTGAATACATAATATTTGTATTAGGGGAGGGAAATACAATTTTAGGTTTCCTTTCCCCATTTAAATTAATAATTCCACTAGCACCATACTGTGAGTTAATTAATATTGAATTTCCATCAGTATTAATAATTTCTTTATCATATTCAATACCTAACGCAAAACCACCTTCAGCAGTATTTAAAATTCTATCTGTAGTTATAACATGAATCCTAATATGCCATGGACTTCCACAAACTAACCAAGTTTTAACATCAACATTATTCCATGGTTTCCATCTTGTATAGACGTAATTATCGCATATTTTATATTCTATACAATTTCTTTTTGTTCTATATATATTATCATCACTTTCACACATGGCTAACGTAGAATCAAATGCTCCTTGATTTATACCCCATTCTCCTCTAGGAATACTAAAACCAAATGCAGTAGAATATACAAATTTTTCGTATTTAGCAGCTGCATTAATATGATCGCTAACTTTTGTATTTCCTGCATTAAAAGCTAATACATTATTATTCTTTCTATTTCTACATATAATAAAATGCGGTTTATCCTGTATCAATGACTCTTGAAGTATAGGTAATGGTTTTTCATCTGAATACCAAAAAGGATGATTGTCTCTTAAACATAATATCAAAAACGATAATAAAGACCAGTATGGAGAACCCGGAGAATTATACTCTTCAGCCATAAATAAGTTTGGGTATACATACCCTATAGTCAATTTACCATCAGAATCGAAAATCGGTTTCTTAAACCACCATCTTAAATTTCTCAAAATTAAGCCTTTAACTATTCCTAATGGGTATATATCAACATCCGCATATACAATAGCGCTCCAAAAGGCCGTTTGTGCAAAGCGGTAAGTCAAGCTTCTACCATAAGGAATTGCAGATCCATCTTCACTAAACCAATAAATAAAATCTTTTGCAAATTTTGCAGCTCTCTTTTTATATAAAGAAGATCTATCTATATCCTCTTTTTCCATCAATTTTGCATATAATAAACTAAAATAATGAATGCCAAATGAAACATAATAATCTGAATATCCACCCCTACCATCAGAATACCACCCATCCCCAATATAAAAGTTCTCTATCATATTCAAATCTTCTTCAATTTTGCTGGCGCTATATTCAGCGCCCACTTTCATTAATCCTACATTTACAATTACACGAAACAATAACCAATTACATTCATAGACTTTATGCTCGTTAACTTGTAATAACCATTTGTTGAAATTATTTTTTTCTCTTTCGCTTAATGGAATCCACAGCTTATCTGGCACAAGTGCAAGTGCAAATCCCAAAGATGACATTTCAACTATCCTTTGATCAAAGTCTTTAATCTGCCCCCAAAATTCTTCACATTCTGGATCAGTTCCTCTTTTTATACTTTCAACATAAATATTCCATAAATCTGACTCCCCCCCGCCATATGAATAAGGCACTAATCCCCATAATAATCTTAATAGTCCTTCAATATATGCAATATTATCGGCATAACTAGCACTAATATTTGCTAAATGTAATCCCGTATAATTATTAATATAATATCTGCTTAAAGGATTTAAAATTTTTCTTAATACTTTTTGTAAGTCTTCCTTTGTCTCAAGTTTACTATTATATATGGGCAAATCGAAATTTTTCATTAATAGTCCTCTCTCGTATAATTATTTTTGTAGACAATAAATTTGTCCCACTTCTTAAAATTTAATAGAAACACATTGATAATTGGAAATTACCTCTTTTTAAAATCATCATTTAGAAATCACATCTATTGCCATGTATCTAAAATATCAAATTAAGTACATGGCACAGGCCGCCACATCTTTTATTTTACGGCCTTTATGTTTACTTTTGAGATAACTTGTAGCATTATTATACTGTAAAGTTAATATGGGACAGGCTTTTGTCCTCCATGCGGTTTTTCCGCTCTTTAAAGTATGGTCCCTACACCAGATTTGCCTTTTCTCACGCGAAATCTGCTTTGTCGTATATAAACCCCTGGCAGCAGAG
>NZ_BBKT01000071.1 GCF_000747665.1 Thermoanaerobacterium saccharolyticum | reverse complement strand
ACCAGCGGATTGTGTAAAAATCGATCTGATGCCAGGGTATCCAATTGGTCTTTGAACCATCGTCACGTTTTTTATTACTGTATTGACGTATATAGATGACAAAAGCACTAATCCTAATTTAAGTCCAAATCTTTTATCAATGCACCAATAAAATAGAGGCAATGCTAAAAAATAAAAGAATGAGCTTCCCATCATCGTTATACCGATAAAAAAATAATCTAAAATTGGATTTGCTAAAAGCTGAATATCCTTTATAATAGCTGCTTGCATTTTATCACCTCAATATATATATATTCTACAAGTTTGGAAATCTTCCTTCAATATCAAATCAGTAAATTATAAAATTATCATTTTTGTCGAAAATTATTTTCTTTTAGAAAGAAGGATTTTTAAAATTTATAAAGAATAATAATATATGGGTGGTGTTAATGTGAAAGCTGAAAAGGTATTTTTGAGAGATGTGGAAAAGAGGGACAAAAAGTCATTTTCTATATGGCTTAAAGATGTTGATGTAGTGAAATTTTTGATAGACATGTTTAAGGTCTCAAGAAAAAGTGAAAATGTATTGAATATTCCTTTTGGAAAAAACAGAAAAATATTTATACTGCAGACAAATGAAGGAGAAAACATAGGCTTTTGTGGACTTTACAATATCAATTGGCAGCTTAAAAGATGCAGCATGTATGTTTACATCGACGATTATGAAAATGTAAGCGATGATGTGATTAGCGACGCTATGAATTCTATTGTAAAAAGCATAGGGCTTTTGAAAAAATTCAGGATATTAGAAGTTCACGCTAAAGCTGATATATTGAAAAAGTATATAGAAAAAATGAAAGATGGTAGAAAATGCGACAACGAGTCTGTTTTTGAGATAGGATTAAACGGTAAAATTGTGTGAAGGCCTTGAAGGCCTTTATTTACTTTTTGTCAAATAAATAATATAATACAATACAAGCGATATTTGTTTAAGAGGTGCTTTTATGAACATACCGAATACACTGACTTTGATTAGATTTTTACTTATACCTGTTTTTGTTTACAGTTTTTTTTTACATAAACAACGGCAATATTTATGCTGCAGTCGTGTTCTTAATATCTGGTCTTACTGATGTGCTTGATGGATATATTGCCCGTCATTACAACCAGATAACGAAAGTAGGCATATTGATGGATCCACTGGCGGACAAGTTGATGATTATAACTGTCCTGTTGAGTCTTTGGGTAAAAGGAGTAATACCATTTTTTATAATATTGATCGTCATTATAAAAGAAGTGACGATGATAATAGGTGCATTTATTTTGTACAAAAGGAGAGATATCGCAATACCTGCTAACAGGTTTGGAAAGACTGCAACACTTCTTTTTTATGTAGCTATAATTTTTTCTATATTTGATTGGCCATACGGTCTTACACTTATGATAATAGCTTTGCTTTTAGCACTTGTAGCCTTTTTTATTTATTCGATAGAGTTTAGGCTTTACAATAAAAGGCAATGATGTTAAATTCGAAAGTTTTGTTTTTCGAGTTTTTTGTGTTATATTTTTCTGAGGGGGTATGACTATGAAACTTGAAGAAAAATACGAAAATTTAAAGAAGTACATAGAGAAACTTGGAAGTGCTGTCATAGCTTTTTCCGGTGGAGTTGATAGCACTTTTCTTGCAAAAGTCTGCTATGATGTGTTGAAAGATAGATGCGTAGCTATTACTGCTACATCTTCTACATATCCGCAAAGAGAATTTAAAGAAGCGCAAGAATTAGCCAAAGAAATTGGTATAAGGCATAAAGTCATAAGGTCTGAGGAGCTGGAGATAGAAGGCTTTTCAAAAAATCCTATAGATAGGTGTTATTATTGCAAAAGTGAATTGTTTTCAAAGTTAAAGAATGTAGCAGATGAGGAAGGTATTAAGTATGTTCTTGACGGCACAAACTACGATGACACAGGAGATTTCAGGCCAGGAAGGCGCGCAGCAAGGGAATTAGGTGTAAAAAGCCCTCTTTTAGAGTGTGGATTTACCAAAAATGACATAAGAGAGATGTCTAAAATTTTGGGACTTCCAACTTGGAACAAACCTGCTTATGCATGTCTTTCTTCTCGTTTTCCTTATGGGCAGGAAATAACAGATGAAAAATTGTCTATGGTGGATAAAGCGGAAGAATATCTTTTGAATTTAGGCTTTGTAGGCTTTAGAGTAAGACATCATGGGGACATTGCCAGAATAGAGCTTAATCAAAGCCAGATTAACATGATGTTGGACGAATCTGTCAGAAAAAATGTAGTTTCAAAATTAAAAGAAATAGGCTTTAAGTACGTGTCACTGGATCTTGAAGGATATAGGACAGGTAGCATGAATGAAGCCGTGGCGGAGTTGATAGATGATGTATGATAATTATATAAAAGATGTATTAGAAAAGTACAATAGTGGAATCATGAAATTAGACGAAGCTTTAGAAAAGTTAAAAAAAACTTCCTTATGAAGATTTAGGCTTTGCAAAGATAGATTACAATAGAGAAGTCAGGCGTGGATATCCTGAAGTCATATACTGCGAAGGGAAAACCTTTGAACAAGTGAGAGAAATAGCAGCAAGAATGTACGAAAAAGGCAGTGATGTTTTAGGTACGAGAGCATCATTGGATCATTTTAAGGCAGTAAAGGAAGTATGTGATAAGGCTGTTTATTACGATGTGGCGAGGATAATATCAATAAGAGCAAATGAGGCAAAAAAGACAAAAGGTGTAATAGGAGTTGTTGCCGCAGGTACATCAGATCTTCCTGTTGCGGAAGAAGCGGCTGTAACTGCTGAGCTGATGGGCAACACTGTGAAGCGTATATATGATGTAGGCGTAGCTGGAATACACAGATTGATGAGCAAAGTGGATGAATTAAGGAGTTTTAGAGTCATAATATGTATTGCCGGTATGGAAGGTGCTTTGCCTACCGTTGTAGGGGGGCTTGTTGCATGTCCAATCATTGCTGTACCCACAAGTGTAGGATATGGAGCTAATTTTCATGGGCTTTCGGCTCTTCTTGCGATGCTTAACTCATGTTCAAGTGGTGTCAGTGTTGTCAATATTGATAATGGATTTGGTGCAGCGTACTCCGCAAGTTTGATAAATAAGATAGGAGAGTAGATGTATGAAGCTTTTGTACTTTGACTGTTTTGCAGGAATTTCAGGAGACATGACGATCTCATCTCTTTTAGGACATGGCATAGATGTAGTTAAATTTAAAGAGGAGCTGAATAAGCTTTCATTAAGTGGATACGACTTGAAATTTGGAACAGCTAAGAAGAATGGGATAATTGCAAATACTTTTAAAGTCGACTTTGATGAAGAACATCACCATCACAGGACTATGAAGGACATTGAAGACATAATAAATGGCAGTTTGTTAAATGATAATATAAAAGAGATGAGCCTTAAGATATTTCACAATTTGGCAGATGCCGAAGGAAAAGTCCATGGCCTGCCGCCTCATGAAGTTCACTTCCATGAAGTAGGAGCAGTTGATTCTATCATTGATATAGTCGGGACATCTGTTCTTGTAGACATGATAAAACCTGACAAAATCATCTTTTCGAAATTGCCTTTAGGGTCTGGATTTGTGAAAAGCCAGCACGGCTTGATACCTATTCCGGCACCAGCTACAGCAGAATTATTAAAAGGCATACCTGTATACGATAATGGAGTATGCGGTGAACTCGTGACGCCTACAGGTGCGGCAATAGTTAAAACATTAGCTCATGAGTTTGGAGCGATACCAGAATGTGAATTTGAATCTATAGGATATGGAGCAGGGAATAAAGATTTTGAAGTGCCAAATGTTTTGAGGACAATTATAGGTACTGTAGAATTAAAAAAAAAAGTAGAGGCCATTTATATCCTCGAGACAAATATCGATGACATGAGTCCGGAGTATTATCAGTACATATTTGATAGGCTTTTAAAAAGTGGAGCTTTGGATGTCTATATTACTCCAATATTTATGAAAAAACAGAGACCGGCCAATATGCTTTCTGTGCTTTGCGAGGAAGAAAATTTGGAGATCCTAAGAAAGATAATTTTTGAAGAGACATCTACATTTGGATTAAGACAGTATAAAGTGGATAGATATGCTCTTGACAGAAATTTCAAAGTCGTCAGGACACCATTTGGTGATGTAAGAGTCAAAATGGGTTATCTTGATGGAAAACTCATAAAATCACATATAGAGTCAGACGACGTAAAAATAATAGCCGAAAAAACAGGCCTCTCTGTGCAGGCTGTTTTAAATGTTTTGCGTCAATATGATGGCGCATAAAAACTGAAAGCATTATCTTTCAGTTTTTATGCGCTTTTTTAATATCGGCATCAATTTCAAAGCTAAGTATGAAGACAGTAAAACTTTTATAAAATCACCAGGTATGTATGGCAGTGCACCTAATAGAATTGCTTTTTTTAGACTTAATTGTGCTACAACACTTAATTGTAAAATTCCTAAAATATAGACTATCACTATGCCGCCGATTACATTGGAAATAATCAGTTTCAAAAAGCTAATCTTTCCAGATTTTAATATTATAGATGTGACGAATGATGCGATTGGCATAGCAAATAAGTACCCGCCTGTAGGACCAAATAGTATACCTATACCTCCATGAAACCCTGCAAAAACGGGTATTCCGATTGCCCCAAGTGCGAGATAAATGATCATGCTTAAAAAAGCTGTTGTTGGTTCTAAAAGGCTTCCAGACAACATTAATGCCAGTGTTTGACCTGTTATTGGTACAGGCGAAAATGGCAGTGGTATGCTTATAAAGCTTAACACTACAGTAATTGATGCAAACATAGATGCCAATGTCAATTTTTTCAAAGGTAATGATAAAGATTGGTTTGAATTGTGGTTATTCAAAAGATTCACCTCCAACATAATTTATTTGTATTATACAAATACAGCGGATATTTGTCAACTAAATATTTTGATGCAGTTGACAAATAAGTGATATTGACAATTTGTAAGTTAATGTATATATTAATATTAATAAAATATGTTGCTGTGATAGTGAGGAGTAAATGTACCAGATAAAAGAGATGGATTCCCAAGGCTGAAAGGTTTCCTTATTGTTGAGTACATTGAAGGTAGCACTGGAGCAAGTAAGCTGAAACATAAGTAGGCTTAAACGGGTATGCCCGATACAGCTTAAGTTATAAAATAAGGTGGTACCGCGGAAAACCTTCGCCCTTTTGGGAAAGGTTTTTTTATTTTATCAAAACATAAAATCGAAAGGAGATAAAGATGGAAATTTCTAAAACGTACAATCCTAAGGAATTTGAAGATAGAATATACAGTGAATGGATGGAAAAAGGCTATTTTACGCCAAAGATCGATTTAAACAAGAAGCCATTTACTATTGTAATACCACCTCCAAACATCACAGGGCAACTACACATGGGCCATGCTTTGGACAATACGATGCAAGATATAATAATCAGATGGAAAAGGATGCAGGGTTTTGTCACTTTATGGATACCAGGTTCAGACCACGCCAGCATTGCTACAGAAGTTAAAGTTCTTGACCAAATCAGAGAAGAAACAGGGCTTACCAAAAGAGATATAGGAAGAGAAAAATTCTTAGAGAGAGCATGGCAGTGGAAGGAAAAGTATGAAAATAGGATTTTGGATCAGCTTAAAAAATTAGGGTCTTCATGTGATTGGACGAGAAAGAGGTTCACAATGGACGAAGCTCTGTCAAAAGCCGTAAGAGAAGTCTTCGTTTCTCTCTATGAGAAAGGGCTTATTTATCGTGGAGATAGGATAATAAACTGGTGCCCCAGTTGCAAAACTGCATTATCAGATGCAGAAGTAGAGCATGAAGATGAACAAGGACATCTTTGGTACATAAGGTATCCTGTAAAAGGTGAAGAAGGATATATAACAATAGCTACTACAAGACCTGAGACAATGTTAGGAGATGTGGCTGTAGCTGTAAACCCTAATGATGAAAGATATAAACAGTTTATAGGTAAAGTTCTCATATTGCCTATAGTGGGAAGGGAAATTCCAGTCGTAGGTGATGATTACGTAGATCCTACATTTGGAACAGGAGCTGTAAAAGTTACACCTGCACATGATCCAAATGATTTTGAAATAGGAATGAGACATGGCCTTGATTTCATAAATATAATGAATGAAGATGCATCGATAAATGAAAATGGCGGAGAATACTCTGGACTGGATAGATATGAGGCGCGAAAGAAGGTAGTCGAAAAGCTAAAAGATATGGGACTTTTGGTAGAAGTTGAAAATCTAAATCATAGCGTAGGACACTGTTATAGATGCCATACAACAGTTGAACCATTTTTATCAAAACAATGGTTTGTCAAGATGGAACCTCTTGCAAAGCCAGCGTTAGATGCGGTAAGGATAGGTAAAATAGAATTCATACCTGAGAGATTTGAAAAGATATATTTTAATTGGCTTGAAAACATCAAAGATTGGTGTATATCAAGGCAGCTATGGTGGGGTCATAGAATACCAGCATGGTATTGCGATGATTGTGGTCATGTTAATGTCTCAAAAGATGATCCTATATGCTGTGAAAAATGTGGCAGCAAAAACATACATCAAGATGAAGACGTGCTTGATACATGGTTTAGTTCAGCATTATGGCCTTTTTCCACGATGGGTTGGCCAGAAGAAACAGATGATCTTAAATACTTCTTTCCAACCGATGTGTTGGTTACAGGCTATGACATAATATTCTTCTGGGTAGCCAGGATGATTTTCATGAGCTTGGAATTCATGAAAGAAGTGCCTTTTAGACGAGTCTTGATACACGGACTTGTAAGAGATTCACAAGGCAGGAAGATGAGTAAATCTTTAGGTAATGGCATTGATCCTCTGGAAATAATAGAAAAGTACGGTGCTGATACACTGAGATTTACGCTTATAACTGGCAATGCCCCAGGAAACGATATGAGATTTAGCGATGATAAAGTAGAAGCCAGTAGAAATTTTGCCAACAAGCTTTGGAATGCATCAAGGTATGTTATGCTTAACCTTACAAGTGATGATACATCTCTCTACTTGGAAAATCTCAACATCGCTGATAAATGGATTTTAACAAGACTAAATGATGTAATAAAAGAAGTGACAGACAACTTGGAGAAGTACGAATTAGGAATAGCTGCTGGAAAATTGTATGATTTTCTTTGGAGTGAGTTCTGCGATTGGTATATAGAGCTTAGCAAGCCTGTCCTTTATGGCGATGATTTGGAAGCAAAGAAGATAACGAAGTCTGTCTTAAGATATGTCTTGGATAATACATTGAGATTGTTGCATCCTTTTATGCCGTTTATAACAGAAGAGATATTTAAAAATATACCCCACGAAGGCGATACGATTATGCTTAGCAAATGGCCTGAGTACAGGGAAGATTTGATCTTTGAAAAAGAAGCAAAAGATACTATGTTGATAATGGATGCTATAAAGACAATAAGAAATCTAAGGGCAGAGGCTTCTGTGGCACCGTCAAAAAAGGCAAGGGTTATAGTCAATACCGATAGAGAAGATGTTATAAAAATTTTTAAAGATGGAGAGAATTATATTACTAAACTTGCTGGTGCCAGTGAAGTGATGTATATTAAAGACAAAGATATGATACCACAAAAAGCCATGTCGGGGTCAATTGAAGGTGCATTAATCGTAATGCCTCTTGAAGATTTGATTGACATAAAAGATGAAATAGAAAGGCTAAAATCGGAGAGAGAGCGAGTTTTAAGCGAAATAAAAAGGGCTGAAGGAATGCTTAAAAATGAAAAGTTTATAGGTAAGGCACCAAAGCATGTTGTAGACGCTGAAAAAGAAAAGTACGAAAAATACAGCGAAATGCTTAAAAATCTTGATGAGCGTATTGAGTATTTGATGAAATGATTTTGATGCCTCTGAAGGAGGTAATATGGTGTTTACACTATTCAAAAGGATAGAAAAAAATCCGACTTTAACCATAAGGGAAGCAAACATAAGGGATGCCAAGGGAATAGTGAAGCTAATCGAGAGTGTTGGCAAAGAGAAAATATACATGGTTTCAGAAGAACCAGGATGGACAGAAGAAGAGGAAAGACAAATGATAAAACGGCTTGACCGCGGAAAAGACTTGATTTTGGTAGCTGATTATGGTGGACAAATAGTCGGTTGTCTTACGCTTTTTAGATATTATGGTGGCAGATCTTCCAAAGTCCAACATGTAGGCGAGATTGGTATAAGCGTAGATGCTAAATATCGAAATATGGGAATTGGTTCGAAACTGTTTGAATATGCCATTGATTGGGCTAAAAAGAGAAGTTACTCAAAGCTGTGTTTAAGTGTATTTAGCTCTAATGCGAATGCCATACACCTATACGAAAAATACGGCTTTGAAGAAGAAGGACGCAGAAGGAAACAATTTAAAATCGGAAATGAATACGTAGATGAAATAATGATGGGCTTATTTCTATAAAACATCCCCAGACAATCAAATGTCTTGTCTGGGGTTTTGAATTCCGGAGGATGATAACATGAATTATAGTGATGCCATAGAATACATTCACAATACTAATAAATTTGGTATAAAATTAGGACTTGAAAACATAAGATGTTTACTTGAGCGTATGGGAAATCCTCAAAAAAGTCTTAAATTTATTCATGTAGCAGGTACAAATGGAAAGGGTTCTACATGTGCCTTTATAAATAGCATTTTAATCAATGCTGGATTTAAAGTGGGACTTTACACGTCTCCGTATTTGGAAGAATTTGAAGAAAGAATGAGGATTAACAATAAAAATATTCCAAAGGATAAATTGGCAAATTACGTTGAATACATAAAAGATGTTGTTGACAAAATGATAGATGATGGGTATCATCATCCTACAGAGTTTGAATTGATTACTGCAATTGCATTTAAGTATTTTTGCGATGAAAATGTCGATTTTGTGGTGCTGGAAGTGGGATTAGGTGGACGCTTTGATGCGACTAATGTCATTGATAATTCTTTAGTGTCTGTGATTTCCACGATAGATTATGACCATATGGACAAATTGGGAGATACTTTGGAAAAAATAGCTTATGAAAAAGCTGGAATAATAAAAGAGAATGGAACTGTAGTAAGTTTTTATCAAAAAGATGAAGCATTACAGGTGATTGAAAGAACAGCAAGCCTTAAAAAAGCATCTTTGGATATTTTAGATGTTAATGATGTTGAAATAGTAGAGTCCAACAGCGACTATCAGATTTTTAATTATAAAAATTACAAAAATCTTAAAATATGCATAATTGGCAAACACCAGATTTATAACGCTTCATTAGCTTTAATGGCTGTAGAAAAACTTAAAGATCATGGTATAAATATTACTGAAGAAGCTATAAGGATGGGCCTTGCCGATGCAAAATGGCCTGGCAGGATTGAAGTATTAAATAGATCGCCATTTATCGTAATAGACGGTGCTCACAACCCTCAAGGCATGTCAGTATTAAAAGATGCCTTAAGCTTGTTTTCCCATGAAAGACTTGTACTTGTCATTGGAATGTTGAAAGACAAAGACACAGACAAAATGCTTAAGTTAATAGTACCCAAGGCAGATATTGTAATAACGACAAAACCTGTAAGCGACAGAGCTTATACGGCAGAAGAATTAGCTGAAAAAATTAAAGATGTGAATCCATTACATTTTGAAAGTATAGATGATGCTATTAACGAAGCATTGAGAAGAGCAAATAAAAAAGATTTGCTACTTTTTTGTGGTTCACTTTATATGATAGGGCATGTCAGGAACTATTTAAAAAAGGTAATAAAATAATAAAGGCTATAATATAATATAAAAAACTACAGTCTCCAGAAGGTGGTTGTATGGAATATAATGGTGCAGATCTTTTACAGGAGATAGATAATGCACTGAAGAGGCTTAAAGAGAGTGAATTATACCTTGAAAGGGTCGAGAAAGACAACTACCTTAAAACAAAGCTTGCACAATTAAAATATGATTTTGCAAGGGAAGAATACTTAAGACTTTTGAGAATTGCCAGAGACGAACATATAAAGTACGATATAAAAGATTTATATAAAAAGATCATAGATATTTGATGAATCAAGAATCCGAATTCTTAAATTGTACTTGATATAATAATTTGTTTGTGATAAAATTGTAAATGCGTCGGGGCATGGCGCAGAGGTAGCGCGCGCGGTTCGGGACCGTGAGGTCGCAGGTTCAAATCCTGTTGCCCCGACCATTGCTTACAGCCATGCGGGTTTTAGAGGTTATCAACAGGACAAAAAAACAAGTGGTCTACTATGAACTCGCAGAGAAAAATGAATAAGATATATAATCACTCACTAGAAAAAGGTGGGTGATTTTTTTGTTACTAAAATTTGCTATTAAAGATTTTCTCGAAGATAGAGAATTCCGCAATCTATCTCCAGTCACAATTCAAGGTTATCAAATCGATTTGAGAAATTTTGAAAAGTATATCACTGAAAAACTAAACAAAACAAACGTGGAAGAAATCACAAAAAATGATATTAAAAGTTATTTTGTTTATTGTCGAAATGAACGTAGCAATAACGCAGTAACGGTAAATCATAAATTAATCAACATCAGAGCATTTTTTAATTACCTTGTTGAAGAAGGTATTCTCGAAAAAAGTCCAGTTGAAATTGAAAAATTAAAAACCGATGTTAGAATTGAAACTTTTACAGATGAACACATTCGACAAATGTTGAGATATTATCGCAGACTAAAATATCGGGATAAAAGTTTTTACGCATATAGAGATTACACAATTATTGTTACTTTGCTTGGCACAGGCATTAGGCGTGGTGAACTTTGCAACATCAGGTGGAAAGATATAGATTTAGACAATGATAAATTAATCGTCTTTGGCAAGGCGAGAAGGCAAAGAACAATACCGCTGACAAAAAAACTAAAAAATGAATTAGTAGAATATCAGGTATTCTACAAAAAACATTTTGGCGGTATTAAAGAGGATGATTACGTTTTTGTGAATACGCTGAAAAGACAAATGAGTGAAAATGCTGTGCAACAAGTTTTTAAGCGATTAAATAAGGTTATGAACTTTAAAGACGTTAGGTTGTCGGCACACACATTTAGACATACTTTTGCTAAATATTGGATATTAAATGGAGGTGATATAACGGTATTGCAGAAAATACTCGGTCATACGACAATCGAAATGACTAATCGATATTTGAATTTATTTGGTAGCGCAATCGTAGAACAGAACGACAAATTCAATCCTTTGAATAATCTTGACATTTAAAAAGGTGGAGGTGATAAAAATGTTAAAAGTAGTTATCCCGAGCAATCAAGACAAAATCAAACGTCAAATCGAAGCGTTAGAATGGCAAATAACGCAAGATACAGATGAGAAGAGCAGAAGAATACATGAAGAAGTACTCGAGGCTTTAGGAAATGCTTTAAAAGGACTCGATAAGGCATCTAATCGGCCTCTTTTTAGAAAATTAATTAGTAGTGGACGCTCTTGACTGCTGCAGGGAAAATTTAAAAAAAAAATTCTTTCAACAAAGGATTTTAAAATAATAAAATAAAAGTTTTATTAAAAATAGATACTATATATAGTGCATTAATAATTAAATTAACACTATATATAGTATCCAACTTAATCTTTGACACAAAACACGCCTATATTTGCCTTTTATTTCAAGTTTATTTCGTAAGGGACATAAAAATATTATCTTGATTTTAAACTTACATTCTGGGGCAAGTATAGACGCCATACCACGATTTGACAATATTCAAAAGTATGGTATAATAAAAATAGATTGCTTATTTAAGTAATATTAAAATATCCCATTATAATATATCATTATTATTTAACTTTGTCAATAGAAAATATAAAAAAAATTAAGGAGATGATTTTAGTGATAAAAGATTATCGATACGTCTATAATCCAGCACAACAAAAGTTTTATCTTGAAAATGGCTTAATTCCTGTTTTTATCGGCATGCATAAAAAGACAAAAAAGACCTTCTTTAAATTCGAAGATAACGAAAAACTTCAAAACGTATTCGATAGATGGATGAAAAGAAAATATAAAAGCCAATAATACCAATCGAAGGAGGAATATTAATGAAGTATAATATTATTGAAAATTATAAGTTCAATCATTATTATGATGTACTAACGAATAAAAAATATTGGGATAATAATAGATTTAGAGTGTTAAACTATGAAGCAGGCACAGGTAAAACGCTTAAAACATATGAATTTCTGGGGAAGATGTATAAAGAAGGTTATTCATATAGAGTGTTATACGTACAGCCATTTTCAAAAGAAAATAGATTACTTGATTCAGTTCGTGCAATTAATGAACAAGCTGGATCACAAATTGCGGCATTTGTAGATGCTAACACAACAAAGAGCGGCTACAAATATGCTATGAATGCTCAAGTGCTTTGTATCACACATAATATGTATAAAGAAATATGCAAAGGGAAACACGGTAATTTAATGAAAGATAGAGATATACTCATTGTTGACGAATTCCCAAATCTATTTGAACAGATCGTAATTGACGATAATAAACTAATTGATTTGTTAAAGTTTATGAAAATTGATAATAAAGTAAAAATTATTTATGACTATATAAAACAAAAACAAGAAGAATTAGGGATATATAAATCAAAGATGCGTATTGTCAAATTTAATAATAAAAATATATACAAAATTTTAAGACATTTGCATAATATTATACATAATCGTGATAACAAGAAATTTATCAAACAGTTTAAACTGCTTTTTGAAAGCACAGTAATATATGAAAAAGAAAAATTTTATACGTTTGATAACAAAATTTGGTATAAATTACTAAAAAATAATATAATTCTTGATGCGAATGGCGGCTTCGATTATCGATATAGGATTAATAAAATATTTAAGATTGATTATCAAAGCAAGGCATTTGATTATAAAAATAGTATTATAAACTATTACAAAATCAATACATCTAAACATGCTCTAAAATCATACGATGACTTTATACAAACAGTTTTAAACGAAGTAAAAGAAAATAGCAAAAGCAAAGATAAGCATTTAATAGTTACTGACATTGAAAATGAAAGCAAATTTAATGAAGAATACGTGAAAAATTGGTATAAGTTAGATAATATTAAAGTGGATCATTTTGGAAATTTATTAGGCAAAAATGATTATCGTGATTTTAATAAAATTTGGTTATTCAAAACACCGAATTATGCTTTTGTATCATATATACTACAATACATATTCTATTCGCAGAAAAAAATAGACAATAGGTATACTTTGGAAATCACTAATAAAGGTGGATATTTACACTTAAAAAATAATGAATTTGAAAAATTAAGACAATCATTATTACTTGGTGAATATTATCAAGCGATAAAACGTATCAATCGTGATAATACGAGACATACTGAAATTAACATATTTACCAATAACGACAAAATTATAGATAAAATAAAAAATCAATTCAAGAATATTGAATTGACTAATAAACAAATAGCTGTTTCATTTAAAAAGAATTATAGCACAAAACAAAGCAAAACTCGAATTAAGATCGAAGAATATAAAAGATTGATAATAGAAGCAAAGAAAAATAATATAGCTATAATACCGAAAGCGGATATTTGCGATAGATTAGGGTTCGAGAAAACGCATTTAAGAAGATTCCTAAATAAGGAAGAAATAATCGAATTTAATAACTTATACAACATCGAAGTCAAACATCATGTGATAATTAATAAGGATATAGCAATCTAACGCTATATCTTTTTTTTTTATAATCCATTACTCAAAACTGCAACTCCACGTCTGTATTTAAAATATGATACATAAAAATTAATTTTATGTATTTAATACCCACGCTTGACAGCGTAGACATTACTAGTATTTTATATATATTTTTTTTAAACTGATTTCAAAACACAGTGAGAAATGGCATAATATATAAACTCGCCATTTTTTTAAAAAAATATGCTAATATCTCATATATATCACTTAAAATTCGATCCTTGAAATCTGCATGAATACTGGGCTTGAGGCAAACTCGCCATTTTCTCTATATAGAGATGTTGCGCTTTTACTTTTTAGTGAATTGCCTTTAAATGCAATAATATCAAGTGTTTTGAGGATTTAACTAAAAATACAATACCGATGAAATGCTTATATATCAACATTTTAAAATATCAAATAAATTGAATATATCAATATTAATTTAAAATATTCTTTGAATATTCTACTGTTGTGCTATGGACGTGCAAATACATATTATTTTTTATATTTGCTTATTGTTGTTGTATAGACTCTAACTTTTTCTTATTGAAAACACTTAATAAATTACCTGCTTTTGTATTCGCAGTTGCTTTAAACAAACACTTTATATTTACATTGTCTTGTTCATATTCTAAATATAAATATTGATTATTTTTTGTAGTCTGTTTAGGGAGAGCAAAAGCGAAAACCCCTAATGTTAATAATCTTGTTAATGTTACGTCTTTCTGTATTTCTTCCTCACTCTTGAATTGTATATCTTTAACATTTGATATTGGTATTGGTTTGCCGATTACTCTATCGTTATTATATCGGGTAACTATTTCTAAATTGTCATCGTGTATTTGTATTTTTATTATATCGTTTTGCTTTAAATAAGGGTATCCACCTAAATGCTCAAACTCCTCATCAACATAGATGTGTTTTGCTAATTTTTTTGGTTTTGTATACTGAGTGGTATATTAACTAAACCAGCAATTGTGAATAAAATTGAAAATATCGCAGAAAAAAATGTAGCACCATACCATCCTGCCAAATAAAATATTAAAGTAATTCCCCAGAGTATACTTAAACCTAATATCATATCACGTATTTGTTTTCGTGTTGAATCTGACATGACAATTCACCTCCATAACATTTTAAGCATTTTCTAATTTTAGTCTATTTACCGTACTTAAAATTTCGCCAGCGTGGCTAAATATCGGATCAGCTTTAAAAATACATTCGATTTCTATGTTTTTTTCTAAATACTTTAAGTATAAGTATTGATTGTTTGTTGTTTCTGTTTTCGGTGTAGCTAATGCAAATACTCCTAATGTTGCTAATCTGGTTAATGTAACTCGATTGGTTAGTTGTTCATTGTTTTGAATTTGTATATCAAGAATATTGTTTATTGGAATTTCAAACCTATCTTTATTAGTTATTAAGACGACGTTTGTGTTTTGTACCCATATACTTACATCTTGATTAGCTTTTATATATGGGTGTCCTCCTAAGTGTTTAAAACCTTGTCCTGTAACGTGTATATTATATTTGGCGTATAAATTATTTTGTTTATTTTCTAATAATTTCATAATTATCACAAGGATAATTATTATTACAACTATTGTTATTAAAAAATCCATTATATCACCTCTTTAAATAAATTATACCATGAAATGAATATTTTATCAATGTTATCATATATTACATTCGAAAGTATTTATTCGGGAAAGTTATGTTAAAATACGCTTAAATATAGAATTTATCTGCGATTTAGCGTATTTTTTAAATGTATACGAATAATTGTTCGGCAAATTCGCTAAAAAATGTCTTTAAATGCCGAAATTTCAAGGAATTTAAGCATTTTTATTAAATTTACTTGAAATTATTTAGCAATATATCATTGTTTGCGTTTGGCTTAAAATAGGCAAATTGCCGAAATATTACCGAAATATTTTAACTGGTAAATATGGTAATATTCGGAATATCGAAAAGAAAAAAAAACGAATGCAAGATGTACTCATTGTCATTTTAGAAAATTTTTTATTTTACAATCGTAAAATATCCCCTCTTTGAAATGAAATTAAATCGCTAAAAACCGCTTGAATACTATGTGTTGAGCTAATTTACTTTAATAAATTATACGAAATGTGCATTTTGTATAATTATAGCAATAATATTCAAGTAAAAAAAGAATAGTGAAGCTTAATATATTTTATTTGAAAATTCAATATTAGGCTTGTATTGATTTTAGACAACTGTATAATTCGGTATTATAACACGTCTATTGCTATAAGTAACATTTACAACTATTTTGTCTATAAAGAAGGAATTCATAGGATTGTGTAGAATTAAAAAATATGGCAATAAAAATTTATAACAAAGAAATGTATGATGTATTTATATCAAGTTACATTGAAAAGGTGTTTGTAAATATTATGTTTTTATTTCAAATGTCGATGAAGTATAATATTTATAAAGTTTATTAACAACAATAGGAGGCACAAAGATGTCAACAGCAAATGTAGGTTTTGAAGAACAGCTATGGAAAGCAGCAGATATCTTAAGAGGTAGTATGGATGCAGCCGAATATAAGCACGTAGTGCTAGGATTGCTATTTTTAAAATACATATCCGATAGATTTGAACAAAAGTATAATGAACTTGTAGAAGAAGGCGAAGGATTTGAAGAAGACAGGGATGAATATGAAGCAGAAAATATATTCTGGGTACCAAAAGAAGCAAGATGGGAGCAAATAAAGAATTATGCCAAGGATCCAAAGATAGGACAAATAATAGACGATGCAATGCTTTTAATAGAAAAAGAAAACCCTACTTTAAAAGGTGTATTAGATAAAAGATATGCAAGACCAGAACTTGATAAAAGAAGATTAGGTGAGCTAATAGATGTTATTTCAAATATAAAGCTTGCTAAGGACGGTCAAAAAGATATTTTAGGTAGAGTATATGAATACTTTTTAAATCAATTTGCTGAAAAGGAAGGCAAAGGCGGTGGTGAATTTTATACGCCCAAAAGCGTTGTTAAAACATTGGTTGAAATGATTGAACCATACAAAGGCAGGATATATGACCCATGCTGCGGCAGTGGTGGTATGTTTATTCAAAGTGAAAAGTTTGTTGAAGAGCATCAGGGAAAAATAGATGATATATCAATTTATGGTCAAGAGCTTAATCCAACGACATGGAAACTTTGCAAAATGAATCTTGCTATACATGGGCTTGATGGTGATTTAGGACCATATAATGAGGACACTTTTCATAACGATTTGCATAAGAATTTAAAGGCAGATTATATCTTGGCTAATCCACCATTTAACGTAAGTGAATGGGGAGGAGAAAAGCTTACAGAAGATGCAAGATGGAAGTATGGTATACCACCAGCAGGAAATGCAAACTATGCGTGGCTACAGCATATGATATTCCACTTAGCACCGAATGGAGTGGCAGGAGTAGTACTTGCCAATGGTTCATTAAGTTCAAATACATCTAACGAAGGAGAAATAAGAAAGAATTTAATAGAAGAAGACATTGTAGATTGTATAGTAGCATTGCCTGATAAACTATTTTACACAACAGCAATTCCAGCTTGCCTTTGGATATTAAATAGAAATAAGCAAAACAATCCAAAACATAGAAGTAGGAAACATGAGTTTTTATTCATAGATGCAAGGAAATTAGGACAACTCGTAGATAGAAGACACAGAGAATTAACAGATGAAGATATTAAGAAGATAGCAGAAACTTATCACAATTGGCGAAATAAAGATGGAAAGTATGAGGACATAAAAGGTTTTTGTAAATCAGTAGCAATAGATGAATTACGTGAACATGAATATATCTTAACTCCTGGAAGATATGTAGGAATAGAAGAATCAGAAGATGATGGAATAGACTTTGAAGAAAAGATGGAAAATTTGACGAGCGAACTATCAGAGCTTTTTGCAAAATCAAGATACCTTGAGGAAGAGATAAAGAAGAACTTAAGGGGGCTGGGGTATGAGATGTAATGATTGGAGAGAGGTAAGATTAGGTGAAATAATAGAATTTAATCCAAAGGAAAGTATTTCAAAAGGAACATTAGCTAAAAAAATAAGTATGGACATGATAAATCCTTTTTATAAATTTGTTAAAGAATATGAAATAGAAGAGTATAAAGGAGGTTCAAAGTTTAGAAATGGTGATACTTTAATGGCAAGGATAACACCATGCTTAGAAAATGGAAAAACTGCAAAAGTTACAATATTAAATAAAAAGGAAATAGGTTTTGGTTCAACTGAGTTTATTGTACTAAGAGCAAAAGAAGGAGAAACTACAGAAGATTTTGTTTATTATATTGCAATATCTCCGTATGTAAGAGACATTGCAATTAAATCTATGACAGGGACATCAGGTAGGCAAAGAGCACAAGTGAATGTAATTCAGAATATACAAATTTACCTTCCTCCACTCAACGAACAAAAAGCCATAGCTAAAATTCTATCTGACCTTGATGAAAAGATAGAAATAAACAATAGAATAAACAAAGTATTAGAAGAAATAGCACAGGCTATATTTAAACGATGGTTTATGGATTTTGAATTTCCTAATGAAAATGGAGAGCCATATAAATCAAGCGGCGGAGAAATGGTTGAAAGTGAATTAGGACTTATTCCTAAGGAGTGGATGGTAGGAAAGTTAGGAGATGTTTTAGAAACAATAGAAACTGGTAACAGACCAAAAGGTGGTGCAGCAAATATTAAATTTGGTATACCAAGTATAGGTGCCGAAAATATCATTGGATTAGGAAAATATGATTACAGTAAAGAAAAATATGTTCCTGTTGATTATTTTAAAAAAATGAAAAAAGGAATAGTTTATTCAGAGGATGTTTTATTATATAAGGATGGTGCTCAGCTAGGAAGAAAAACATTATTTATGGATGGTTTTCCTTATGAAGAATGTTGTGTTAACTCACATGTTTTTATTTTAAGATGTAATGATTTAATTTCACAAATATATTTATACTTCTGGCTTGATCAAGGATGTGTTACAGATAAAATAATACAGCTTAATGCAAACTCAGCACAACCAGGAATAAATCAAGCCCAATTAAAAACCTTGGATATAATTATTCCAAGTAAAGATATTATTACTAATTTTACCAAACTTATTAAGCAATTATTAAGATACTTATTTAATAATTGTAAAGAAAACAATAAACTTTCCCAACTCCGTGACACCCTTCTTCCAAAGCTTATGTCAGGAGAAATTAGAGTCGATTTAAACAACGACCAAATAAGTGTTTAAAAATGAAGATTAAATAAAATTTTCAATTAATCTAAAGGTGGGAATTCAATGGATTCATTAATTGATTTTACAGAACAGCAGTTAGAAGAGGCTACAATAGAAATTCTTCAGGAACTTGATTATGAACACCTTTATGGTCCAGACATAGCACCAGATAGCGATAATCCTGAAAGAAAAGACTATAGAGAAGTCATATTAAAAAATAGAGTATTAGACGCATTAAGAAAACTAAATCCTGCATTGCCAGAGGATGCAATAGAAGAAGCATATAGAAAAATAATAACCTTCAACAGCCCGATACTGGAAGAAAACAATAGATACTTTCATAAGCTTTTGGTTGAAGGTATAGATGTTACATTTAAAAAGCAAGGAATAATAAAAACAGAAAAGGTATATATAATTGACTTTAAAGATGCAGATAAAAATGAATTTCTAGTTGTTAATCAATTTAGAATAGAGGAAATAGAAAAGAGAAGGCCAGATGTAATAATATTTGTAAATGGTATTCCACTTGTTGTAATGGAACTAAAATCATCAACAGATGAAAATGTAGGAATAGAAAAGGCATACAATCAAATACAGACGTATAAAAGAGACATACCCACCTTATTTTACTATAACGCATTTACAATAATTACAGATGGAATAAACGCAAAAGCAGGAACAATAACAGCGAACTTTGAAAGATTCATGAACTGGAGAAGCATAGATGGTATAAATGTAGAACCCATATCTATTCCACAATACGAAATCCTATTAAAAGGCATGCTAAGAAAGGATAGGCTGCTTGACATAGTAGAAAACTTTTTAACATATCAAGAAGTAAGTGCAACAGATTATGATTCAAAGGGCAGAAAAATCGGAAATAAAATAAAATTAAATAAAATACTTGCTGCATATCATCAATACTTTGCTGTAAAGAAGGCAGTAGAAAATACAGAAGCAGCAATAAATGCAAAAGATAAGCAAGACAAAAAAATAGGTGTTGTATGGCATACTCAAGGCTCAGGCAAGAGCTTTACAATGGTATTCTATGCAGCACAACTTGTAAAGAAATTCAACAATCCAACAATTGTGGTTATAACCGACAGAAACGATTTGGACAACCAGCTTTACACAACGTTTTGTCAAGCTAAAGATATACTAAGACAAGATCCAATTCAAGCTGATGTAAGGAAACTATCAGACGAACAAAAAGAAAATAACAAAAAAGAAAACACGAAGGTTATTCATGGACTATTTGACCTTCTAAATGAAAGAGAAGCAGGAGGAATTATATTTACTACCATACAAAAATTCACACCTGAAGAAGGCGAAATGCCAGTTTTAACAGATAGACATAATGTAATAGTAATTGCAGATGAAGCACATAGAAGTCAATATGGATTTGACCCAAAAACAGATAAAAAAAACTGGTGATGTAAAATATGGATATGCTAAATATGTAAGAGACGCACTTCCTAATGCTTCATTTATAGGATTCACAGGAACACCGATAGGTATAGAAGGCGAACAAGGAGCAAAGTCAACAACAGATGTGTTTGGTGACTATATAGATATATACGATATGACAAGAGCTGTTGAAGATGGGGCAACAGTAAAAATATATTATGAGAACAGAATAATAAAGCTTGAAGCTGACGAAGAAGAATTAAAAAAAATTAGACGAAGATTTTGAAGAGCTAATGGAAGGACAAGAAGCAGAGCTTAAAGATAAATATAAAAAAGAGTGGTCAAGACTTGAAGCAATTGTTGGCTCGCCAAATAGATTAAAACAGCTTTCACAAGACATAGTAAACCACTTTGAAGAAAGAATAAAAACAATAGATGGCAAAGCTATGATAGTTTGCATGAGCCGTAAGATATGTGCAGACCTTTATGAAGAAATAATTAAGTTAAGACCAGATTGGCATAATGATGATATAAACAAAGGGAAGATTAAAGTTGTAATAACTGGGAATGCATCAGACGACGAAAAACTACAAAAACATCTAACAGGTGGTTCGCAAAGAAAAGAAATATTAGCAAAAAGAATGAAAGACCCAAATGATGAATTAAAGATTGCCATTGTAAGGGATATGTGGCTTACCGGATTTGATGTCCCATCAATGCACACTATGTACATAGATAAGCCAATGAAAGGTCACAACTTAATGCAAGCAATAGCACGAGTAAACAGAGTATTTAAGGACAAGCCAGGCGGTTTAATAGTTGACTATATAGGAATATTTGAAAGTTTAAAGAAAGCATTAAAAGTTTATACAGAAAGCGATAAAAAGACAACAGGAATAGATACATCTGTTGCAGTATCAATAATGCAAGAAAAGCTTGAAATACTAAGAGATATGTTTTTCAAATTCGATTATTCAGGATATATTAGAGGAACTCAAGCAGAAAGGATAAGAGCAATAACTGCAGGAATGGATTTTGTTCTTGGAATGGGAGAAAAAGATCAAAAGGAATTTAAAAACACAGTTGTAGAACTTGCAAAAGCCCATTCACTTTGTGCATCAACACAAGAAGGACGAGATGCATCACTTGAGGTTAGTTATTTTAAAGCTGTAAAGGCAAGCCTTATAAAACTAGAAAATAAATCAACAAATAAGCTATCAAAAAGAGAAATCGAAGCTAGAGTAAATCAGTTACTTCAAAAAACAATAATATCAGAAGAAGTAATAGATGTATTTGACACATTAGGACTTGAACAACCTAATATATCCATATTATCAGAAGAATTTTTAGAAGAAGTTAGAACAATAAAATATAAAAACCTTGCTGTTGAAATGTTAAAGAAACTTCTTGAAGGAAAGATAAAAGCAATAGAAAGAATAAATATAGTTAAATCAGAAAAGTTTTCAGAAAAATTAAATAAAGCTTTAAATAAATATAACAATCAAGCAATAACAAATATAGAAGTAATAGAAGAATTGATTGAACTCGCAAAAGAAATACAAAAAGCAAGAGAAGAAGACATTAATCTCGGTCTTTCAGAAAATGAAATAGCTTTTTATGATGCACTGACATCAGATGATGCAGTAAAATTATTTATGAGTGATGAGGTTCTTAAGCAAATAGCACATGAATTAACAGAAGCCATAAGAAATAATATAACTGTTGATTGGAATAAAAGAATAATGGCTAGAGCAAAGATGAGAACTATAATAAAAAGGTTATTAAAAAAATATAATTATCCGCCAAAACAAGCCGAAAAGGCGATGGATGTAGTAATGAAGCAGGTTGAAAAGATGTGTGAGAATGAAATTGATGAATTGGATGAAGAAGATTATAATTATGGTTTTATGGCTGCAGAAAGTGAAGGTGAATATAAGATCGAAGACTAATGCAATAAAAAGATAAGTTAAATTAATTTATTCAAAATATTTATTTAATGCAAGGGGAATAAAGATGAGTATATCAAAATACGTTGTTAATCAATATACGGTTCAGAATATATTGAATTGGGTTCAGATGGGAGAAATAGCAATTCCAGAAATACAAAGACCTTTTGTTTGGAAGCCTTCAAAAGTAAGAGATCTGATAGACAGTTTGTATAATGGATATCCTGTAGGTTATATAATCGTTTGGAGAAATCATGCAGTGAAATTAAAAGATGGAACAAAGTCTGAAGGTAAGAAAATATTAATTGATGGGCAGCAGAGAATTATGGCATTAATGACAGCTTTATTGGGGGATGAAGTTGTTACAAATGAATATAAAAGAGTGCCGATAAAAATAGCTTTTAGCCCTAAAGAGAAGAAATTTGAAGTTAAAAATGTGGCTATTGATAAGGATGATTCTTGGATAAATGATATATCAACAATAATGCCTGTAGATGTTAATTTATTTAATATAACAAAAGAGTATTGCAGCAAAAATAAAGATGTTAACGAGGCTGAGATTTTCGATACATTAAATAACTTAAAAGGAATATTAAATAATTCAATTGGTGTAATTGAACTTAATGCAGACATTGACATTGAAACTGTAACAGAAATATTTATTAGAATAAACTCACAAGGTATCCCACTAAGTCAAGCTGACTTTGCTATGTCAAAAATAGCATCAAATGAAACTTATGGTGGAAATACATTGAGAAAATGTATAGACTATTTTTGCCATTTATCTAGGGATTCAGAGATTTACAAACAAATAGATGAGAATGATGTAGACTTTAAACAAACACAGTATTTTAATAAAATAAGATGGATAAAGGATTATAATGATATACTTTATAAGCCTTTATATACAGATGTATTGAGAGTTGCTTTTACATCAGAGTTTAAAAGAGGAAGACTTCAAGATTTAGTGGCATTACTTTCTGGTAGAAATTTTGAAACAAGAACTTATGAAGAAGTTATTGTAGAAAAATCTTTTAATATACTTAAAGAAGGGGTATTGAACTTTATTAATGAAAGTAATTACAAAAAATTTCTGATGATAATTAAATCAGCAGGATTTATAGCTCCATCAATGATAACTTCAAAGAATACATTGGATTTTGCATATGTTTTATACTTATATCTTAGAAAGCAAGGTATGGATCAAGGGTTAATTGAAAAGTATGTTAAGAGATGGTATGT
The DNA here is from genome assembly GCF_000747665.1 of Thermoanaerobacterium saccharolyticum. Lineage (GTDB taxonomy): Bacteria > Bacillota > Thermoanaerobacteria > Thermoanaerobacterales > Thermoanaerobacteraceae > Thermoanaerobacterium > Thermoanaerobacterium saccharolyticum. Next base: position 2,824 of record NZ_BBKT01000071.1, on the reverse strand, counting down.
AATGTCTGTTCTTACAGGAAGATATTCAAGTTCTCCAGAAAGCCAGTTTGATATAGATATAAGAAGAATAGATGAACTAGGAATAGAAAAGTATTTAACCGATACCGAAAATGCGTATTTATCAGATGCATTTTGGAACCTTGGGCTTCCACAAAACATGGATAAATCAGTTGATTCAAGTCCATATTTTAAAGTATATTTAGCTGCTCAAGTAAAAAATAATGACAAAGGATTTTTGTCAAAGAATATATTAGTCCAGGATTTAATTATAGATAAAGGAGATGTCCATCATATCTTTCCAAAGGAATACCTTAAGAAGAATGGAATAAACAAGTCGAAATATAATCAGATTGCAAATTATGTACTAATGCAGAGTGAAATAAACATAGCGATTAGGGACAAAGCACCTAATGTTTATATTAATGAAATAATTAATCAGTGCAATGGTGGAAAATTGAAATATGGATCAATTGATAACATGCAAGAGCTGATGGAAAACTTCAAGATGCATTGTATTCCACAAGATATGAAGAATTACGCAATAAATGAGTATGACGAATTCTTGAACAAGAGGAGAAAGTTAATGGCATTGAAGATAAAGGAATATTATTTTAAGTTGTAGGATAGCAAGATTGCTTAAGAAAGTTTAATTAGAAGGTTAGCACTATGAATACTGCTAAAATTATATCTAAGCAGAAAATTAATATGATAGATTTGAAAATTGAATTAGTAAAATGACAATTTAAAAAAAAACTATTGACAGTAAATTTTGGATATTGTATTCTTTATTATAGAATTAATGATAATTTAAAATAAAGTGATTATATATCTTATGGAAATGGTTCAAATGGTCGGAAATAAGGGATTTTATCCTGTGGCGGTTCGGGACCGTGAGGTCGCAGGTTCAAATCCTGTTGCCCCGACCATTTTTTGTGGCATTAATGTCTTCCATGCATATTATAAATTAGCATATGCATGGGGGGATGAACATTGAAAATATTCGTTGCCAACAAAGGTGATGACACAATAAGCTATATTGGTGAAAATCATACAAAGGCATTTCTTAAGTTAATTAATGATGATTTTGCTTATAAGAGTGATAAATTCCACATACCGCAAAAAGGACCCCATAGATTGCTTATTGATAGCAGCAGAAAAGAACTTTATTCTCTAAATGTGTTTGATGATTCGATAAGCATTATTGGCATTGATGACTTTCAATTGCATGATACTGTGTATATTGGACCATCTCCAAACGATGGCATAATTTTAAATAATCGCATATATGTTTTAAATGGTGATGCAGATTGCCTAAGCGTATTTGACATAATGACAAGTAAGATAATAGAGCAAGTTAATGTGGGGTTTCAGCCACAATCTATAGTGTACAGCCAGAAGCATAATAAAATTTTTGTATCAAATACGTATTCTGATTCAATTTCATTGATAAATCCAAATGATTTGCACGTAGAAAAAACATTGTCTGTTAAATCAAAACCGTACGGAATGTGTTTATCAGACGATGAAAAATTTTTATTTGTGACAAACTCATATTTGGAGACGGGACTTGATGGCTCTATAACTGTATATGACATAATTAATGATACATTCGCCGATGATATTAGGTGTGGGAAATTGCCAATATCTGTAGCATTTTTTAAAAACTCTATACTTGTTGTAAATTCGTGCTCTAACACATTGATGAAAATTGATTTACGCACAAAAAAACGTACAGAACTTTTTTGCGGTTATATGCCGGTTTATGTAAGGGTATTTAAAAACTACGCATTAATAACAGTTTCTGGTGAAAATAGGCTAATTTTAGTGGATTTAGAGAATTTTAAAATTGAAAGAAAAATAGAAGTTGGGAAAGAGCCCGATGGTCTCATTATTGAGGCGTAAGGGCTTTTACAATATAATTGTATACATCATTTGACTTTTGCTTCCAGTTGGCACATACGATCTTCGCTTGTTGAGCATTTACTAAATTTAAATTTATTTCTATAAGAACTATGTCGTTTTCTACAACTTTCAAATTTGCAATGTATTCTCTGTCAGATTTTTTATAGTACGTGGCTATATATTGTGATTCTTGCTTGAATTTTTCCTTGTTTATGACTATGTATTCATCTATTTTCTTCCTTGTGCCCTCCTGGATGTGCTTAAAAAATAGCTTTAATGCATTTAAACCGAATTCAGTTAATACATATTTGCTTTCTTTAAGATCTATAAAATTGCTTTCTTCTAATTCATTTAGGTATTGCTGAAGATAAAAGTAGTTCATAAGGTTGTTGTCAGAAATTATTCTGTTTATCTGCTCGCCTGTAATAGGCATATCTATTCTATTTAAAATGTACAAGATTATCAATTTGTTTTCTGCTAATTCTTGAATTTCATAACTCAACTTTTACACCTCTCACAACATGTTGTATGCTATTTATATTCTAACACAAAATATATATTAAAAAAAGAGAGTATTTTAAATACGTTTGTGTCAAGTAGTTGTTGGCAAATTTTTTTCTTCAAATGTTATCCGCATAATGTTTAACATATTGTGAATTTTCGTGCAATTGTTTTTGCTCTATTCTTCTTTTTATATTGCACCTTTTATATGACTTTTAGTTCACTTAAGCATTTGTATCTGAGTATTTCCCTTATTGCTTTTCGACTGTTTGTCATTGCACAACCTTCAAACGGCATACCGCCTCTTTGTATGTGATATGTCTTTGCTTTTTTCTGTTTTTTGTTTACATCAGCTGCTGATAGTTTTATTTCTTCTTTTATCTCTGCTAATTTTTCTTCTGAAATTGTCACATTAAAATAT
>NZ_BBKT01000072.1 GCF_000747665.1 Thermoanaerobacterium saccharolyticum | reverse complement strand
CATCGATGTTATAAGAATGCTGTTTGCTATGACATCTTACGGTACAATACATCAATTTATCTACACAGTATTGCAGATACCTTTGACAAGACTTGGAGATACACTGCCTGCTACATTGATTGCTAACTTCTTCGAAGGACTTTTCTGGTCATTTGGTATACACGGTGCAAACGTAGTTGGATCTGTTATGGGACCAATATGGCTGGCACTTGCAGCAGAGAACTTGCAGGCATTCCAAGCTGGTCATCCAGTTCCACACATCATAACACAGCAGTTCCATGACATGTACATGCTGGTAGGTGGCTCAGGCAGCACATTAGGACTTGTACTTGCTATGCTTTTCTTCTCAAAATCAAGACAGGTTAAGACTGTTGGAAAACTTGCTATAGTTCCTGGTTTATTCAATATCAATGAACCTGTAATATTCGGACTTCCAATTGTTTTAAACCCAATAATGGTAATACCATTCATATTGACACCGATGATTTTGGCTACTTTGACTTACATCGTCATGTCAATAGGTCTTGTTGGGCACCCAACAGGTGTTGTAATACCATGGACTACGCCACCTATTATCGGAGGACTTTTAGTATCAGGCTTTAGCGGTGCTGTATGGCAGATAATTGAATTAGTGATTTCGTTCTTCATATACTTGCCATTCTTAAGAGTCGTAGATAGACAGTACCTTGAGCAAGAGCAAGCAATGGCTGTTGAAAGCCAAAAAGGCTGATATAATTGCAATTAGGCGGTTACAGTCCGTAATCGTCTAATTGCTTTAAACATTTTAAAAGGTGTTAAGGAGATAAAATTTATGAGTGTTTTGGAAGAGCTAAAAATAAGCTTGTTTATGCCTCAAAATTACAAAAGACTAAAAGGCGAATCTATAATCAAACTTCTCAGGTTTGACCTTATCTTGACGATTTTTGGCGTTGTCTATTTAACACTTATTAAACTTATAATATCACTATTTACAGGCAATTTTTCAGTGTTTTTAAATAGCTATTCACAACTGTCAATTAAAAATATTGTATCTTCACTACTATTTCTGTATATTGGCTTGATAGCATCGTCACTTGTACTATCACTTGTCTTTTATGTTGTGGCACTTCTCAAAAAGCAAAAAGAATTAAGCTATTACGATTTGATAGTATATGCAACACATGCATTGACAATATGCGTAGTATTAGAAGAATTCTTTGGACCATTAGTGATAATATTTTCCATAGGTTATTTTTTAATATCACTAGGTGGGGAAAAATTTATCGCAAATTATGTGACTAACAAAACAAGAGGAGGAAGGAAAAATGGCAAAAGAGTATAAATTTCCAGAAGGTTTTTGGTGGGGATCTGCCACATCTGCAACACAGATAGAAGGTGCTGCAAGTGAAGACGGGAAAGGCATGAATGTATGGGACTACTGGTATAAACAGGTGCCAAACCGCTTTTTTAACGGTGTAGGACCTGATGTGACGTCTGATTTTTACCACCGGTATAAAGATGACATAAAATTGATGAAAGAAATAGGTCACAATTCATTTAGATTTTCTATATCATGGTCAAGATTGATACCTGGCGGTGTAGGCGAAGTAAACAAAAAGGCAGTAGACTTCTACAATGATGTCATAAATGAGCTTTTAGAAAATGGCATTATGCCCATAGCCACTTTGTTTCACTTCGATATGCCAATTGAAATGCAGCATATAGGAGGATTTGAAAGCCGTCAAGTCTTGGAGAATTATAAAAACTATGCTAAGACATGTTTTGAGCTTTTCGGAGACAGAGTGAAAAGGTGGATTACCTTTAATGAACCGATAGTTCCAGCAGAAGGAGGATACCTTTATAATTTTCATTATCCGGACATTGTGGATTTTAAGAAAGCTATACAGGTATGTTTCAATACAGTATTAGCGAGTGCAATGGCAATTAACGAGTTTAAAAAGTTAGAGATTAAAGATAGCAAAATAGGTATTGTGCTGAATCTTACTCCTTCATATCCTAGAAGCAACCATCCTGCAGATTTAAAAGCGGCAGAGATAGCTGATCTTCTCTTCAACAGAAGCTTTTTAGATCCATGTGTCAAAGGAGAATATCCTGAGAAACTTGTAGAACTTTTAAAGAGTTACAATCATTTGCCGGTGTATACTGAGGATGATCTTGAACTCATAAAGAATAATACGGTTGACTATCTTGGAGTAAATTACTATCAGCCAAGAAGGGTTAAAGCAAAGGAAAACATGCCAAATCCTTATGGAGTATTTACACCTGATTGGTTTTTTGATGAGTATGTAATGCCAGGAAGAAGGATGAATCCATACAGAGGTTGGGAGATATACGAAAAAGGAATATATGACATCTTGATAAATGTAAGGGATAACTATGGAAACATTGAATCGTATATTTCAGAAAACGGCATGGGCGTGGAAGGAGAAGAACGCTTCATAAAAGAGGGTATAATCCAAGATGATTACAGAATAGACTTTATCAAAGGTCATTTAAAATGGCTTCATAAGGCGATAGAAGAAGGATGCAATGTAAAAGGCTATCACCTTTGGTCTTTCATGGACAACTGGTCATTCCTAAATGCCTATAAAAATCGCTATGGGCTCGTATCAGTCGACATATCAACACAAAAGAGGACTATCAAGAAAAGTGGATATTGGTTTAAAGAATTAGCGAGAAACAATGGATTTAGTGAGTGAAATTAAATTTCTGCCTGTTTTAAAGCCTTCACAAATGTGAGGGCATTTTTTTTATGTGTGGTTACAGCTTATTCAGAGAGAGTTTGAAGTCGTCATAAAAATTCTTTAAAAAATTTTTTAAATCAAAGAAGGAATTTTAAAAATGACGTCGAATATATTTATATAAGATGTACGTACAATAATAAATCTATATACAATTTATAAGCACGTAAGAGAAATTGCCTTACAATGATTGATAATCTAAGGAAAGAATGTCAAGCATAAAAATTTTTTAAAAAAATTTTAAAAGATAAGGAGGAATTTTAAAAAACATGTAGAATATATTAATATAAGATGTACGGATAAATAAAAATAATAATGTTAAATGTATAGATAAGTATTGTATTTACTCGCTGGAAAGTAAACTTTTATATTAAAGGAGTATATCTATGTTAGCAAAAATCGTTATCAATGCAGATTGTAAAAAGGGTAAAATAAGCAAGAACATCTACGGACACTTTGCAGAACATTTAGGAAGATGCATATATGGAGGTTTTTGGGTTGGGAAAGATTCTGAAATACCCAATATAGACGGTATTAGAAAAGATATTGTTGAGGCATTAAGGAAAATTAAGATACCTGTATTGAGATGGCCTGGTGGATGTTTTGCAGATGAATACCACTGGAAAGATGGCATAGGACCTTACGAGTCAAGACCTAAGATGATCAATGTGCATTGGGGTGGTGTAATCGAAAACAATCACTTTGGTACTCATGAATTCTTTGAACTATGTGATCTTTTGAATGCAGAGCCATATATTTGCGGTAATGTAGGCAGTGGTACAGTCCAAGAGATGAGAGAATGGATAGAATACATGACATTTGATGTAGAGTCGCCAATGGCAAATTTGAGAGCTTCAAATGGCAGAAAAGAACCGTGGAGGCTTAAATACTTCGGTGTTGGTAATGAAAGCTGGGGCTGCGGTGGTAATATGCGCCCAGAATATTATGCTGATGTATATAGAAGATATTCCACATATGTAAGGAATTTTGGCGGCAATAAGATATTTAAGATTGCTTGTGGACCCAATACAAACGATTATAATTGGACAGAAGTGTTGATGAGAGAAGCTGGAAAGTTTATGGATGGTCTTAGCTTGCATTACTATACAGTACCAGGCACATGGGAAAGAAAAGGATCAGCTACTAATTTTGACGAAGAAGAATGGTTTATTACCATGAAGAAAGCGTTGTACATGGATGAATTAATAACAAAACACTCTACGATAATGGATAAATATGATTCTGAAAAAAGCGTTGCGTTAGTTGTAGATGAATGGGGCACATGGTACGATGTAGAGCCTGGTACAAACCCTGGGTTCTTGTATCAACAAAATACAATGAGAGATGCTTTAGTTGCAGGCATTCACTTTAACATATTTAATAAGCATTGCGATAGAGTCAAAATGGCTAATATAGCACAGACAGTAAATGTTTTACAAGCCGTTATTCTTACAGATGGGCCTCAGATGGTACTTACGCCGACATATCATGTATTTGACATGTATAAGGTTCATCAAGATGCAGAATTATTAGATTTTAATATTGATACACCTGAATATATGATAGATGCAGAAGAAAGCATACCTCAAGTGACAGCAACTGTTTCTACTGATGATAGTGGGAAAATTCATATTTCTCTGTGCAATCTAAGTCCTAAAGAATCAATAACAGTGGAATGTGAGTTTAGAGGGGCAAATGTAAGTAATAAAGTAACGGGAACAATTTTAACTGCTGATGAAATGAATTCACACAATACTTTTGACAATCCTAATAAAGTTGTACCTAAAGAATTTGACGAAATTAAAATTGCTGAAAATAAGATAGTCATAACAATGCCTAAGATGTCAGTTATAGGGTTAGAGGTAGAATAAGAATTATTAAAAATAAAACAAATTTATCAAGTTCATAAATTTGCTTTGGGGAAGGGGGTGTAAAGTGAAAAAGCTTAATAAAAACAAAAGAAGAGATCTAATATAAAAAAATTAATTTTTTAGGAGGTTAATGTTACGATGAAAAAATTTTTAAGCCTTTTACTTATTGTTGTTCTGATTGCAACAACTTTATTAGCTGGTTGTGGCCAAAAGAGTACGTCATCGGCAACTAATCAAGGAAATGACAAGGTGAATAATAGTACAAATACTAGTTCTACTACAGATTTGACTTTTTGGGTTTTTAATGGTTTACATGCAGATTTTTATAATGCTGCGGCAAAAAGGTGGAACGAGACATATCCTAATCAAAAAATTAATTTGAAAGTTGTAACATATCCGTACCAAGATATGCACCAGAAGTTGGCAATTGCTCTACAATCAGGTGTTGGAGTACCAGATATTGCTGATGTAGAACTAGGAAAGTTTCCTCAATTTTTAAAAGGTACACCTCAATTGGCTGATTTAAGTGATCTGATAGCACAAGATAAAGATAATTATATTCAATCGAGATTACAATTATACAGTAAAGACGGAAAGTTGTATGGCTTACCAACACATGGGGGAGCGGTAGTGGCTTTTTATGATAAAAATATTTTAGATAAAGCTGGTATCAATCCCGATACAATAAAAACTTGGGATGATTTTGTGGCTGCTGGTAAAATTGTCAAGGAGAAAACAGGGAAACCTATGTTAGCAGTTTCTCAAAGTACAGCGTTTCAATTTAATACATTAATCGGTCAACAAGGTTCTGATTATTTTGATCAAGATGGGAATGTGATTTTAGACAGTGAAGTGAATATCAAAGCACTACAATTTTTGCATGATATAATTTATAAATATCAAATAGGCGCAATACCGCCTGGTGGTAATCCTGACAATTCTCAAGCATATGGATGGCTAGACAAAGAAAATGTAGCATGTGTAATTATGCCATTCTGGTATATGAGTAGGTTTGTTAGCTACATGAATGATTTAAAGGGAAAATTAATTGTCGAGCCGGTACCTGTGTGGAAAGATGGGAATAAATATCCTACAGTAGGTCAAGGTGGAACGGGCACCGTCGTTCCATTAGCTGGTAAACATATAGATTTAGCTAAAAAATTTTTGGCATTTGCCAAAGAAACGAAAGAGGCTAACTTAGAAATATGGAATACATTAGGGTTTGATCCTCCTCGTTGGGATGTATGGCCACAGTTGGCAAGTGATCCAGGGGATAACAAATATACAGAATACTTTATAAATGGCAAGGACATATTCAAGATTTTATATGACTCTACAAAAGGAAACATACAATCATTAAGAAGCACACCGTTAAGTGTTAAAGCTGATGATCTTGTTACTAATCAAGTTTTGTACAAAGTCTTATCTAATAATAGTGCGACCGCTGAGCAGGCGTTAAAAGCCGCTGCTAATGAATTAAGAAAAGATAAAAATAGTGGAGAGTAATTAAAAATAATTGGAATTTATGAGGAATTATTTATATTTCTCATAAATTCCATATAGTATTAGATATGAGCATAATTAAAAAATCGATCAAAAATAAAAACCAGAATAGGTAGGTAATGTAAATGATAAAGGCTAAAAAATATACTTGAACATTTAAAACTAAATAAAAGAAAAAAAAGAGCTGAAAAAGGGCATAAAAATCCTGTAGATAATTGATGGCAAAAATTGAGAACTAAAACATATAAAAATTAAGCTAAACGCTTTAAACCATCAAGAGATTTAATTTTATCGATATTACCTGATTTATATGCAACAATAGCAAGTGTCAATAAAGTAATATGGCCAAAAGTATTTAAATTACTTACAGAATCAATGTTTCTAACGTATGCCCTTTCAAAATCTAAAGCTTTAAAGCGG
>NZ_BBKT01000073.1 GCF_000747665.1 Thermoanaerobacterium saccharolyticum | reverse complement strand
AGCTCATGATAAACTTTACTAAACGCAGCATAGCCAAAGTTTTTACGGTTATCTGTATTAACCGAAAGTTTTTCATCAGGAGAAAAACTAAGAGTAATCGGAACCTTTTTCATAGCTTTTTGTTCGTTTAATTCTTTAACCTTTTGTTCGAAAAAAGCAATAGGATCGTCATATTGTTTTTGAAGTTCATCAAGGTAACCAAGAGATTTAATAGTAACAGTCCTTGTATGCCCTCTCTGTTTATCACGATAGCCATCTGCAATAGAGAGATAAATTCTTCCGGAACTGCGTTTACTTTTCTTTAAATACACCTTAAACTCCCCCAATAAAATTCAATATGGTTATATTATACCATAATCCATAATAATCCGCAACCAAAATATGACAAAATTTTAAAATAAATTTACCCGAAATCATCAGTAAAATAAATGGTTTCGGATTATGCTATCTTAAAATTTGCTGCAAAACTAGGGAGGTAAAAAGCACACAAACATAAAGACAATTATGGGTACTGTTGAATTTGATAAAAGAATTTATGAACATATAAATAGTGAAGGAAAAAAAGAATATGTTTATCTTAGATACTTGATAAAAATCAAATTTCATGATATATTATATAAGTGTGATGCTGGCATAGCTCAGTCGGTAGAGCAGTTGATTCGTAATCAACAGGTCAAGGGTTCAAGTCCCTTTGCCAGCTCTGGATTTCAGAAGATTTCAGGGTATCGAGATTTTATCGATACCCTTTTTGTATGCGAAATGTATGCGAAATTAAAACAACATTTTTTCAAGCTTATCTGTTGCTTGTTTCTGCATGTCTGGTAGTACATGAGAATAAGTGTCAAGCGTTAATGTAATGCTAGCATGTCCTAATCTTTCACTGACTACTTTTGGATTTTCACCTGCTGCTAATAAGAGAGTAGCACATGTATGCCTTAAATCATATAATCTTATATCCGGTAAATTTTCTTTTTTGAGAAGATCTTTAAAATATCGGGATACATTTCTTTCTTCTAGTGGACTACCGTTCTGTGCTGCAAATACAAATCCATAATCTACATATATTTTTGGATCATTTAATTTTTCTTTCAATTCTTCTGGTTTAAATTTTTCTTTGTCTTTGTCGTAATTTAAAGTTTCTTTTGCTTTAAGTTTTTCTTCAGCCTGATTTTTCTTATGTTCTTTGAGGCTTTTTATTACTTCTTTTGGAAGAGGTATGGTTCTTCTACTTTTTGATGTTTTTGGTTCTTCAAGATTCCATCCTTTTTTTGTCCTTGTTAAGACTCTTTTGACGTGGATACGATTATTTTTGAAATCTACGTCTTCCCATTTAAGACCAAGTGCTTCTTCTGGTCTCATACCTGATGTTAAAAGTAGTTCAAACAATACACCCCATCTATTATAAGTACAAGCTTCTAAAAATTTTTTAGCTTGCTCTGGTGTTAACACTTTCATTTCTTTCCGTGCTTGTTTTGGCAGATCAACATTGTCACATGGATTAGTTTTTATTATCTGCCATTTAATAGCCTGATTTAATGCATTTTTTAAAACTGTATGTGTATATCTGACAGTTCTTGGTGAAAGACCTTTGGTTATCATAGCTGCGTACATATTTTGTATTAGTAAAGGGTTTATATCTTTAATTTTAAAATTTCCTAAATAAGGCTTAATATAGAGTTCTATAAGCTGTTTATAGCTTTTATATGTTTTTGGTCTTACACGTGCTTTTAAAGTGTTTTCTTCCCATTCGTCAAGGTATTCTCTTGATGTCATATTTGCAGGTTTGATAAAAGTTCCATTGTCTATCTCGTTCAATTTTTGTGTCAAATATTTTTGTGCCTCTTTCTTGTTGCTGCAATGTATTGTTTCGTAATAATATTTGCGTTTTCCATTAGCATCAACACCTAGATATATTGCTATTCTGAACCTTCCTTCACCCATTTCTCTAATACTTCCGCGTTGCCTCATATACAAAACCTCCTTAAAAATTTATCTGTAATTTTTCTCTATAGCATTTTTAATCTTTTAAGTATCCAAATTGTTTTATAGCTTCATTATAAATTCAATATTTTATTAATGAATTTATATCATCTATAAATTTTATTTTTCATTTCTATTACCTCCAATACTGTAATTTTATTTGATATTATATAATGCTATTTAATATTATTTATTATTTTTTAATATAATACGATTTATTTATGAAGTCAATATATTTTTTTGAAAATTTTTTTAAATTTCTATTGATACCTGCTATTATTTATGCTAATATACTATTACAGAGGTGATATTATGGATAACTACTACACGCCGCAGGAGATAGCGGAAAAATTCAAAGTAAAAATAAATACCGTTTACAAGTGGATACGCGAAGGGAAGTTAAAAGCTGTTAAAGTAGGTGATTTGTGGCGCATATCTGAAACAGAATTAAAAAGATTTATTGAAGATGGGAGCTAAAAGAATGCCGTGCCAAATATTATGCCAATGAGCTTGTCAGGCGAGTTGCCCCTAGGGCTATATTTGAATCTGTTCGGGTACACCAGTAAAATAACATAATTGAGGGTATATGCCATAGAACATATACCCTTTTTGATTGCGAGTTTAAATTGGATCATATTATTATCAGACTGTTTACAATATTTTTTCTGTGATCTTTTGTTTTGTATTGTCGCTTATCCTTACTGTTCAAGTAAGTCTGTTTTGCTATCTGCTATAGGTGTATTTTTAATTATTTCTTTTACTTCATCATCTATTTTTCAGCTATTTGAATTTCTTAACGAACAATTCTTGGTATTATGTCTAATTTATTTGAAGTATCTTTCGTAAAAGAGGTTTGACATGAGGAAATCATCTCAACATGTCGGACTGTTTTGATACGTTTACTACTGTTATATTTTATTTCGCACAACTCTTTGAATTCTGCATTAGCATGTAATTAAGAAATCATTGGCAAGCTTCATAACAATCTTTTATAGTATTTTATCCAAAAGGTCTATCATTAGTTTTATATCATCAAATTTAATTCAACAAGATGATTTATTTTGCATAATCTGGCAATTTGTCTATATCCGATAGAGATTTATTTTTAAAAAATGAGTATGTAACAATAAACAATGTGATTCCGGATAGAATAAATACCAATCGATAATTCAGCGCACTTACACCTAATAGATTCTTAATAAAATCAATGAATCTGTTGTTCACGGTAAGAATGTTTTTGAATCCAACATCTGTAATAGGACCTACAATAAGATATGCCACAGGCATAATGCAACGAATAATCATGGATCTTGCTGTATAAACACGTCCTTGCAGTTCCTTAGGCGTTTTTAACTGCCAAAGTGTCCCAGCAGCCACATTTGAAATCGGAATAAATAGCAAAAATAGCATTCTGCAAAGCGATACGGTAATAAACGATGCCCTAATTCCTATTAAAAGTAAGAAAACTGACGCACTAAGAATACAACTCTTTATCGTTTTTGTGTAGGAAGTATCGCTTTTATGTAATGTGGCAATAAAACTACCAATAAACATGCCAATTCCGCCAAATGTCTGAACAATACCTAACTGAGTGCTGTTTCCAATTGAAAGCATTAAAGGAGTAATGAGTACAACAGCAAGATTATTCAGGAAATTAGCAATTGCAAAGAGAAATACCAATAATGTAAGCCCTTTTCTTGCAAAAATAAACTTAAAACCATCATTCAAATTATTAATAAATTGATTCCAGCTCCATCTGTTTTCTCTCATCTTTTCATTTTCAAATTCCTTATTAAATATTCTTGCAGGGAAGAACATCCAAATAGCCATGGAGATGACATATGTCACCAGATCAATTATAATGATTCCTTGTAATCCTATAAATGTATATAGAATGCCTGCAATTACAGGTGTCAATAAGTTATTTAATGAATCACTTACTTGATTCATACCATTTGCTGTTTTCAGATTTTCTTTGTCTACAATGTAGACGATTGATGATTGCACAGCAGCACTCTCAAACAGATTAAATGCTGCAATCAATAAAATAATTATGTAAGTAATAAATAAGTTAAAATAGTTATTTCTTAAAAGGAAAATAAAAGCGAAAGACACAATAGCAGCTCCTGTATTAAAGAATATAACTACTTTTTTTGTATTAAACTTATCAGCAACAAAACCTGCAATCTGCGAAAGAAATATTGCAGGCAATACTGAAAAAAGAATAGAGATAGCCAATGGCGTAGCTTTGCCTGTTTTCTCATATATCCATACACTTAGCCCAAAGTCTGTTAAACCACTTCCGAGAATAGATATTAATTCAGCAAACCAAACAAAGACAAATTGCTTATTTATTTTTATCTTTGAATTTAACAATGATATTACCTCTTTTCTTATGATACCATAAAGTCAACGAGGCTTTATAAAAATATTCGAATACAGTCTCATTGATCCTGCAATTTTATCAGCCTCACTCAAATGATTTCTACACTTGTCTACATTATCATCTTCTAAATACAATTTTGATAGCTTTATATGGACTTTTAGCAATTCTTTTATGCTGCCTACATTTTTGGCAACTTCCAATATTTTGTTGTATGTGTGTATCGCTTTTTCTCTATCGTTTAATTGCTTATAAATATCAGCCAATCTGTAATTTCCCATTATGATGTATTCTATGTCATTGTTTTTATTAGCTATGGAAATGCTTTCTTCCATGAGACTTATAGATTCTTTGGTGTACCCCATTTTAAATAACACATTGGCTTTTTCAATAAGTGTATGGGACAATGATTTTTTATCTTTGCTGCGCCTTACTTTCTCTGCTTTATCAAAATACTCTAAAGACTTTTCACAATCATTTAGATCGGCATAAATTTCGCCAATATTGCTGTAAATAAATCCTGCTATTGAATTTTCATCATTAACATCGTTTAGTAAATTTTTATATACGTCTAAAGATTTTTCAAGAAACCCCATCGCCCTAAAGCAATTAGCTTTTATAGAACTTGCATAAATATAGTTAATAAGTTCATGGGATTTATTACAATCTTTAAGAAATTTCTCAACATATTCTATTGCGACATCATATTTGCCAATGTGTTTATAACATAATGAAGTGTTATAAATTGCTTTATTTCTTATACTTTTATCGTTTATTTCATCAGCAAAACTCATGGCTTTATCAAAGTAAAATATTGCTTCTGCATAATCGGTTATATTCATCTTGCAAACGCCTAACATGTTATAAACGTATGGTATTTGTTCCTTGAATCCATACATCATCAATATTTCAAGAGCTTTGTTGTAGTTTAGTATTGCATCTATATATTTATTTGCATTATACATTATGTCGCCAATTTTAATGTCAATAAGTGCATTTACTCGTTTTCTCCCATATTTTTCTGCAATTTCAAGCAATTCATTTATTTTGCTTAAATCATCTTCATTGTTAATCTCTTTTAATTTTTGGATACAATAATATTCGGCTTCTTCAGCAGGCGTCATTAAAAGGTATTCACCATCTATGTTTAGATTTATGCCAATCTCTTTGGCTCTTTTATTAAATTTCTCCGCAATGGCAGAAGCTGTTTCTTTGCTCATAGTGCTTCTGCCACTTTCAATCATACTTTATGAAACCTCTGKAATGTTTTTTATCCTGTTAGTTCTCTCTGTTTTCATCTTTAAGCATTTTTTTCTGATTTTTTTTTTTTAGCCTTTTCACCTTGAGTTTGAAAAATTTCCATATAAATTTTCCCCACTTTTCTTTTTTTTTTATATACTGTCTTAAGTTCTTTAAATTAATATCTATTATACAATAAATGACTTCTAAAAA
>NZ_BBKT01000074.1 GCF_000747665.1 Thermoanaerobacterium saccharolyticum | reverse complement strand
AAATCCTGTACTTTATGATTATTACCAGAAAAAGAAGGAATCAAAACCTAAAAAAGTAGCTCTTGGAGCAATTATGCACAAAATTTCAGATATTGTATTTGCTGTTCTAAGAGATAATAAGCCTTTTGTATTAAAGACACCTGATGAACACAAACTACAATATCAAAACATTCATAAAGCTGCTTAAAGTCTTGCACTATACTTGGAAATAGCTATTAACCATATTAAATTTTCAAAGTTCGGCTCTTAATTGAGTTTGTTTGCTATACCCTTTTTTACAACATAAAAAATTTTAAATTTCTTTCTAAAACCTATTGACTTTTACTAGCTGGTCTCTTTTTTGATCAGCTAATAATATCCATTATCATAAGGGCACATCATTCCCCATAAATAAGACTTAAAGAAATAATGTGCCCTATTTTTAGGTATTTATAAATGACTTTGTAAATTCATCTTAATTAAAGCGTTTCTATTTCGTCATCATTGCTATATAGCACTGTAAGTTTTTGTGGAAGCCCTTTAAATATTCCATAGCTAATAATTAAAGTAGCTAGTTTGTCAGGAAGATCGACTACGAACTCATCTAAAAATGATGAAATCCATACTGGGAATTTTTTAGCAGACAAAAATGCAAATAATGTATCCCCCCAAACATTCCCTGTCTGTCCGCCCCAGAAACCTATATTTATCGGAGTTGAAACGATCGCAGATACGAGAGCAACTATCAAACCTGCTACTATAACTTTCCCAAAATTTTTAAACATACCTTTCTTTGCCATAATACCAATTACAAGACCTATTGCTATACTAGTTAGAGCATAAATAAAAGATATTGGATCAGCTGTAAGACCATATATTACATTATTGATAGCTCCGCAAATTGATCCAATTATTGGGCCTGCCAACATACTCGCCAACATTGTGCCTATTGAGTCAAGCCAAAGCGGTAATTTTAAAACTTGTGCAAACATTTTGCCGATGTAATTAATACCTACAGCAGCAGGGATAAGAACTAATGATGCCGTAGAAAATTTAACTGACCAAATGCTTTTTCCCCTCATTATAATTCCTCCTAGTATAATATATTGGTAACAAAGTTACATGATTTATATCAAATCGGGAGTTAATACACCGAACAATAATTTAACATATCCTTTCTATGTTCGGATTTATCCTAATGCTAAACTCCCATATTATGCATATCTTGTCTTAAATGACTTTATATGTCATATCTTAAAAGTCATTTAAGATGCTTTTAAATAAATAATTTGGGATATCCTTTAAGCCGGTATAGACTTATGCTTTAACTTTGTGTACAATCTTCTCTGAATAGATGATAGATGAAATTCCTCCTGGGAGATCATCATTATGGTCTATACCTGTGAAAAAGCTAATTATTCCATTTAGTGAGGATTAATGTTTTGGCTGGTTGGGACCGGCTTTTCGGAATACCCGCGTCACATGCTAGGTTGTTTGCTCACTAAATAGAATGGATACTCTTATTCTCTTTTACTTAAAGGAGTTGTTATTTTATGAGTTTTTTACCTAATTATATTAGTGTTGGTATTGATGTCGCTGCTGATTTTAGCTGGTTTTTCATCTTGACACCCGATGGAAGGGAGTTTAAAAAGCCTTTTAAGGTTGACCATAATAATGCTGATTCCCTTAAAAATGCTGCTCTGTCAATTAAAAAGGCAGAAGAGCAATTCTCCATGAAATCTAAGATATTTCTGGAGTCTACGGGAATCTACCATTTCCCACTCTTCTGCCACCTAAAAGAATTAGGATTTGAGGTTTTTGTTATTAATCCTCTCATCACTAATTCTAACAAAAAATATTGGTATAAGAAAAGTGAAAAATGATAGACTTGATGCAAAACGTATTGCTGTTACTGGTTATTCGCCTGATACTAAGGTTTCTGTCATGCCCGCTGAGTTAATTTTAAATCTTAGATGTTTATGCAGAGAGTACTATAGTCTTGTCGATAATCGTACTTCTTATGTGAATAAACTTAAAGCTCAATTGCATATTGTTTTCCCTGGTTCCTGCAAGGTTTTCTCTGATATTACTGGAATTACAGCTATCTCTCTGTTAAAAAATTTCCCAACACCAGAAGATGTTATTAATGCTCAGACTGATGAAATAGTTAAGCTTATTTCAACGTCATCAAGAAAAGGCTTGAATTATGCTAAAGCTAAATATGATAAGTTGTTTAAAGCTGCTAAAAATGCTTTGAATTTCAGGTATAATTTACCTTCTGTCTATGACGTACTAAAAGTGTATATTTTTTTCATAGAAGAATTTGATAAAAAGATTAACATGATATTATCTGAAATCAAGGCTTTTGTGGATGAAAATAAGTCTGAAAAATTTGTACAGCAAATTTATTACCTCGATTCTATACCTGGTGTTTCTATACCTGGTGTTGGTTTTCTCTCAGCTGTTACTCTTATGTGTGAAATAAGCGATTTTTCAGCATTTAGAAAGCCTAAGCAGCTTTTTGCATATTTTGGTGTAGATCCTTCTGTTAATGAATCTGGTCATTTTAAAGGTACTGACAATAAAATGTCCAAAAGAGATTCTAAAATAGCCAGGCATATTCTCTATGCTATTGCTTTAGCTTCTGTAAGAGTTAAAAGAAATGGTATAGCAATAAATCCTGTACTTTATGATTATTACCAGAAAAAGAAGGAATCAAAACCTAAAAAAGTAGCTCTTGGAGCTGTTATACACAAGATTTCAGATATTGTATTTGCTGTTCTAAGAGATAATAAGCCTTTTGTATTAAAGACACCTGATGAACACAAACTACAATATCAAAACATTCATAAAGCTGCTTAAAGTCTTGCACTATACTTGGAAATAGCTATTAACCATATTAAGTTTTCAAAGTTCGGCTCTTAATTGAGTTTATTTGCTATACCCTTTTTTACAACATAAAAAATTTTAAATTTCTTTCTAAAACCTATTGACTTTTACTAGCTGGTCTTTTTTTAATATTGGGATTAATATTTTAAATCCCAATATTATCTGTTTAAACGCACAATCGCTTCAAGGGCAGTAAGTATTTCTCTTTCTTCGCCTAAAACCATCGCATCTTTTCCATCTACATATTCGTTGATGCCTTCTTTAAGATTACCCTCATAAGCGACGACAACATTAAGTATCGATGCAGTCTTAATCCCTCTAAGCCTGCCGATTACAAACAATGGTGCGCTTTCCATATCAGCAGCTAAAACACCTTTAGTCGACCAAAACCTATCTATTTCATCTTCCTTATCAGTATAAAAACTGTCATGGCTTCTTATTATCCCACAGTGATAAGTAGCTCCAAGGCTTTTTGCGCTTTCTATAATATTCTCCAGCAAATAATTATCAGGTACAGCAGGATAACTTTTTTCAATATATGAGGCAGAGGTTCCTTCATCTCTTACAGCTCCTAAAGCCATAACTAAATCTCCTAATTTAATATTAGGCTGAAGTGCACCGCAGCTTCCTATACGTATCATAGCTTTTACTCCTAGATTTTTCAACTCTTCAACAGCTATACCAAGCGATGGCCCTCCTATACCTGTGGAAGTTACAAGAATCTTCACACCTTTATAAAAACCCGAAACCGTTTTAAATTCCCTGTTATATGCCACATCCTTAGTATTTTCGAGGAACTCCTTAACCCTTTCTACTCTCTTTGGATCACCTGGAAGTATTGCATAATCTGCGCTTTCATCTATACCAAACCTTATATGCGGTTGAATTTCATATACCATAATTTATCTTCCCCTCCCTCAGTATAATTTGCTACATCTTAATCATTCAAACCTACTTTTCTTTTCTTCTTTTATTAGTTCATCCATATCTTTTATTATTATGCATGTATTATTTACATCTATGATATTCTTTTCTTTGAGAAACTGCAATATGCGATTTATGCTTCTTTGGGTAACTGCAAATTTTTCGCTTAATTGTTTCTTTTCTATATTGACTATGATATTTTTCTTATAATTTGGATTTTTATATCCAACGCTTATTAGATAATTACATACTCTATTCTTTAATGAATATAATGTATCCTCACCAGCTTTTTTTTGATAGATTATAAAATTGTTTACACAATGTGTGCATTACATAATTATTGATATTTTTATCTATCTCAATCCATTTCAAAAAATATTCTCGTTTTAAGCGTAGAATTTTTACTGGGCTTAAAGCTTGAACAGAACAGATATAAGGTTTTTTATCAAATATCTCTAACTCTCCTATATAATACCCTCGTGTATAAACTGCCTGCGAATACTTTTTACCATTTTCTGCGACTATATATACATCTACTGAGCCACTTACGATTATATAAAAATAATCATACACTTCACCTTGATTGCATATTACAGTCCTCTTTGCATAATCCTTTATTTCCCACTGTTTTAATATTTCATATGGACAGTCTTTTAAAATTTTAAAAATTTCAGCGTTCTTTTCAATAATATCAATGATATTATGTATTGTCATCATTATCTAACTCCATTAATATATAATAGAACATTTTAAATACAAATACAAAGGACATATGTCCTAAATTCAAAATATACATACCCTAACTTTTAATTTTAAATATATTTTTTAAGAAAAATGTCTTAAACGTATAAATTACTCAAGAAACTTATCTATAATACTCATTATTTAACAAATATGAACTTGTGTCAATAGAGTAGCCACAAAAAGTTTAATTTTTTATGCCATTAGAAGAGCAGTTTCATAAATCTCTTGTGGTGTCTTGTAATTAATAGCATTATAAATTGCATTTGTCAAGTGAAAAATACTCCAAACTTACAGGTTTCTACATTGTTGTTCTGGGTCTCAAACATAATACCCAGCATATTATTTTCCTTAGCCCAACCTATTGCTGCATTCATTAGTTTTTGCCCAATCTTTTTTCTCCTAAACTTGCTTTTAACCCTGATATCCTCGATATAAGCATACTTGTTCCAATTCCTTCGTAATATGATTTGACCTGCAACCTCCTCATCCATATATGCCAGAAATACCGTTTTATCATGGTTGTCAATATACTCTTCATAGTTTATACCATCATTTGGATAATGCTTTTCATATGAGAAAGGCAATTCATTTGATAATATAAGTAATGTCGCCATTAAAGATTTCTAACTCAAGTCCGGCATACACCATAAATTTACTATCACAAACATTGATGTCTTTAAAATTATCTCTGTTGATTTTCTTAATTTCAAAGTTCATTATATATTTACCCCTTACATATTATTTCAACTTAATCCAATGTATCCGTCTATCCTTTCTAAATCCTGCTTTTAATGCCAGGTTCATAGACTTTACATTATCTTCTTCAATATGTACAAATGGCAGTTCGCCAAGTTCCAGAAGCCTCTTTATCATTGCAACAGTTACATCCATGCCATATCCTTTCCTTCTGTAATCTTCCAATACATTCAAAAAACCTATGGCTCCATCATCATGTGTAATCGCCCATGCCACCAACTTTTCATTTTCATAGATGCCAAGACCAATGCCATTTTTTATCCTATCTTCAATATATTCAATTGTTATATACTCTTTATACTTGGAGTTCTCGAATATATATGGAGCATCTGCAATTGATAAGTCAACAATATGTGATTTTACGGTCGGCAGTGGTACATTAGAATCATAGACTAGTTTCATACTGGTCAGTCGTGACTTTATTTCCCTATTTTTCACAATATGTGGGAGCATCCAGTCCTCAAGTACTGCAAAGCATTTGTCATCTCCATCCAATCCCTCAATCAGTTGAAGGAACTCTCCATTGGATTTGCTGCTGATGTAAACCCAATCTTCATCGCTTTTCCCTCTTACAAGTACAGAATCCCCAACTGTATCAAATGTTTGTACAGAGTAGTTTTTAATAAAGTTAATGATATTTATATTCCTTGTTTTGTCTTTTTCAAGCAACCTCAATGTCTTGCTACTCAAATGTTGTAATACTTTCCACTGAAGTCGTGGCTGTATTTCTGCATAGGTAAGATTATTTGGCATCACTTTCAAAAGCCTTACTTCGCATATCTCACTATCTGGCAAATAACCCATTTCGTTTACTTTTGAATAAAACAATCTCCCGAATGTAGTTATTTCACCTATGGTAACAGAGTAGTCACATACGGGCTCAATCTCGTAATTTACCGCACCTGTTTCCTCAAACAACTCCCTTGAAGCAGTTACATTAATATTTTCATTCTCTTCCCTGTGCCCGCCAGGTATTTCCCATGTGTTCCTGTCCTTATGCCTTACAAATATCCATTTGCCTTTATAAGCAGCACATATAACTGCAAAATTAAACTGTTCATCGCTTATCTCGCCTAAATTGTAAAACTTTATTTTCATAATTATGCTCCAATTTTATTTTAGTTTTTCTTAATACAATGCTTTCACTATTTTCGATAAATTCATTCTATTTTTCAAGTATAACACAATACTTTTTGCTTATCATTCTACTTCTCAACTTCTTTTATATAGTTTAGTGAATTAAAATTGATTGACTCCAGATCTCTTGACCCTGCTGCACTCTTGCCTTTCATCTATCCACTTATTGTTGTTGGAGCAATACCATGATTTCTTGCAACTATTGAAATATTGCCTGTTTTTCAGCTTCCTTTAAAATTTGTTGCTTTAATTCCTCTGAATTAGCTTTACCTTTCATCTTAGAACTCCCCTTAAACTTGTTGTTTTTATTCTACATAAAAGTTCGTAGATTGTCCAAAATGATTAAGGGGCTTAAGAGATTTCAGAAGTCCTTTGAATGGTTCATAATTCTTAAGTGGCACAATTCATGTACAACTACATAATCAATTATATCAATATATGCCATGACCAACCTCCAGTTTAAGTTTATATTTTATTTCATTGATAGCCCTTTATCTATAGCCTCCTGAATTATCTTGTGGCAACACTTTCCTAACGGGTTATTCTTTTCACATTGGCTGTTTTTCGTCGCCCCTGTGATTTCTATAATATCTTTAACTGTTT
Source organism: Thermoanaerobacterium saccharolyticum (assembly GCF_000747665.1). Lineage (GTDB taxonomy): Bacteria > Bacillota > Thermoanaerobacteria > Thermoanaerobacterales > Thermoanaerobacteraceae > Thermoanaerobacterium > Thermoanaerobacterium saccharolyticum. The sequence goes on along the minus strand of NZ_BBKT01000074.1, from coordinate 4,208 downwards.
TTGCACCATTTTTTATTACGGCATTTATAACCTGCTCCTCTGTAACTTTGCTGCAGTAGCAGGCATATTTAGGGTTAGCGTCTTTTTTAAACCATATGGGCGCTTTCACCTGCTGCTTATCAAACTTAACACCTGTTTCTGGATTGTAATAAACAATATTACATTCTTCATTCATGCATATATAATAATCCATATCTCCGACCGATTCTACAAGGGCATCAACTACCAAATGCCTGACTGTAATATTTTTTACTTTGACTCCTGATGTTTTACATGCAGGGCATATATCGCCATTTTCTATTTTATGATATGTCTCTTTTCAATCGGAGCAACAACAATTGTTTATTTTTTCATTTATCATTTTTTACTTCCTTCTCTTATACCAAATTTTTTATTATAATTTCAATTTCTATTGTATATAATTGTCATTTTGTACTACTTTTTATTAATTCAACAATCGGTTTTATTGATTTTTCATTCGTCCAGTCAACAGGATGTTTATAGCATGCAAGCATTCCTTTTTCATCTTCAGTAAGTTCATCAGGTTTTTTATGCTCAATTTTTTTCTTTAGAAGATACATTAAAACCCTGTCAATTGAATTTAACTTATTATAATTGAAGCCACCCCGCAGGTGGAAAAAATAGACTTTTCCCTTCATTTCTTCAGTAAAATTATTATTTTTAATATCATTTATTGCTTCAGGATGTGCAGGAGACGCACCTACAGAAAACACTATCACTTTTTTATCTTTTAATTTGTCAAAGTTCTTTTTTATGAGCGAGATACCCAAAATACCAGCAGCATACAGTGAACCGCCATAAACAATTGTATCATATTTGAGTATGTCATTTAGTGTAATTTTAGACCTTTCAAATAAATCCGCCTTGACTTCATCTGCAATCCACTGTGCATAGCGTTGTGCGCTGCCATATTTTGATTTATAAATAACAACTACTTTATTAATGTTGTCTGACATATTATTTTTCCCCCTCTTTTATCACCTTATCTCCTCCATACAAAGTCCGATAAAATATATATGCTTTTACTTTATCATCTTCAACATATCATTGACTTCATCTATGCTGAATTCTTCAGGGTCGAAAGAACCCCCCACCCATTCAAGCATGGATTCATGCTCTGGATGCTGCGGGTCTTGGATTGCTTCAAGGAAATCTTCATATCCCCACTGTCCCCCTACATCTTCAGGAGGACAGTTTCTTTTACCACCGATACATACTGGATATTTAACGCCTTCTTCCGGGTCAAGCACCTTCTCAACAACAATGTCATGTCTCCAATTATCACCAAAATCGTAAACATATCTGAATTTATCCTTTGGTGCAAAGTTCATGCTGCTTAACTTTATTTTTTTTGCACTTTTAACTTCATATCTGTCGTAAAAGTCCCAGTCATCATCTTTTTCCCCAATAATCATTTCTCCCAGCCTAAACTCATAAAGGTGGGATTCAAACCATCCCATCGCATGCTGGATTATCCTGTGGAGTTTATAAAACGTGATATCGTCTCTAACCAATACCCTTCTCCAGACAGGAGGCTTTACGTCTTTTAATGTTATTTTCAACTGAAGAATTTTCATACTCTCACGACTCCTTTTACATGTATTTATGCACTTCTATTTTATCATTTCTCTATATTTTGCAATAGTAAAAATAATATCCTATTATCATTAAGCATTAATTTTTATTTATCTAAATATCTTACTATAAATATCTCCTTCTATTTTTAATATCCATGCTCTGAATCCTGATAATAAATTCCCGTTATAACTTCAATTTTATTTTGATAAAGTTTTGCTACTTATGAAACAAGCATTCTGCATTTGTAATTCTTAATCTTTAATCCTATTTTTATACCACTTTATAACCTTTCAATGGCATAACTTCATTATTTCAGAACTAACTTTATTATCACAGAGCAAACTTTATTATTATACAACTTCCCCCTTATTCCTTATCCCTAAAAATCCTTACCCCTAACTATGTATATTTAAAATAAACTCCGCTCCAATCCAACACCCCAAAAATCCTTATCCCTTCTAGTCTTAACCCTATTCTCCCAATCTCTTCCATATAATAAAGTCCGCTCTAAAATCTCATATTTTCATACCATTTAATTACATTTCTTCCTTAATTCTTGTATCAAATTTTAAAATAAAGTCGGTTCTAAATAGGTGTAAAGTGCAAGGGAAAAGGTATAATGTTGCATTTTCGCATGTGTTTCTTCTATTCTTTTTATCAATTTCGGTATCAATATATAATTAATATTATACTCTCAATCCTTTTAAAATCAATGCCTTTAGTCTTATTCCTTACTCCTTAATCCTTTCAAGCCCTTTCACCTGTTAAAACGCGAACCCCGCAGCAAATGAAGATTTCTCCTGCATCTGCTATGGGATTTTGGAACGAACTTTATTTTTATAGAGCGAACTTTATTATCATGGAGTGGAGTTTATTTTGTATATACAGTAGCAATAAAAACCCATATTCCAATTCTGGAACTTATATGGCTAATTATATTAATTAAACTGCCAACTGCACCATTAGAAGGTATAGTATCAACGTATTTTGCCAGGAATCTAAAAAAGATTCCTAAAATAAAAAAATAATATAATTTGAATTGCTTTTTCCCTGATATTTGGCATGGCATTATTCTCCATTACCTATTTTAAATTCTTGTTTTATATATCTTATCGTAGTAGTTTTTAAAAGCCAGAACATCATTATAAAATTCTGTTTTAAATACCAAAATGCTTACTGCTGTAATAATTATGGCTGGGACAACTAAATATAAAGCACCGCCATAAGCATCTAAAATATTTAGCATGCGCAGCAGTCCCAAAACCAAATAGACAGGCAGTAAACCAAAGATAAAAATATAAACTCCTGACAGCAGAAACATCGTTATTTTAAATGCTATCCTGTTGCCTTTATGGTACAAAAATATATTAAATAAAATTATTCCACCAATAAATGTTTTTCCCGTTAATCCTTTAATACCGTTAGATACTAAACTTATAGCAATATCTGCAAGTAAAAGAAAAATTAAAATAATTATACCTGTATTTACGATTTTCCTGCCCCTGTTAACCTGTTCACTGTTAAAAAGCAAAATTATCTATCCCTTCTAATAGATTGAATTGAAAAATTACTTAATCCAATATCATCATTTGTAATCAATAAATCTTAAAAACTTCCGGCATTTTATTGTTTGACTTTTAAAGATAAATAAAATGCTTTTAACTCATCCTTGATATCCTGTGATAAGAAATGCCATCTTATATTCCGTATAGCACCTTCCAAAGCATACAACCTGTTTATGCAAGCACTGCTATCAATAGTTCTAATCCGCAGAAATGCTTCCTTGCTTCCTAACTCAATTAACTGCCCAGGAGTTTCCACTCCTGCATTTTTAATTGCTTTTCCAATTCTTTGCCTATGTTTGGCATATCACTTAATTTAGTCATTTCGCCTATCTCCTTTACTAAAATGCATTTTAATCCTTCTATTTTACATTGATGTTAACTATTTACATTTTCTGAATACCTGCTATTTACTATGAGCCGAAATCATGAGGAAATGAACTTTCTCATAAATATAGACTCCTATCGTTACAGATATGATGTCTGCCATAGTTCTTATGATTATATCAGCAATATCTGATTCAAACACCAAAGTAATGAAAAAATTGAAAAGAAAAAGGTTAATTCCGAATACTATAATGCCAAAAAATAGTGATTTCACTATGGGAGATTCTATCTTAATGCCTTGTCCGAGAAATAAATACAAAACCCCTATCCAGATACCTGATGCAACTGCCCATATCATTGTTCCTAACGGATTGGTAGTAAAAGAGGAATAAATATGAACTATACTATAAAAAAATACTCTTAGTGCCAGGAAGCATACAGGTATTGCTATTAACGGTACAATGTTAAAATTAATGTATACTTTCCCTACCAATCGGGAATCTATGGCAACAAATTTTCCTAACAAGCAATCCTAAAAATACAAGTGATATTCCATCCACTATTGGATAAGCAAAAAGTTCAGTCAGTGATGTGCTTGAAACATGAGGTAAAGGCTCAAATAAGTATATTCCCCACATCATGCAGAATAAGAAACCGAACATTAAACCTTTTTTAATCTTTGTTCCTGGTAGATGCCCCTGTATTATGACAAATACTACC
>NZ_BBKT01000075.1 GCF_000747665.1 Thermoanaerobacterium saccharolyticum | reverse complement strand
TTTCATCTGGAGAAAACTTAAATTTGGATGATACACGTGTTTTTTATGCCGAAATTAACTTCAAAGTGGATAAAGAAGATAAATGGCTATATAATGGTACAAACCATCGTGTTATTGTTGTCACAAAAGAAGATGGAAGCTGGAAAATAGTAAGGCTATCAGTCCCATCTATAGAATACTTAAAAGATACTGGCAATGGATTTAATTCAGATGACGAAAATATTGCTGCTAAAATCGAAAGTACTCTTGATAAAAAAGGGCAAATAATGAACATGAAAGGTGCGGTTATTGATAATATTGCTGCAAGTGAAAAACAGCTAAAAAATGAAAATTAGTTTTAATAAAAACAGCAGTTAAAGCTTAAGCTACAGCTATAAAAATGTATGGCTGGTACCATGTGAATCATCCAAAATGGAACTTTCGTATAATTAGGGGATTATTTGAATGGTATCTGTTGTAAAAATATCAGGAGTAGTAGTTGCTTACAGTTAACATTCCTAAATTATTATGACATTTCTAAAATAAATTACATGATATTTTATTTAAATTGGAGGAAAAGGAAAATAATTAATTTAAATAAGGAGAGATCTGAATGAAAAGGAAAATAATTAATTTAAATAAGGAGAGATCTGAATGAAAAGAATTTTAGTTACTATTATAATGTGCACTATTTTGGTTTTTCCATCAACTATTGGCTTTGCAAATGTTGGTGATAATAAACTGAATAGTGTTTCTGCAATTGTGAATAAAAATGATGCGAAAAAGATTGTAGCAAATCATGTTATTAGAGAAAAGCATAATGCTGAATTTAAAGACTGGATTAATGGCGAAGTAGACGATGGAACAGAATTAGTCGATTTTAATAATAATGTTATTGCTTATCTTTTTAATGTATATGACAAGACTGCATTATTAGGCTATAGTAAGCGCTAATAAAAATATGCCGCCTATTTTAGAATATTCCCGAGCTAGTTCACCATATAGTATTGGCTTATCCAAGATAAAACAAAATCTTCAAAGAAATGAAACACTTAAAAAAAACGACTTATGTATATTTTTTCCCTAATACATATATGATAAAATTTATTATAAATAGAAACAATTATGATCAAGAGGAAGAATTATTTGATATTAGAAATTATAAAAAAATTATTTATAAAGACATAAATCAAAGTACAATAAATTCCTCAGATATTAACTTAGATGTTAATAATGTAAAAACATGGAACAAATTATTTGATTTTAATCCAATGAATAGTGGAACAATAACTACGAAGAAAATAAGTGGTGTTCCAGATTTGGCTTGGTATAAAGGCTGTGCTCCTACATCAGCAGCTAATTTGATTTATTATTGGGATGCTCATGGATATCCTAACCTTGTTATTAATGAAACTACTAATCAAGTAATAGAAAAATTGGCAATGAATATGGGAACAGATAGTAATGGTTCTACAAATGTTTTATTTATTATGTCTGGTACTATTCAATATATAAAATCAAAAGGATATACAAATTTTGATGGTTATGATTTAAATCCTCCTAGCTATTATGATATAAGGAATGAAATAAATAATTCAAGACCCTTATTATTATTATCGGTAATAGGACATCCAACTTATGAAAATCATACAATGGCATGTGTTGGATATGAATACGTAACAGAACTTGGAGAAATAACAGAAGAATATGTAATAGTACATGATACATGGAGTGAAACTCCTACAGATGTGTATATTGCATTTGATGGGACTTTCAAATATGCACATATATTTATTCCATAAAAAGGGTGATATTTATGATATCAAAAAAGTGGATAATGACTATGCTACTTATTTTGGCTCTCACAGGATGTTCAAATCTAAAAAAACAAGGAGATGTGGTTGGTGGAATATCTGATAATGAAGCTTTGAAAGTGGCTAAAGAAAAAGCGGAAATTACTAAAGTAAAATCAGAAGAGCTTAAAAATTTAGAAGTTGATCTAGATAAATTTTTTGATGATCCAAAACTTATGGAAAAATCTCCTTGTCCAGTTTACTGGATAATAAAGGGTATTGACAAAGAAGGAAAGTCCTTAACTGTATATGTAAATTATAAAAAACCCGACATTTATTATATTAAAAATGAAAGATAATCTGATTATTAAATTTATCGTGGCATTTGCCATGTTTTTTTTTTATGTTACAAGATTGTAATAGAAAATTAAGGAATAATTAATAAAATTTATAATTTTTAATTTTATAATAGAGGTGAGGTATGGGAGGTTAGGAGCGTAATATGAAGCATAACAGTTGAAAATGATAAAAATAATTTTTATGATGTGGAATATTTTTGAAAAAATTTAGCTTTTATATATGTAGAAGGGGAAATACAGAAAATGGAGGTAAGGAAAAGGATTATGAAATATTCCCCTAAAATATGAGGGAGGATTGGATTTAAATGAAAAGGTTAGTATCGCTCATTTTGTGTTTATCTTTTGATGGACACCCATTTATATTAGATACACATATGTCGTCTGAAAATGGTTATCTTGAAGGTTATTCTGGATCAACATGGTGGCATTATGTAACAGGAATTGGATATAGTGGCTACAATTTAAATTCAGACAATAGTAAATATGGAGTATACTTTGATCCATATGATGGACGTGTGGGTACTTTTGGCCAGCATTCTTTGGAACTGCCCAAATGGGTAAAATTAGTATCAGAAAGAGGAATAGTTTGGTGATTTCATGGTATTCCTTAAGTGTTTACTTAAGGAATACCATAATCTATATTGATAAAAGTCACTTTGTCTAGGAGGATATTATGAATAAATTGAAACTATGTTTATTGATCATAATAATCTTAATAATCGGTGGTTGTAATATTAAAAGTACAAAGACAGACTCAGATGATAAAAATGCAGGTATTGCTAAAACAAATGGTAATATACTTGATGAGTTAGGAACTAAAAAAGTTTCGTCAATTGAAAATGCACATCCAATAGCTGTGCTTGATGATGGCAGAAAAGTGTTTTTACAGGTCAATCCTGAAGTAGACAACAGCATTTTTGTCACCTCAAGTGATGGCTCAATAATGCTTAAAATTAATGCTGGAGTTTCTAAAAATATCTATGATGCAAAAGTCATGGGGAATTGGATCGTGTATGTTGAATCCAGCAACGATATGACAAAAAGCGATTGGGCTTTGTATGCCAAGAATATAGATGACAATCGTCGCATAGAAATTGATAAGGGAAAAGTTGTAAATGCAAAAGTAAAAACGCCTACTTTGCTAGGAGCGCTGATATCTGCATCTAACGGCAAAATTGTCTGGACAGCTTTTGAAAAAGATGAGGAAGCTGTCAATGCAATTGTCAAATTATACGATATTGAAAACAATACTTATAAAATCATTGATAGATTAAATGTTGAAGATGGAGAATTTGGACAGCCAGGGTTGGATGGAGATTGGATTGTATATGATATTGGAAAAATCGATATGAAAGCACTGGCGCGAAATGGGGAATTGGTTCTTGTAAATCTTAAAAATAACGAGAAAAGAATATTAGATGAAGGATTAAGAGTTAGCGGTGCATCAATTAAATATCCATATGTAGTATGGAATTCAGGCGATTCTATTCTAAAATTATACAATATAAAGACAAAAGAAGAAAAAACTATTGTAAATTGGGGCATGACAGGCGTTTGGAATAGCTCACTTAATGATAAATTTATTTCATGGAATACAAACGGTGATGGTTTATACATTTACTCTATAGAAAAGGGAGAGACATTGAAGTTAAAAGATTCAGGTATTACAAGCGGTGGTAATATTTCAGGCAATATACTGTGGTGGTACGTCAAAGGAGAAAAGTGCAAATCAGAGTGGATTACTTTAGATTGAATGAAATAGAATAATTAATAAATTTTATAATTTTTAATTTTATAATAGAGGTGAGGTATGGGAGGTTAGGAGCGTAATATGAAGCATAACAGTTGAAAATGATAAAAATAATTTTTATGATGTGGAATATTTTTAGAGAAATTTAGCTTTTATATATGTAGAAGGGGAAATACAGAAAATGGAGGTGAGGAAAAGGATTATGAAATATTCTCATCCAAAAAAATCCAATGAAAAATGCAAAACTTGTTTTTAGAATTTTGCGAGAAAATATTAAAAATTCTGTGAGGAGGATTGTGGTATGTATCACGAAGAGATTAAAAATTACATTAAGGAATGGATAACTAAGAATTGGTCGTTATATTACAATATAAATAAAATAGACGTAACAATAGAGAAAATTTCAATTAAAGAAGCTAAGGTTGATTGCATAGCTCAAGTATCTATAAATAAAGTTCTTAAAGCAAAAAGTGTTGGTGAACTTCCGTATATAAAAGGCATATTAAAAAAGATTAATATTGCAGATTATGAAAGAAAATTAGCTAATGAATTAAAAGTCGAAAAGGTATTTAATGCTAATAAAAGTAGTCTTAATAATAACGAAATAAGGAAAATGGTTAAGTTGTTAGATGATAAATATTTAGAATTAGAAGAGTATATTGGAAAAGCGTATGATTCTTATATTATACTAAAATTTGAAGCCGGTCTAGTTGAAAATATTATTGAAGATAAAACAATAAAGTTGTATGTTGAGCAGATGAATGGTTTTATATCTGCAAATGAGCTTATTCCAAAAGTTCCGCAAGAATATGAAGATATGGGTTCTAAAGAGATAGTGAGCGCACTGAATGTTGTTAAAACTGAGGTGGAAATAAGTCAGAATTTATATGTTGGATATGACAGACTTAAAGCTAGAGATTATGCAATTACTTGGACATCAAATGCAAGCAGTTATTGTCCGCATGGTATTGCTTTACAGAATACGAGTAAATGGAACAATACTAAATGGCCATATCAGTCTAGTTTATGCCACAATGATTGTGCAGATTTTGTTTCGCAATCACTAAATGCAGGCGGTATACCTATAGATCCAGGCAAATGGGAAAGATTTAATGACGGTAATAACAATTGGGCTTGGACATATGTACCTGGATTAAAAAATTATATGTTAAATCAGAAATCATATTGGAAATTATCAACATGGGAAAATGCTTCTGCAGGTGGTGTTATTGTAATTCCAAATTCTCATGTAATGATGATTGTTAAAAATGATACTATTGAAAGGCTTTACAGTGCGCATACGAATGACCGCTTAAATTATCCGTATGCAAAAAATACATCTTGGGAATATTATGTATTATGGTAATGTATTATATATTATGGTAATTGCTACATCTGCAAAACAGAGATTCGGTGGATTAAAAAATACCCACCGAATCTCTGAGTAAAGGGGGTTTTTATAAATTTACATGGGTTTCAAAATTTAATTAATAAGAGTTGTGCAATAATAATATAGGGAGCATTCCTGTAATAAAGAAATATAAGATTTGAAATAAAAAGTACCTCCTGATAAAATACAAGATGTCGATTGTTCATGAACACGACTCTCAAATAACAAGGAGGTACCTAATATGAAGTATAACCAAAATACAAAAATAATGCAAATAACAGAAAAGACATTAATTGTAGGTGTAGACATTGCTAAAGAGATACATCACGCTAGAGCTTTCGATTTCAGAGGAATAGAATACGGTAAGCGTATTGAATTTAGCAATGACATTGATGGAATGAAA
>NZ_BBKT01000076.1 GCF_000747665.1 Thermoanaerobacterium saccharolyticum | reverse complement strand
GCAGATGGGATTATTTATGGACACCAATGGTATACCTATTACATATAAACTTTTTCCTGGCAATGCTCTAGATAAAACTACACTTATGCCTATGTTAAGGAAAATACAACATGATTATTCTTTGGGAAGAATTATTGTAGTTGCTGATAAAGGTATCATCACTGGCGATAACATTTGGTATACTTTATCTGCTGGTAATGGTTATGTATTCAGCTATTCTGTTCGTTGTGCAGATAAGGAATTTAAGAAATATGTCCTTGACGAAAACGGATATACACACAGAGGAGATAGCTTCAAGATAAAATCCAGACTTTATCCAAGAGAAATATTAGTAACCACCACTAAAAGGCAAAAAAATGAAAAAGGTAGTTGATGAAAAACAGGTTATTTTCTATAGTGAAGAGTATGCTTTAAAAGCAAAATATGAACGAGCTGCTACAATAGAGAAAGCAAAAGACCTAATTAAAAATCCAGCAAAATACAATAGAGCTACATCATACGGTGCTTCCAAATATGTAAAGAATCTCATTTTTGATGAAGAAACCGGCGAAATATTAGAAAGTGCTCATCAGCATTTAACATTTGATGAGGAAAGGCTAAAAGAAGAAGAAAAATTTGATGGATATTATGCAATAGTTACTAGTGAATACAAAGAATCTGATGATAAAATTATTGAAATGTACCGTGGACTTTGGAAGATAGAAGAATCTTTTAAGATAACTAAAAGTGATATCGAAAGCAGACCAGTTTATTTATCACTGAGGGAACATATTGATGCTCATTTTCTGATATGCTTTATATCACTTGTAATTGTGAGAATACTTGAATATAGATTAAAAGGAAAATATTCTGTTTCAGCTATACTTGAGAGTCTAGCAAAAGCATCCTGCAGTTACATACAAGAAAATTATTATCTGTTTGATTTTAATAATGATGTTCTTGAAGATATAGGTAAAGAATTAGGCATTGATTTTGGGAAAAAGATTATGACATTAGGAGAGATTAAAAAAATTTTAGGAGAAGTAAAAAAATGACATTTCCACTACAACTTTTTGACAAAAACAGAAAGCCCGAAAGCCTTTATTTTAAAGGGCTTAGGGGCTTTTTTTATCCTTTTTTGCTGCAAAAGTCAGGTTAAAATGTCAACATATCGGACACCATGAGAAAAGTATATGTTTATATAAGCTAATGTATACTATCTATAAGGAAAGGAGTTGTTTTTATGAAATATGAAAGAGCCGAAGAAATATACAATTCTCCATCAAATTATGAAGTTATCTATGATGGTCAAGTAGTATGGATAAACTCTCTAAACCCACATAAAAAATACGCTAATATCAAATTTTTGCACGACAACGCCATCATGGATGTGCCTGTAGGCCTTTTAATCGAAGGCAAGAAATTAAGCTAAGAATAAGGGCAGCCTTTCTTCATTGCAGAAAATAGCTGCCCTCATCTTACGACATTAGTCGTTTTTCTCCTTCCAAGGCTTTAATAGGCCCTATATCTTGTGTTACCTCCAGTGTTCCCAGATACTCTCCTTCTTTGTCCCTTACAGCAAAATACCTGATGTACACGTATTTGTCGCCCATTTTTATCCAGAAATCTTCATGATTCTTTTTCCCTGATTTAAAATCCCTCAAAAGTTCTTCTACCACATGGACGCTGGCAGGCGGATGGCAATACTGAACCTTTCTGCCAATCACAGCCTTCGTCCTGGCAAAAATCCTGTCTTTCCCATTTGAAAAATACCTTACCACATCGTCTTTGTCCACAAACGTTACATCAAAAGGCAAGTTATCAAATATAGCGCTTATTTCTTCTGTCTTTAATATACCTGTGTCGAATTTAATATATCCACGTCCCACATCATTTGCAACTTTTCCTTCTTCTTCAGCCTTTAAGCTTTCCCTTTTTGGTTTCCACTTTAACTCAGGCGATATTAAGCAATATCCGATTTCGTCACTTTCATCCATGATATTTACCCATTCATCTTCAGTAAGCGTATCTAAAGCCATCGGAAGAAGTATGTTTTCTTCTTTGAATATCATCTCTATTATCTTATTGATAAGCTTATTTGTCTCATCTTCAATTGCACCTTTTTTAGACTCATTGTATTCTTTTAAATCTCCAATTGTGGATTTTAAAAGCTCTCTAATTTCATCATCTACGCCCCACATGACACTTGGAGGGCCTGTTATTCCGTACTTTTCCAAATACGGAAACAAGAGATTTTCTTTTCTTGAATAATGTTTGTCAATATCCATGAGAAGATTTATGTTTTCCAAAAGTTTCGATGCACTTTGATTTGTGCCATCTCGTTTAAAATCCTCCAACGCAGGCCTTAAATTTTCATTCATGTGCCTTTCAATTGCTCTATTTTCTTCTTTAAACGTATGGACTGGATGTCCGGGTATAGTCTCCGGCTTCTTTAGCTGCTCCAATGACTCTTTGAAAACAGCCGCGTGAACATCGCAAAGCCTCTGAATTTCCTTTACAGAAAGTCCCTCATTCATCAACTCCTGTTCTATCTGAGACAATTCTGTATGAGTAATGCCGTCAATTACGTCTTTAAACTTTTGCTTCACCTCATCCACCGATTTGCCTTTGTGAAGCTCTCTTATCACTTCTTTTAAAAGCTCTTGCCTATGTTCTCTGTTATTTATAAGTTCACTCATAGTAAAGCCTCCTTTCTTAAATTATCATTTAATTGTTTCATTCATATTTATTATGCCGTCTATCTTCTTATTTAAAACAGATGTCTCGACTTAATTTTACCTCAAAATACAGTTATTGCTGTGATATAGATCACTACTTTACAAATAATTTATCTTTGCTTACGTATTTTGATAATCTATCGTACACAAATTCTTTCATGTACTTTTCATTTTTATAGGTAAATACTCCATCCTTTACTTCCGTATCATAGCAAAATACAAACGATGTTTCTTTAAGCTTTTCCACTTTTTTAGCCTGCTCCTTTACCATCCTAAATGCACCTATATTAAAGTCGTATATATCTTGAAACGGCAATTCTTCGTACAATTTATCTATAAAATCCGAATATATCTTTTCAAAACCATCAACATACATGACAGGTTCTAACGATATTCTCACTTTTACTCCTTTTTCAATAGCCTTTTTTATGGCCATTATTCTTTTGTCAAGGGATGGGGTAGAAGCCTCATAAATCGAAATTACTTCCTGAGGCAAAAGAGACCATGAAAATATTACATTATCCGGAATCACTGTAGATTCAAAAAACGCCGCATTGGCACATTTTGTCCTTATCTCCATCAGCAAGTTTTCATTAGTCATCGCGTATGAAATCCACATAGACGTAAAGCCTGTCAACGGCTCAAATGCCAACAAATCCGTCTCATACGATATACTTAAGTATATTTTTTTATCGCAAGAAATTTTATGAACCTCATCAAAAAAATCTTCTAAATTGACAAAAAACACGATATTTGCAGATGGATACATGCCTTGAAGATAGCAATAATCACATGAGTAAATGCAATTTAAAACATTCGATGTGTGGTAAAACTCATCAATGCCAAAGTTTTCGCACATCTGAGATCCTCTGTATATAAAATCGTACCTTTTCTTTGCCAGTATTATATTTGGATATTTCTTCTGCATGACATAATTCTGCCTTTGCCTTAAAAATACATCGCTATACCTTTGTATTTCAATAACAGTGCTTTTTTTCAATGCATTTAATATTTTTTCTGCAATTGGGTGGTTTAAAACATCTTTTTCAACGTAAACATGAGAAAATTTCATATGCCACTCATCCTCTCAAAGTGTATAAAGATAAAGATAAAGAAAAAAGCGCTCATAGCGCCATTTAAACATCGTTAAGCTTGTGTATATCTAAAAGCAGTTTTACATCCGCTTCTCTTTCAAGTATGTGATCATTCAAAACATCAAACTTCTTGTCTATTCTCTTAAAATTCAATTCAAACTTGCCAAGCTGGCTTGTATGCTTTGTTACTTCTTCAAATGTCTGTTTTAAAATGTAATCAACATCGCTTTGTTGCCTTTCAAGGTTGTAAAGTCTATTCTCTACACTATCAAGCCTCTTGTCCATGCCGTCAAGTCTATTTTCAACACCGTCAAGCCTTCTCTCAACGTTATCCAGTCTTCTCTCAACGTTGTCCAGCCTTTTATCCATATTATCCAGTCTTTTGTCTACATCGTCCAATCTTTTGTCTACGTTGTCCAATCTCTTTTCAACACTGACAAGTCTTTCATCCATACTTCCCAGTTTCCCGTCAATCGAGTCAAATCTTTGAAGCACCAAAGTCATGAACTCTTCATTTGTCAAGGTTTATCCCTCCCCTTGTACCTTTGTGTCCATTATACCATACCCAAAAATCACAAGCAATAAAATAATTTCAGTAAAATTTTTTAGTTAATCGTTTATAAAAAATTTTCTATATTGACAAAATAATAGTGATAATATATCATATAAGTGTAAGGTGATTGTTAAATGAATAACAAAAATTATTTACATCACCCTAGTTTTGCAGCAAAATTTTATGTAGAGTAACCCAGAACCAGCAATTTTTCTAATGATTCTGGGTAAAATTTTTTTAAATTTTTGTCATATTTTGGTTGCGGATTATTATGGATTGTGGTATAATATAGTTATATTGAATTTTATTGGGGGAGTTTAATGTGTATTTAAAGAAAAGTAGACGCAGTTCCGGAAGAATATACCTATCTATTGCAGATGGATATCGCGATAAAGAAAGAGGGCATACAAGAACTGTTACTATTGAATCCCTTGGATACCTCGATGAACTTCAAAAACAATATGATGATCCAATCGCTTTTTTTGAACAAAAGGTTAAAAGAATTGAATTGAA
>NZ_BBKT01000077.1 GCF_000747665.1 Thermoanaerobacterium saccharolyticum | reverse complement strand
CGTTTAATTCTTTAACCTTTTGTTCGAAAAAAGCAATAGGATCGTCATATTGTTTTTGAAGTTCATCAAGGTAACCAAGAGATTTAATAGTAACAGTCCTTGTATGCCCTCTCTGTTTATCACGATAGCCATCTGCAATAGAGAGATAAATTCTTCCGGAACTGCGTTTACTTTTCTTTAAATACACCTTAAACTCCCCCAATAAAATTCAATATGGTTATATTATACCATAATCCATAATAATCCGCAACCAAAATATGACAAAATTTTAAAATAAATTTACCCGAAATCATCAGTAAAATAAATGGTTTCGGATTATGCTATCTTAAAATTTGCTGCAAAACTAGGGAGAAATTTTAGATATATTAAACGATATACGTAAGTCTTCAAATAATGACTGAATCACTTTTTCAATTGATTTTTTTAATTTATGTGTGAGCAATTTTTAAAAACCTATAGACAAACATAAAATATTGTGATATCATATTTAAAAAGAAAGATTGAGCATCCTTTAATTGGTCCTGTGAGGCTGGCAAGGAGTTGAAAGAGGTGATGACTTCTTGCTTTGTCAAGAAGTTTTTTTTGGAGGTATAAGATTTGAATTATAAAGCTGAGATAATGGACGAAAAGGCGATTGATAGAGCTTTAATTCGAATTTCACATGAGATTGTAGAAAAGAATAAAGGCATTGAAGATATTGTCCTGGTTGGCATTATGCGCAGAGGTGTGCCTCTTGCAAATAGACTTGCCAAGTACATTGAACGCATCGAAGGCATAAGGCCTCCTATAGGTTCACTGGATATTACTTTATATAGAGATGATTTAACTACGAAGTTAGAGCAGCCAATTGTAAAAAAAAGGGATATAGGAGTAAATGTCGGTGGAAAAATTGTTGTTTTGGTAGATGATGTAATATATACAGGAAGAACTGTAAGGGCTGCTATGGATGCTGTTATAGATTTAGGGAGACCTAAGTCGATACAGTTGGCAGAGCTCATTGATAGGGGACACAGGGAACTACCCATACGACCTGATTATGTGGGGAAAAATGTGCCTACATCGAAAAGCGAAATTGTAAGTGTCATGCTTGAGGAAATTGATAATGTAAATAAAGTCGTAATAATAGAATAACAACCTTTAAATTAGTCCAGCGAGACTGATAAGGGAGAATTGCGGTTCTCCCACTTTAGAAATGAAGGGAGATTTTTTATGGTTATTTTAGAATTCATAAGATTCGAAAAATTTTCAAAAATCTTATATTTAAGAGCAGAGCCATTTTAAAATGTAAAAATGGTTGCTGCTCTATTTTTTAATAAAAAAGAAAGGATGGTTAAAATGATAAGAAAAGATGTGTTAGGTATAAGGGAAATGACAAAAGAAGATCTTTTAGAAATACTGGATACAGCAGGAGAAATGAAGAAAATCTTAGTTGGCAATAAAGATTCTGATATTTTGAGAGGAAAGACAGTTGTTACGATATTTTTTGAGCCAAGCACAAGGACAAGATTGTCATTTGAAATGGCGGCAAAATACCTTGGAGCGCATTTTGGAAACATAGAAGCCAAAACAAGCAGCGTCGTAAAAGGTGAATCACTTATTGATACAGTAAGAACGATAGAAAAAATGAAAGCAGATGTGATTGTAGTGCGTCACAATATGTCTGGTGCTCCACATCTTATGGCAAAATATCTCGATGCATCAGTAATAAATGCAGGTGACGGTCTTAACGAACATCCTACACAGGCTTTGTTGGATTTAATGACAATAAGAGAAAAAAAAGGATTGTTTGACGGCTTAAAAGTAGTAATAGTTGGAGATATAGTCCATTCAAGAGTCGCAAGGTCTAATATATGGGGGTTGCAAAAATTAGGCGCTGAAGTTAGATTGGTGGGTCCTGCTACATTATTGCCAAAGACTTTTGAAAAACTTGGAGCAAAAGTCTATTATGACATAGACAAAGCTGTTGATGGAGTTGATGTAGTTATGGGACTTAGAATTCAATTAGAAAGGCAGAAAAGTGGCTTATTTCCATCAAAAGATGAATTCTCGAAGTATTTTGGGATAACAGAAGAAAGAATGAGACTTGCAAAAAAAGATGCAATACTAATGCATCCTGGCCCTATCAATAGAAATGTGGAACTCACATCAAAAGCAGCTAATGCCACATATTCAGTTATTGAGGAACAGGTTACAAATGGCGTAGCTGTAAGAATGGCATTATTAAAAATATTATGCGAAAGGAGAAAATCAAATGAAATTAGTTATTAAAGATGGGATAGTAATAGATGGAGAAGGATTTAATGAAAGAGCAGATATTTTAATAGAGAATGGGAAGATAAAAGGGATAGATAAAAGAATATCGCTGAATGATGCAATTTCAATTGATGCAAAAGGAAAACATGTATTTCCGGGATTTATTGATATGCACACACATTTGAGGCAGCCTGGCTTTGAAGAAAAAGAAACAATAAAAACAGGTACACATGCTGCTGTTGCTGGTGGGTATACAACTGTTGCATGTATGCCAAATACAAATCCTGTCATAGATAATGAAATTGTCGTGGAATATATAAAAAGTATTGCTGAAAAAGAAGGGTATTGTAAAGTAATTCCGATAGGTGCTATGACTAAAGGCATGTTGGGCGAAGAGATTTCAGAGATGGCAAAATTAAAAGATGTAGGAATAGTGGCTTTATCTGATGATGGATTCCCAATAATGAATTCAGGGCTTATGAAGAGAATAATGACTTATGGAAATATGTACGATTTGCTTATGATAACCCACTGCGAAGATAAGATGTTAAGTGGTGAAGGTGTGATGAATAACGGGATAATCTCAACAAAAATTGGTTTGCGTGGAATACCGCATGAAGCGGAAGAGGTAATGTTGGCGCGAAATATTATATTGGCGAAATCTACTGGAGCAAAACTTCATGTAGCACATGTATCAACAAGGGATAGTGTTGAATTAATAAGAAGAGCTAAGGCGGACGGGGTAGATATAACGGCAGAAGCAACACCAAACAATCTATGTCTTACTGAAGATATGGTTGATGGTTTTGACACGAATACAAAGGCCTATCCTCCATTAAGGACAAAAGAAGATGTAGATGCTCTTATAGAGGGATTAAAAGATGGCACCATAGATGTTATTGCGACAGATCATGCTCCACATACGAAAGATGATAAAAAAGTTCCTTATGAAATAGCAGCTTTTGGGATATCAGGAATCGAAATCGCTTTTTCTGTAGTGTACACGTACCTTGTTAAAAACGGATTGATTGCAATAGATGATTTAGTAAAACACATGTCAATAGTACCTTCGAAGCTTTTAAAATTAACCCATGGTTTTAAGATAGGGAATGATGCAGATATGACAATAGTAGATTTAGGCAAAGAATATACAGTCGACGTGGACAATTTTAAATCGAAAGGCAAAAATTCACCATTTAATGGACAAAAATTGTACGGAATGGTGGAATATACGATTGTAAACGGAGAAATAAAATTTAAAAATGATGGCAATTATCAGCTAAGTAATGTATAATATATATAGAATAATTATACATTAATATGAATAAATATTTATAAGAGGTGTTAATATGTTTTCGGATAATTTGATACATGCAATAAAATTCAAGAATAATCCAACAGTTGTCGGTTTAGATCCAAGAATTGAAAGCATTCCAGAATTCATAAAGAAAGCGGCCTTTAATAAGTATGGGAATAATACAAAAGGAATATCTGAAGCGATGTATTATTTTAATAAAGACATTATTGATGCTGTATTTGATGTAGTACCAGCGGTAAAGATTCAAATTGCCTTTTACGAAGTTTATGGTGCAGATGGAATAGAAGCTTTTTACAGAACTGCTGAATATGCCAAAGAAAAAGGGCTTATAGTCATAGCAGATGTAAAAAGAGGTGATATAGCAGACGTAGCAGAGATGTATTCGAAAGCATATTTACAGAATCCATCTATTGACGCAATTACAATCAATCCATACATGGGGGAAGATACCATAACACCATATATACATGACGTAATAGAATACGATAAAGGACTGTTTATTCTTGTGAAAACTTCTAACGTTGGTTCTGGGACAATTCAGAATTTAAAAACTATAAATGGTACTGTGTATGAAAATGTGGCATATATGGTTGATAAGATTGCAAAACTAGCTAAAGGCAGTTTAGGGTATAGTTCTATAGGCGCAGTTGTTGGAGCTACTTATAAGGAAGAGACCAAAATACTGAGAAAAATAATGCCATCTGCTATCTTTTTGGTGCCTGGATATGGAGCACAGGGTGCTACTGCAGAAGACGTCATTAATTGTTTTGACGAAAACAACTTAGGTGCCATAGTTAACTCATCAAGAAAAGTCATCTTTGCTTATAAAAGTCAATACTGGAAAGATGTTTACTCTGAATATGAGTTTGCTCAAGCTGCACGTGCTGAAGTTCTTCTGATGATGGGGATGATTAATAATGCGTTTTTAAAAAGAAGATATGTTGCGTGTTGAGGTGAAGTATGAGATACGTTGTTAGAGAAAATAGAGAAATTACCAATGGAATATATAGACTTAGATTGGAGTTTGATGGGATTCCTACGCCAGGGCAATTTATCATGATAAATTGCGGTGGCAATACATTATTGAAGAGGCCATTTAGCATATGCGATCATGATGCAGATGAAATCGCAATTGTTTATCGGATAAAAGGAAAAGGCACTTATAATCTTTCGAAGGTTAAAGCTTTAGATACATTAGAGGTAACTGGTCCTCATGGACATGGATTTGATATGTTTGATAAATTTAACAATATTCTCATCGTTGGTGGTGGCATAGGGATACCACCACTACTATTTCTTTCGAAAAAATTGAAATCGAAAAATCTAAAGATTGCTCTTGGTTTTAAAAGCGATGTATTTCTTGTGGATGAATTTAAAAAATATGGTGATGTCGTTATTGCGACTGAAGATGGGAATACCGGCATTAAAGGGTATGTTATCGATGTAATGAAAGGTGAAATAAAGGATATTGATATGATTTATGGATGTGGTCCAATGCAAATGCTTAAAGCTGTAAAAGACATGGCTGAAGAGTACGATGTACCTTGTCAAATTTCTGTTGAAGAACATATGGGTTGCGGAATTGGTGCATGTATGGTATGTGCCTGTAAAACAAAAACTGATTCTGGATTTCAATATAAAAAAGTCTGTAAGGATGGTCCTGTATTTTGGTCAAGGGAGGTAGTATTTTGAATCTGAAAATCAATATAGGAAACCTTGAACTTAAAAATCCAGTTCTTGTGGCATCTGGTACATTTGGCTTTGGGAAAGAGTATTCACATTATATCGATTTAGATGATTTAGGAGGAATAATGGTGAAGGGGCTTACGTTGTATCCAAAAGAAGGGAATCCTCCACCGCGTATATATGAAACGCCATCAGGGATTTTAAATAGTGTTGGGCTGCAAAATCCAGGTGTCGATGTATTCATAAAAGACGAATTGCCATTTTTAAATAGATTTAATACTAAAGTAATCGCAAATATAGCGGGAGAGACAATAGAAGAATTTGTTTCATTAGCTCAAAAACTTAATATAGACGGTGTAGATGCATTAGAGATCAATGTCTCATGCCCAAATGTAAAAGAAGGAGGGATGTCATTTGGAGTAGACCCCAACAGTGTATATGCGATAACTAAAAAAGTAAAACAAGTATCAAACAAAACAGTTATTGTAAAATTGACTCCAAATGTAACTGATATAAAGATTTATGCTAAAGCAGCAGAAGATGGTGGTGCTGATGCAATTTCTCTTATAAATACAGTTACTGGAATGGCCATAGACATAAACACAAGGCGACCTGTTTTCAAGAATGTGTTTGCTGGTTTATCAGGACCAGCTATAAAACCCATAGCGCTTAAAAATGTGTATGAGGCTAAACGGGCTGTATCAATACCTGTGATAGGGATGGGAGGAATTTCATCTGCAGAAGATGCTTTAGAATTTATGATAGCAGGGGCTACTGCTGTAGCTGTTGGAACTTATAATTTTATCAGCCCCACTGGTTCAATAGACATTTTAGAAGGCATAAAAAAGTATATGTTAAGAAATAGCATATTTGATGTAAACCAATTGATAAATTCTATTAACGTATAATTATTATGGTAAACCAAAAGGAAAGGAAAATCAAAATGGATAAAGAAAAGGTACTTGAAATATTAAGTGATTTAAAAGTATTGAATAAAGGACATTTTTTATTGACTTCCGGTAGGCATAGCGATACATATCTTCAATGTGCTAAGATTTTTCAGTATCCTAATTACAGTGAATTATTTTCAAAAGAAATAGCGAGTAAATTTATTAAAGAAAAAATAGATGTAGTAATTGGGCCTGCCATTGGTGGCATTATATTTGCGTATGAAGTTGCGAGGCAATTGGGTACAAAATCCATCTTTGCTGAAAGAGAAGATGGGGTAATGAAATTAAGAAGAGGATTTGAGATAAACGAAGGAGATGGCGTACTTGTAGTGGAAGATGTTGTCACAACAGGGGGCTCTGTAAAAGAAGTCATTGACCTCGTAAAAAGTTATAATGCAAATATTGTCGGCGTTGCAAGCATTGTCGATAGGAGCAATGGAAAAGTCAATTTTGGAGTAAAATTTGAATCGATAATATCAATTGATGTAGTGTCGTATGAAAGCGAAAAATGTCCACTATGCGAAAAGGGATTGCCTATATACAAACCTGGAAGCAGAAAGTTTAAATAAGAAGCGAAAAGCTTCTTATTTAAACTAAAACACTTGTAATATTAAACACTTTAGATATTCGGTTTCACTGGATGCCAACAGTATAGGATGATCTTTTGATTGTGTTCTTTTTTCTATTAGTCTTGTATTCTTACGTGTGTCGTGTGCAGCTTCTTTAATTATATTTAGAAACGCATCTGGACTTATGTGCTGCGAGCAAGAACAAGTAATGAGGAATCCACCCTTTTTCAAGATCTTCATTGCTCTTAAATTTATTTCTTTATATCCTCTTATGGCATCTTTTACTGTCTCTCTGTTTTTAGTAAATGCAGGTGGGTCAAGTATTATTACGTCAAATTGTTTATTTTCCTCATCGTATTTTTTTTAACAGATCAAATGCATTTTCGCACGTAAAGTGGCACCTATCCAAGTATCCGTTTAGAGCTACGTTCTTTTTTGCCATGTCTAATGCCGATTCTGATATATCTACAGCTTCGACGCTTTTAGCACCGTAATGTAATGCATGTACTGAAAAAGAGCCAGTGTGGCTAAAACAATCTAATACATCGGCATCTTTCACATATTTTTTTATTGCTGCTCTATTTTCTTTTTGGTCTAAAAAATAACCGGTTTTTTGACCGTTCTCTATATCAACCCAAAACTTAACACCATTTTCTTCAAATTGTTGAATTGTATCGAAATTGCCATATAAAAAACCTTTTGTTTCAGTCAATCCTTCCAGCATTCGCACAGATACATCATTTCTCTCATATACGCCTTTAGGTTTTAATAATTCAAGAAGTATATTTACTATTAAAGTTTTGTACTTTTCCATTCCAAGCGAAAGTGTTTGAATAACTAAATAATCGCCGAATTTGTCTACAATAAGAGCTGGCAAGAAATCGGCTTCTCCGAAAATTACCCTGCATGAATTCAAATTATCCATAATCCTTTTCCTGTATTCCCATGCTCTTAAAATTCTTTTTTTAAAAAAATCCTCATTTATAAGCTCGTCTTTTTCGTATGTTAGAAGCCTTACAGTTATCATGGATTTAAGATTTATGTATCCTCGCCCAATGAAGTTTTTCTTATGATCATAGACATCAACGATTCCACCAGGCTCATAATTACCCTCTATGTGATCTATTTCTGTCTTGTATATCCATGGATGACCGCTTAATATTCTTCGCAAATTTTCGTTTCTGAGAATTACATCCGTCATAAAAACACTCCTAATTCAAAAATTCGTTTAAATAATTTATATCATATAGGCAGAAATGATTCAATACGGTTGCTTTTTTATTAAAAAGGTATATTCAGTAATAAATGTTAGATAAAAAGAGCATAATAAAGATATATATGTATAATTGCGTGAAAATATACTATACTGATAAATTTCATGGTTGAATTAGAATTTGAAACGTGGTATATTAACATACGTCGCTTCGATGAGGAGCGAAAGGATACACCAGAAAAAACCAAAGAAAAAGCAGTTGACAGAGAGAAGATAATGTGGTAATATAGACGATGTCGCGATAAGCGGCGAGGGAAGAGAACCTTGAAAACCGAACAGTGAGATATGCGAGCAAAGGATATAAACATGAGAGTTTGATCCTGGCTCAGGACGAACGCTGGCGGCGTGCCTAACACATGCAAGTCGAGCGATCCGGCACTCAACTAAGCGCTTACAGAAAAAGAGAGAGAAAATGAGTAAACGCAAAGTTGAGTGCCGGATAGCGGCGGACGGGTGAGTAACGCGTGGACAATCTACCCTGTAGTTTGGGATAACACCTCGAAAGGGGTGCTAATACCGGATAATGTCAAA
>NZ_BBKT01000078.1 GCF_000747665.1 Thermoanaerobacterium saccharolyticum | reverse complement strand
CAAGCAGCCGACCAACTTAGGAAATATTGTCCTGAGTTTTCACAATACTATGCTCGCAAATTTAATGAAGGTAAAACTCATAAACACAAACGTGCTTTAGTTTTAACGGCACGCAAAGCTGTAAGGTTAGTCTTTGCTCTGCTGCGCGAAGAAAAACTTTATAAACCACCAGCAATGAAAGGAGATGATTGTAAATACTAACACAATATCCCATTACCATAATTAACATATATTTCCATTGCTGTTTTTAGTAATGGTTAGCTTTGCTATGCTCTTTTTTAGCTGTTTTTTTAAAAAATTTTTTAATTTTTTTCAATCACCCCTTGACATATTACCGAAATACTTTAGGTGGTTCGTATAAATTATTTTTATAAAAATATTCTACTAGAGTATTTCTTTGTATACTTATAGGTTCCAAAGAAATTATATCAGTTATATTCTTTAAATCTCTAATTGTTTTAATAACATCGTTTATTGACTCTTTTATTGTTAAAAATAAAGGTTTTACAGTTACATAAGTTAGTATTTTAATATTGGAATATTTTTTTTAGTATAGCTGTTTTTTCTATATATATACTAAAATCAAAACCCTTATTTATGCAATACTCTCTTATCATATCATTGGATGTTTCTAAGCCAATACCAATCTCAATAATTTTATCTTTTAATATATTACTTATATTATTTACTACTTCTTCGTCAATAAATTCAGGTCTGCTTTCAAGAACAACATGCTTAATATATATATTATTTTTGATTTGTTCTAAAATTTTATATAATTCATCTCTAGGAATTTCATTATTGTTTAAGATAGAACCCGCATTATAAATGCAAATCATAGGATATTTGGAAAAATCATATTTATTATATTCTGATAAAAATTGATTATAAAATGAATTTCTTGGAAGTTTTTTACCCATGGTTGTTCCAAAATAATGTCCGCACATAAAACATCCACCCATTTCTGTACAGCTCCATTCGCATCCACTGCTTCTCAGATAGAAAATGACTCTTTCAATTTTTGAATTATTTAAAAAACCATTATTTACTGATGAATATGCTACTTTATTCAGATCATAATTTTGATTTAATTTTCTATTCTTAATTTTTAATATTTCATTTAAGTGAGTTATTACTTTTTTTCTATCTCCATGCAAAGTATTCAACTACAACACCTCTTTTTAAAATGTCAATATTCTAATTATCTTTAAGATATGTTTTCCCTTAGTACACTAAAAAATTTTATCCTAGTATTTAAAATTTTGCCCTTTATTATAAATAAATGCTATAAGTATCATTTATAATAAAAAACACATATACCAATTTCAAAAATTTCAATTTTATAGACTTTTTATATTAACCTAACGCTTTCTAATAAGCTCGATTATAGATTTATATGTTTCTCTTAAGAAGCAAGAAACATCGAATTCATTTAAATATGAAAATATACTCATATGTTGAAATACTATTCATGTCACTTTAATATTATTATAAATCATTATCATCTTAGGCATTACGCACAATAATTGAATTATTCAAAGTTAAAGCGGGTGGATCTTCAAGTGGAATTACGTTAATTACAAGGGTCAAAACCGCAAACATTAACGTAGATATAATTAATATTTTCATTTTTTTATTCATCTTAGTTTCCTCCTTGAACCAAAATTTTTCATATTATTTACTTTATTATATCATATCAAAATTTAAATGCAATATTTTTTTTTTATTTTTATTGCACTATTTAATAAAGAATTCAATTAATAATTTCCAACTCTACCACGTTGAACAGTAGAAATTAGATTTAAAATATGGTACGGATTTTTCATTTTCGCTTTGCTCAAATCAATTAATCCGAATTTATGGCGCACCTCTGCTCATTCTTCGCAGACGTGCTATTTTTTAGAAGTATGAAGTAAAGGGAAATATATTTAATAAAATAGTAAAAATATTTTTAAAATTCTATTGACATTTTACTTTTTATATGCCATAATATAATTGAAGGTGGAAATAAAAAGTTTTTTAAAGGTGAATTGGTTTCTAAAAACAAAAGGCGGAATGCCTTCAACAAATGAAAAAGGTGGATGTATTTCCACTAGAGAAATAAAGGTGGCGTGATCAACCACCTTATTTCTTTTATGACAAATAATGTGATACTGTTACATTTTCACGGTTATGACCTAAATTTCTGCTTACTTCTCTTACAGCTTCTCTGTCTCTTTTATCTCTTGTATGCTTTTTGTACTTTCTTCCTCTGATTTCTATAAATCTCTCTTGAGCGTATTCACGTCTCATACTGTGTATATCAAGATGCTCTGGAATTCTTGTAAAAAGCCTTTCATTTCCTCTATCTTTAGCCTTTTCTAATATGCTTTCAATTTTAGGCTGATATTTTTTGAGTACAGGAACTTCTCTTGTCTTACCGCCTTTACCGTTTTTGACATGGACATACAGCCTATTATTTTTTTTATAGATATCATTTGCAGTGATAGCTGATACTTCACGCCTTCTTAAGCCAGATGATTTACAGAAATCTATTAAATCCTTATAGTTATCCAGATTAATTTTTTTGTCATCAGGTCTTTCAAGTCTTGATCTTGTTATATCTTTTAGTTTTCTTTCAGGTATTTTAATATCATTGGCAAGGTTATTATCTTTATACGCTTTTCTAAGAGCTGCTCTTGCAACCTTTATAGACCATGCTGATTGACCAAGTGAGATTTTTTCGCTTAAATAATCTGATACCATATCCTTTGTTTTGTCAAAGTCTTTGTTCTTTACACCTTTAGATTTGCACCAATCAGCAAATCTTTTAACTTCATTACGATAAGTTGCATAAGTCTGCACAGAGAAGATACCAGCATTAAAAACTGCATCATTCATAGCATTAAATATATCTTGGCCATGAAGTCCATTCTTTATCGCTTCTTCTCTAGCCTTCTTTTTAACAGCGTATTTACTTTTTCCAAATGACTGCTGTTCTTTTAAGCTATTAAGCAATCTATAAAAAATGCTTCCTTGTCTACTCATTAAAATCACTCCTTGAACATACTCCGTGGCGAAATAATTTTTGTAACATAGCCAATATGTTCCGACTGTCGGACTTTGATATGAAGAATTTGCCAATTTGCTTTTCGTGTCTCCGCCTAAACGACATAATGTTGTTTTGCCTTGGTTTGCCTAGCGATATATTGATTATCTTTATTTCCATACTTATTATTAGTATCTTCAGCGAACGAAATAATTTCGCTTGCTGAACCTTATCATGCCTTTCCACCTATAACTTATTGGCTATATATTCGATGAACGTGTTCCGTGAGGAAATTATTTCTGCATGGTATTGCTTTAAACCAATTTTTATCAGTTCTTCTGCTTTGCTTTCAGGATATTTTGCTTCCTACATGTTTTTACATTTTAAGATGCTCGGTACTTTCCAAAGCTATCAATTTTTCTTTTATTTATAGGTAAAATACGAATCAATCCATAATCTACATATCCATTTTAATGCAGAAAGTATTTGTATTGATAACAGTGATGAAAGCGCATATAACAGTACTTAAATAGAATTATTGTGTAAAAAATGTTAACAAATTTTATGTTTAAGTAGTAAGTTATCATTTTAAGCGAGTATGTTTCCTTTAAAGGCATAATATCAATAAAATCCGGTGTTATCAATGCAGTATATTTCTAACAAAAATAATTGATAAAGTCATTTTAATGCTTATTCAAAATCGCCACAGTTTCTTATTGTGCATATTTTATTGTATCAGAAAGTTTTTCATCTGTTCCTTTCATGGAATTTTCTGTATTTGCCAAGTGGCAACTTTGGCCACTTGCCATCACCGGAATTTTTCCAGTATACCACCTTCCATTTCTGAATAATACTAAAAAGATATGCTTAACTGAGGAATATAACCAGCTTCGCCGTTTATATTCTCCTATCATCGCTGCGTGAGTAAGTTATATACATATAAAGTAAACTTGACCTTTGTTAAAACATCATTACCAGTTGTGATTATGTCGTAGATAAAGCCGGTAAGCCGCTTTATCTTCTCTAAATGTATTATTCGCATAGCATGATAGAGATTACTTCTGCAGTGATTTTTGCGGCATAGCTTATGATATTGCTGTGGTGTATTTCATCATGCCGGATAATTGATGCTTTTAAAGTTGCGTCTGCTCATATCCAAGCCCGTGAGCCATAGGGCTTTGCCGCTGGTGTAAATACATGATGTCTACTGCTTATTTATAAGTTTCAAGAAAATCAAGCAACCTTCCATTGCCATTCTCTCTTATGAAATATCCGGATAGATGCAAAGGAATCAACTTTAGCGGCAGAAAGCTAATCCTCTGATACTCGCAAAAATGCTTTCTGAAGGCCCGGATATTTCAACCGTAGAGGAAAGAGAATGATGCATAGCGCATTTTATTTTTATGCTTGTTTTCTTTTTAATTCGATATTATTATATAACAAATATTCAGAAAATTCAATATAAATATTTAAATACCCTATGCGATTTAAAGCATAGGGTATGGTTAGCAACAACTGAGAATTTATTTATCTTCATTTTGCAGTATTTCGTCTTCTTTTTGAATTTTTACAAGTAACTCAAGAATTGCATCGACTAATTTGTTTATATTTTCTTCTTCAATGCCAATTATCTCGTATATATAAGAGTCGATTATGTCGATAATTTTTTTATAATATTTGGCATCTTGGTTATTATCAATAATTTTCATTAAAGCACGATTTTTTTGTATTAAAAGTCCGGCTAATGAATCAAAATCATCACGAGTCATTTCTTCGTTGTGGTAATTCATAATATTTCTTCACCTCCTTTCAGCGATACGATTTACCATATTTAGCTCTTTTTTAATGAATAGAGAATGATATTATTTTTTAATTTTACATGTTGAGCATTATATTGTAAATTTCTACTATGGTCTTATTACAAAAGTGGACTTAGTGGACTTAAATGCTTGATATTGCTGATTTTTCAATTGTTTTTTAAGTCCACTTTTGTTCTAAAGTGGTCACATAACTGGTCATAATTATGTAAGTCCAGTTGTATGACCGGTTTATACAATTTCTGGACTTGATAGAAGCCGCTATTTAACTAGGACTCAGAGTACTAAGTCCAGTAAGTCCAGTTATGGAATATAACTTATCTAGAGGAATTTTTTTGACTCTTTTTTGTTTGCCATTTATATATTCTCTTACTGTATTTCTGCCTTCTTCTGCTACAAGCATTCCTCGCTGCTGCATTCTCTTCCATAAAGTTCTCTGTGTTACTGGCAGTGTAGTATTTTGCTTTCTAGCCATTTCTTCCACGATCATGAATGCAATATCACCTTCTAACAAAAGATAGTCTTTTGAGATCCAACCTATCAAAGTGCCTTTTTCCTTCCAAATACCTTTTTCATCTTTAACCCAGCCCCATTGCTTTGGATTTTCTGGCACTCCATCATTTTCAGCTTTGTTTACATGTGCCATACCTGCTGTTATAGCTGCAATTAAGAGAGAATAAAATCTATCAACAGGATCGTCAACCTTTAGATACTGTGACTGCTGTTCACCAATTTTCAATAATGCATTGAATCCAGTTCCGTAAATGTCTTTTGCCTCATCTTCTGATACCACTTCTTTTTCTTTAGCAAATATGAGGAATACCTCTAAGCCTACCAAAAGATGAGAAATATTGTCTGGCGTTCTGTCGTGGCATACAATATTGTTTTTACGCAATAAGTTTCTCAATGTGTTTTTCTTATTTGGCAATGTTTTTTTGTACAAGTCAATTCTTGTGCTTAACCATTTGATATAACCGCCCATGGCCTTTGCGAATACGCCATTTCTTGCATACTCCTGCAAAATGCTCAATTTTTCAAGATCAATATCGCCATGGTTAATCTCTATAACGACAAGCCTTGCAACTAGACTCTGTCCAGTTGGCACATCTTCACCGCTGGAAATTAATAATGTCTTTGATTTGTATGAAGGCCTTAAAGATATATCACTGTTCATTCGTCCTTTACCTGAGCCATTACCTTGATTTCGGAAGATAAAATCTGCCTTTTTGTTTAATTTTTGAATGTCTCCAATACTTCCATGCGGTGCAAAATCATCTATAGTAAGCACCGCATCCTTTGCTAGGAATGATAATTTTTCAAGGAAGTTTTCTGTGCTTTCCCAACTGGTAGGTAAATTCTTGCCGTTAAAATTTCGGCCATAATGTGACTGCGCTAAGGCAGTTATTTCACTTTTTTGGCTACCAGTTGGGCCTGCTATAAATAGACTCATATCGATGTTTAACATTTCTCCTAATGGTGCTAAATATATTCCAGCTAAAAACGGGAAAGTTATTTCCGGCTTAGCCAAATTTAAAAATTCAAATGATTTCGAAATACAATCTTTTAATTCATCATCATCTTTTGGCAATTCAAGCCTATAGTCTTTAAGACAGCTTTCCACTTCTACTTCTATGTTTTTTTCTTCTCCATATTGACTTATTGCACCACCATTGTATAGATATATCCATTTATTGTTTATTTTTCTCCAGCCTAAATGCGTATATATCGTTCTTCTTTTCACATTATCGCTACTCAAAACTTGTATTGCGGTTCTTAAATGATCTTTTATGCTGCTTCCTGCGTATATTATGGCTCGATTTCCCCAGTTTGCAGTAACCCAGTTTAAGCCTGCAAATTTATCTGATTGTACAATTACATCTTTTAATGGAGTGCCATTTTTGGTTGTACCTTTAATTCTAAAGTATGTCTTTGTTTCTAAACCGTCGTCTTTAATGATTTCTTCAGCAATATGTGCTTCAAAATTGCACAGTGGCATGTATACAACTCCATCTTTTGTTATCTTAACGTGGTAAATCATGTTTTCGATTATTTCATATGGAGAATGATATTCTTGTTTACTTTCCTCATTGAATAAAGGCTCAGCATGTACTTCTTTTATCGCTTTAATTATTTCATCTTTGCTTTCCAATCTAACACCTCCTTTATTACGTGTATTTTGTCTTCGATACTGCCTTCAAATAGTAAATCTATCCAGTACTGTATTAATTCATGCATATGACATGCTTCAACAAATTCAGGTATATTTATGTCTTCAGGTTTTTCAATAGCTTGCTTTATTTTTGTGTATAACTGATTAAGCTTACATAAGTAGTCATATACTTCGTTGTATTTGTTAATGTATTCTTTATAGAGCTTGTCGTCATATCGCATTTTAAGAGATTGCTTTTTAAATTTCTTTTTTTGCTTTTTATTGGGTAAACTAATGCCGAAATCCTCTGCAAGCTTTTCTAATGCCTCTGACGGTGTTAAGTTAAAATACCTTGAAACAAAGTCTATAACATCGCCATGAGCTTGGCACCCAAAGCAATGATAGACATCTTCATAGATTGCTAAGGAAGGGTTCTTATCCGCATGAAATGGGCATAAGATAAAATAATGAGTGCCTTTTTTAACAGTATTAAAACCGTAAAGTTCTATAGCTTGTAACAAGGAAATATTAGATTTGACATATTCAAACACATTACATATAGTATTGTTAGTGCACAATTTATTTTTTTTATTTGCCATAGATTTTTCTATGGTATTTTTGTCCATTGCAGATCCCTTCCTTAATTAACATAAAGGCTGTTTTAACTTGATTTTTTCCAACCGCCATCAAAAGCTTTTCCACCATTGTCAATCCATTCTAACAATTTATCGGGATCAACTCTTAGCTGGCGTCCTACATGAACAACAGGCAATATTCCTTCTCTTGCCAAAGCATATACTCTGTCTTCTTTTAAATCTAATATTTCTGCCACTTCAGGAAGTCTTAATAATTTTTTATCCATAAAAGAAACACCTCCTTAGATTTACTAATTAAATAATAAATCTAAAAAGATGCTTAATGAATGAATTAGAACTTTTTTCTATAATTCAAGTGATATTTTATCGATAGCCCATTCTTAAAGTTATTCCTAGAAGGTCAGCAACATTTTTTACATTTTTGTATATATTGCTTTCTTCATAACATTTATCCGTTTCTTCCACTATGTAATCGGCAACTTGGTTTAATTCCCATCCTTTAATTTGATATAATACAAGCCATTTAATATGTTCTTCTTTGCGCTTTTCTTTGCCTTTGATAAAATTATTTTGTCTTAAAAATTCTTCTGTTCTTTTTTTTATAGAGTTCTTTATAACGGTTAAATAAAGCATCAATTCTCTTATTAAAATCTTCCCATGTTTCTAAGGTAGGATCCCAATATAAAATACTATGTTCATACCAAGGCGTTAATTCAAGTTCATCATCCATGGACAATGTTTCAATATCAGTTATTGAGAGTTTAGAAAATTTAGATATATATTTTTTTAATTCCTTATTTTTTATATATTTTCTATTTAAATTCAATACACAATCATTTCTATTAGCAGGATCTAAAATGCAAGATTTAACATAATCAGAAAAGAGTAGATCTTCAAACTCCTCGGCATTTTCGTAATCTAAGTCATCCTCATGATTGCCAAAATGAAGTTTATAGGGATTATACGGACAAAATGGTGTAAATGCGAAAATAAAATATGGCTTTGTTTTATCTTTTTTTACATTTCGAATAAGATCAGAATCAATATCAAGAAAAAGTGATAAACTTATATAATTTTTATCTTTCCTTTTTTCTTTTATCTCGACCGGTGCATCTTCTATTTTAGGGATATCTATACGGCCGGCCATAGGTAAATAATAAATTAATTCATCAGTCTTTTTCTCATAAAAGAATCCATTTTCGTAATATAAACTATCATCAAGCATATATTTCGCAGTTATTACTATTGCAATCAATGCCAATCCTTCGTAAAAACCATTTTCATTGTTTAAATTATATTTATCTCTCCAGGCTTCTAAAGCAGATTCAAAGTTTTTAATTTTTTCTATATCGTGTTGTTTTACTTTTTTCGAGTTTATATTGCTTATGTTTTTTTTAAAAGTTTTCCAAAAATCTTCAAGTTTTGGGTATTCGTATTTGTTTGTTGTTACTCTAAAATCATTAATTTTAGGAATAACTAAATCAAGTGTTTCACTATCTTTTTTGTAGATCTCTAATATTAATTGCAGATCATTTATTACTTCAGGTGCAAAGATTTCAATAGCATATAAAAATTTTAATATCAAATTGTATCGATAAAAAGAATAATGGCTATTTGTTTTATTTGTTGTATATAGTGATTTTACCATTCTAATTCACCTTATTTTTACTTTATTTTTATATATAATCATATATATATTATACCATATAATGATATCTAATTTTTTTCAAATACAATATATAGATTTTTATAAATGGATATATATAAGCTAAAAATATTTGTAAAATCAAAGATGTATGAAATTCCAATTAGGGAAGAAAGATAAATA
The DNA here is from genome assembly GCF_000747665.1 of Thermoanaerobacterium saccharolyticum. Classification (GTDB taxonomy): domain Bacteria; phylum Bacillota; class Thermoanaerobacteria; order Thermoanaerobacterales; family Thermoanaerobacteraceae; genus Thermoanaerobacterium; species Thermoanaerobacterium saccharolyticum. The sequence continues at coordinate 2,265 of NZ_BBKT01000078.1, read as the reverse complement.
AGAAAATTATGTTCTAACCTATAGATGAGAAAAATTGATAACAAATATTACCATAAAATAGATACACTACGCCTATGCTAACTGTAGTTCTTCTAAAATTTCATCAATAGGTACTTTATTATTAGCTTGCTCATATAACCATTGAACACGCTGCTTTTGTACTTCTTTGCGTACCATTTTTATTCCTTGCCCAAATTTGCAATATTCGTCGCCTGAAGTCGTACAATACATGTATGTCAATGATATAAGCCATAATAATCTATCTATTGATTTTGTTGAGCGTACTTGATACGTATTTAGTCCAAGATTATTCTTTGTCTGTCTAAAGAATATTTCTATAGGCCATCTTTGACTATAGTAATTTAGAATAGTCTCGGTGTCTAATTCAGTATCAGTACAAATAAATGCATGTAGAGCATTCTGATTTTTAAAAGCTTTCTCAGGCCAGCACATTAGAACTACAGCATTATCTATCCCATTTAATGCTCCTTCATAGCGATATACCCAGTAATTAGAACCGTTCACTGTAACGAGGTGAACTTCGTTCTTTTCTATATATTGTGCAAAATCTTTTATCTGAATTCTGATGCCTTGTGGATAGATAATTCTGTTAGTTTTTAGTGCTCCTATGAGATGGTATCCTCTTTCGAAATGTGGTGCTTCTATTACTTTTTTGTTTATATACCATGAATCAGATAAACCATACGCTAATCCTTTAGATATTGGAAGCATGGATACCATTTCACATATTCTTTCGATTTTGCTTTTGCCACCTTTTTCATAGCGTTCAATGTAGTAAGGCAATACTACTTTGCCGCAGGATAGCATCATGGTAAGAAGTTGGTGTCCCCAAACTTGCTTTCCTTTTAAATGTGATTGATGAAATCCTGTTGCCTGGATAGAATGTTTAGCCTGTAACGAAGGCTTTGTCTTCTCAGCAATAGTATCATCAAAAATCACAAATATCGGCTTGTTGCTAATTTGGGATAATTCAAATATAATACGAATAACTTCTCGCCTTATAGCTTTCCATGCATACTCTATATTCCAAACACCTTGGCTTAAAAATTTGCCAAAGGTAGTTCTATGGCAATTAGCAAAGCTTAAATTAACTACATCAGTAACAGTACCACTATAACCCTTTTGAGTGGCAGCAATTATAAATTCTAAAATATGGCGAATAACAGGCTTAGAGAAATATAATGCAAAATTTATTTTCATTAAGTACTGGATTATTGATGAATTTTCTGTTATTCTTTTATTATGAGACATTTGCTCCACTCCTATGATTAATATTGTTTTGGTACAGCAATATATTAATACCATAGAAGCGAGCATTTGTCTCTATTTTTTATTAAATTTTTTCATGTAAGTTTATTATGGTAATTTATGTTAGTGAATTTTCTCATCTATAGTAAATATATTTTTATGTATGCGAAATGTATGCGAACTAAAAAAATCTTAAGTTATTTTAAGCAATTTTAATTTCTTGACAAAGTACTTAAAAGCCTTATATATCAAGTCTCAGAGAAACTTTTGCTATTTTAAAAAATATAGGATAAAGTACCATTGGAGGGATTCGTAATCAACAGGTCAAGGGTTCAAGTCCCTTTGCCAGCTCTGGATTTGAAATGTTAAAAGTCAATTATATTTTAAAGTTAAAAATAAAAGATTCCTGCTCCCTAGTTTTGCAGCAAATTTTAAGATAGCATAATCCGAAACCATTTATTTTACTGATGATTTCGGGTAAATTTATTTTAAAATTTTGTCATATTTTGGTTGCGGATTATTATGGATTATGGTATAATATAACCATATTGAATTTTATTGGGGGAGTTTAAGGTGTATTTAAAGAAAAGTAAACGCAGTTCCGGAAGAATTTATCTCTCTATTGCAGATGTCTATCGTGATAAACAGAGAGGGCATACAAGGACTGTTACTATTAAATCTCTTGGTTACCTTGATGAACTTCAAAAACAATATGACGATCCTATTGCTTTTTTCGAACAAAAGGTTAAAGAATTAAACGAACAAAAAGCTATGAAAAAGGTTCCGATTACTCTTAGTTTTTCTCCTGATGAAAAACTTTCGGTTAATACAGATAACCGTAAAAACTTTGGCTATGCTGCGTTTAGTAAAGTTTATCATGAGCTTGAATTAGATAAATTTTTAAGAAACAGACAACGTCATTCAAAAGAAGAATATGATGCTAATGCTATTATGAAACTTCTCGTATTTTCACGTTTATTGTATCCTGCCTCAAAG
>NZ_BBKT01000079.1 GCF_000747665.1 Thermoanaerobacterium saccharolyticum | reverse complement strand
TTGTCCGCATGGTATTGCTTTACAGAATACGAAGTAAATGGAACAATACTAAATGGCCATATCAGTCTAGTTTATGCCACAATGATTGTGCAGATTTTGTTTCGCAATCACTAAATGCAGGCGGTATACCTATAGATCCAGGCAAATGGGAAAGATTTAATGACGGTAATAACAATTGGGCTTGGACATATGTACCTGGATTAAAAATTATATGTTAAATCAGAAATCATATTGGAAATTATCAACATGGGAAAATGCTTCTGCAGGTGGTGTTATTGTAATTCCAAATTCTCATGTAATGATGATTGTTAAAAATGATACTATTGAAAGGCTTTACAGTGCGCATACGAATGACCGCTTAAATTATCCGTATGCAAAAAATACATCTTGGGAATATTATGTATTATGGTAATGTATTATATATTATGGTAATTGCTACATCTGCAAAACAGAGATTCGGTGGATTAAAAAATACCCACCGAATCTCTGAGTAAAGGGGGTTTTTATAAATTTACATGGGTTTCAAAATTTAATTAATAAGAGTTGTGCAATAATAATATAGGGAGGTAGATAATGTGATTAAATCGTTTAGAACTTCATTAGCTCTTGTATTTTTATTACTTATGTCTGTTGTACTCTCTGGCTGTTCTGACGCAGTGAAAAATAATACTGAAGTGCCATTTGTTGTTTTGAATGATGATACTGGAAGCTTTAAGGCGGATATATATTACTGGAATGTGATAAATAATAAAATAAAAGAAACAAATGAAAACTTATATAAAATTCCACAAAAGATGATAACAAATAAAGAATCGTATACGATATTTCCTATAGCTTGGGATGGACATAATCATGTGGTTTTGCCTTCTTATTTAGAAGCATCGGACAAATTCAATGACTTTGTAGAAAAAGCAGATTTTTATTTTCAACCAAAGACGATATGGGGACAAGAAGTAAAGTTGGTAAAAAGCGATGAAGAAAATAGGTATAAGTTAACATTAATAGTTGACGGTAAGACTGAGGAGAATGAAATAACGATTCCTCTTCATACTTTTAAAGGAGATGATGGTAAAGAGTATGAAGCAACAAAATGCGGAACAGTAACATCGGTAGTTAAGACAAGTTATGGTGCAGCTATGCTCTATCCTTGTTTCACATTAGGTGGCGGAAAATTATTTATTTTAAAATATGATAACGCATCAGAAAGCATTAAATGGCAAGAGGTTGGACCTATTAAAGGTATAGAGTTGTCACCAAGCTTTCCACCATTGGCTAATCGTACAGCTACTATCGGAGAAAATTTTATCGTAAGAACGCAGACTAATCCTATAGAAGTGTATACCGAAAAAGTAGGTTATAAGATAATAAATAACATATCTGATTTTCGTAAGAAATACGCACCTGAAACATTAAATAGTGAATTTCCTGAATATATAGATATCTTAGGAAGCTATAATGATATTTTGTTTTTAAGTATACCAGTGCATAAAAATGAAGGGACAGAATTGTATGTATTTGCTGTGAAGGATGATAAACTTATAGGGATTATGCACAGAACGATAAATGATATTGAAATAATTGATACGGCAGGAAATGTTGCATCAAAATATAATATACCTAAAGCGAAAACTTTAATCGGCGAAGATGATGTCTATTTTCCAAATGGGAACGGCATGGATTGATTGATAGATAAATTTATAATTTTTAATTTTATAATAGAGGTGAGGCATGGGAAGTTAAGGGCATAATATGCAAAAAATGACAAAATTAATTTTATGATGTGGAATATTTTTAGAAAAATTTAGCTTTTATATATGTAGAAGGGGAAATACAGAAGATGGAGGTGAGGAATAGGATTATGAAATATTCCCCTAAAATATGAGGGAGGGAAATAAGATTATGAAAAAGATTTTCTCAATTTTTATTTTAATGATACTCTTTATATGTTGGGCAGTTATTAATGTAAATGCATACACAAATAACGAAAATATGAACAGTAAAGAAATCACTAATATAATTACAGAAGCATATCAATATAGGACAAAATCAATAGTTGATCCGTCTTATATAGATAAATTGGAGTTGTTTTATGCAAAAGATACAAAAATTTATAATTTCGAAAAGAACAGATATAAAAATTATATTGAGATGGCAGATAGATTGAATATAAAAATATTAAACATTAAATCCAATGTAGAAATTAGTAATATTAAGTTAAAAAACAATGATGAATGTCAAGTTGATTTAAAAGAGATTATAAGTTTTGACTGGATAAATTCAAATGATGATCCAATTAATTCTAAGATTAACAAATCTATATCAGGATGGGGTAGTGAAACAACTTCATCAAGTTTATCAAGAGGAGACATTATATATTATGATTGGACTGGAGATGGTATATGGGATCACGTTGCTATAGTAACAGGCTTTGATAGTTCTGGTGCTCCTCTTGTTAGCTGTCATACTACCGATTATCACAATATAAAATGGAATTATGGTGGAAGTTCTTGCAAATATAGTTGCATACACATTAATAATTATATTTAATATGTTAATGTGTTGCATTGATTTTAACCCTTATAAATATAGGGCAATTTTTATGTACTCTTATATTTAAAAATGAATTCAAATTGTAAATTTATATCTGATTTTGCATACTCTAAGTAATATGGTAAAGAGTATGCAGTGTTTTTTAAACAATTTTCAATGGAGGTGAGTGGTAGTGAGATTGTTTAATAAAATTGTTTTATGTTTTTTGATATTTTTTGCCTTTATTGTAGCTGGATGTTCATCTAAAAG
>NZ_BBKT01000080.1 GCF_000747665.1 Thermoanaerobacterium saccharolyticum | reverse complement strand
TTAAAGTTATTGACATCTTTAAGAAATCTGTCATACTCAATAGCACTCTTTTGTTCTGCATCAATTGATGAAATCTTTGGTAACATATTACTGGTAGGAACCGCAAAAGCTAAGCTAAAACTTGAAATTGGAAGAAGCACAGCTACTAGAAGCAGTGAAACCAGTTTTTTAACATACTTTACATCTCCTTTTTTTGTAGTCAATATGCTTCTCGGTACCAAAAAGCATATTAACTATGATTTTATCTGCAGAAAATGGCGCCAATTTCTGTTAATGTTATTATAATTTAATTATCCTCATCTGGGAAGGTGCTAAATTAGGTCAATTTTTTTTATCATACATTGTCACTATATATAATATATTGTCGAAATTGCGACCGTTTTTCGGTCATCAATAAACTTTAAAAAAAACAGGCATCACGCCTGTTTATAATCCTAATTCATCAATTTTTTTATCTCATCTTTTGACAACTCTGTAATCTCTGCTATTCTGTCGATGTCCATACCTTCTTTTAACAACTTCTTTGCTATTGAAATTTTTTCTTTTTTTTGCGCCTCTCTCAATACCCTTCTCAATACCCTTCTCAATACCTTTCTCAATACCTTTTTCTATTATCATTTTGTACGTTTCAGATTCTTCAATCCTAAACATCCTCATCACCTCCGAAAAAACTTTCTCAATAACTTCTCTTTTATAAACTATGCCCGATAATATTTCTGCCTTAAACGCTATGTCTTTCTTCTTGTTTATGTCTAATGGAATGTCTTTTATAGCCTCAACGCATCTTTCCAGATATTTTTCTCCTTCTTCTTTTCTTCTATTTTTGTCCATCAATGGAAGAAGGGAATACAAGTCATAATAATTTGTTTTCAAAACATCAGTATATTTTATGTCGCCAACATTTATTATTCTGTATTTATAGTCTAATGTATTCTGTTCTCCAAAGTTATAATTTAAGCTATTCTTCATGTTTGCATTATCTTTGCCTATATAAATTACTATCTGGTATGGTAAGAGATCATGTTTTTCCATTATCTCCAGGGAATATCTCAGCATCCTGTAAGGCATTTTTCCGTCATTTTCTGACTGAAATTCTATGTGCACAGCGACATTTCCTTTGTCTGTTGTACATTTGAATATCATGTCGCTGTCCCTGCGTTCTACTCTTGCAAATTCTATATTTAGTTCATCGATTTTTGTGTATTGGAGACCTAAAAAATAGCTCATTATGTCATCAGCCATATCTGAAAAAATATTTTTCATCGTTATATCGTATTTCTGTGTCATATTTCTTCCTTCCATCTCTCTTCATCTTACCTTTATTATATCATACGAATATTAAAAATACAGATTATTGCTCTAACATTTTTATATCAAAATTTTGCAACAATAAGTCTTCTTCCCCGCCGTCCCATTTTATTATCAAATTTTATAGGCTTTTTGATTGAATCTAATATTTTGTGCCTTTCATATAAATTTATTTAGTTTGTAATATTGTTATGGACCGTAATTTCTTTTTTCTTTAATTGATCGATGTAAATGTATATTGTGAAATCATTCTGTTCTTTTACCAATTTGTCTAATTCATCGTCAGAAATGCCTGGCATATATATGCTAAAAGCAGAAGACATTGTCTGATTATTGTTATTGTTGGGATATACATAAGCTATGGGCGTCATATTGCTCCCTATTAAATCTGTATATTTTTGGGGATATATTATTTGAAATCCAATTTTATGATTTTTTATAGCATTATTTATTCCAGGTAGTGTGTATGTCACAATAAAATTTAATCCCTGTTCCACTTTATCGGAAACCTCCATTTGACACCTTTGTATTGATAAATTGCTTACTTGCACATTGTTAAGAAAAAATTTTTCTTCGTCTTGTTGTAATTGTTTCATATTTGTTGATATGGCAGTATAATTAACGGTATTTTTCTTTTGCACAGAGATAAAATACAAACCCATTAATATAATCACGATGCCAACAATTGTGAAAATAATTGTTTTCTTTTTAATTTTTATTGACATTTAAACATCTCCCCCTATAATCTATATTATTTTGCACTTTATCTTGCAGTTATAATTATTTTAATATATTGCCATAAGAATCGACAATTCCAGCATTTACAGCAGATAATGCTAACTTAATATCATTTTGAACATTTAACAAAGTATAAAGTTTTCTTATATGCCTTCTTAATGTCCTCTCTGATATGCCTACATCATTTGCTACCACTTTTCTGCTTCCATTACGAACCAATGATGATAAAATTAATATGTCCAAATAATCAAGTTTTGTTTCCATTAAAAACATCTTTTTCACTCCCTTTACAATGTTTATGAATTATTATCTCTAAAATTTTTACATTCTACAGCCAGCGAATATGTATACCTCATCAATTTTTGTTCCATATAATATAAGACAAATTTTTAAAGAATTTGTTACAGTATTTTGAAAAATTTTTAAGTATAAAAAAATAGCCCTATTAAGAGCCATCAATACATTTTTATATCAAAATTTTGCAGCAATAAGTCTTCTTCCCCGCCGTCCCATTTTATTATCAATTTTATAGGCTTTTTGATTGAATCTAATATTTTCTGCCTTTCATCTGCATCTATTTGAGAGAGATTGGGTAGCCAAGATGAAGCACCAACATATATAGTATTATCTTTCATCTTATAATTCGGATAATTTAAATCTATTCTCTGTTGAATTGGTGTTCCAAAATATAACAATCCCGAAAATATATAAGGTTCAAGGCTTTTATCTAAAAAAGCTATTATTTTAACATTTTTTAATACCTTATCACTTATATTTTCTATCTTTATAGAATAACGTAATGAAGTATATTTATTTGAATCTTGCATATCTTTTAAATTTTTTGTGATCGTAGAATTATTATTTGATATTTGTAGCTTTTTCCCGATCTCAATCGTTGTATTGATTTTAAAATGTTTGCTTTCATTCGTATAATTCAAATTAGGTGCATCGTTTGTTTGATATAGATAAATCTGAAAATGACTTTTCTTATAACTGTAGTAATCATAATATATAAAAAGGCTCAATACAACTGCTACTATAAAGCCAAATATTATTATGCACTTATTTTTTATAAAATCACCTCCAGCCATATTCTTCAGTTATCCTATCACCCATACGATAATTATACTCAGCTTGTTGTGTAATCCAATTTTCATCATAATAATGTGGTGCAGCATCAATGTGAATAGGTGGATAACCATTTGCTTCAGTATAATCTCTCCTATCAGTATAGGTCGAACCATCAGTTCCTGCAAAGGAATAAAGTACATGCCTATACCATTCCCTATTTCCTTCAACAACTAATGTTTTCCATAAGTTAAGAGATAAATGGTATACATTAGCATCCTTATATCTGTATGTGTAGGAATGATATAAGTAAACCGAAGCACCCCTATTTTTGGCTATATGGCTTTCTGTTAATCCATATACCGTCGTTGCTATATCTATAATAATGTTTCCCGCTGTTTTCATAAAATAGCTTCCAATTGTTAAAGTTATATTCCATATTGTACTTGCAGTTCCGTTGGCATTATCATCTGGGACTAAAGTACCACTTGCTATTGGAGGTTCAACTACGATCTTAACAGTCCCGTCTGGATAAACAGGATAATTAGGATTGACTTTTCCATATATTACTTTTGCATTGCTATTTTGATTTTTTTCATCGTTAGCAAAAGCAAAGCTAAAACTTGAAATTGAAAGAAGCACAACAACTAGAAGCAGTGAAACCAGTTTTTTTAACATACCATACATCTCCTTTTTGTAGTCAATATGCTTCTCGGTACCAAAAAGCATATTGACTACGATTTTATCTGCAGGAAATGGCGCCAATTTCTGTTAATGTTATTATAAACCAATTATCCTCATCTGGGAAGGTGCTAAATTAGGTCAATTTTTCTATCACACTTTGTCAATCCATGTAATATATTGTCGAAATTGCGACCGTTTTTCGGTCATCAATAAACTTTAAAAAAAACAGGCATCACGCCTGTTTATAATCCTAATTCATCAATTTTTTTATCTCATCTTTTGACAACTCTGTAATCTCTGCTATTCTGTCGATGTCCATACCTTCTTTTAACAACTTCTTTGCTATTGAAATTTTTTCTTTTTTTGCGCCTCTCTCAATACCCTTCTCAATACCCTTCTCAATACCTTTTTCTATTATCATTTTGTACGTTTCAGATTCTTCAATCCTAAACATCCTGATCACCTCCGAAAAAACTTTCTCAATAACTTCTCTTTTATAAACTATGCCCGATAATATTTCTGCCTTAAACGCTATGTCTTTCTTCTTGTTTATGTCTAATGGAATGTCTTTTATAGCCTCAACGCATCTTTCCAGATATTTTTCTCCTTCTTCTTTTCTTCTATTTTTGTCCATCAATGGAAGAAGGGAATACAAGTCATAATAATTTGTTTTCAAAACATCAGTATATTTTATGTCGCCAACATTTATTATTCTGTATTTATAGTCTAATGTATTCTGTTCTCCAAAGTTATAATTTAAGCTATTCTTCATGTTTGCATTATCTTTGCCTATATAAATTACTATCTGGTATGGTAAGAGATCATGTTTTTCCATTATCTCCAGGGAATATCTCAACATCCTGTAAGGCATTTTTCCGTCATTTTCTGACTGAAATTCTATGTGCACAGCGACATTTCCTTTGTCTGTTGTACATTTGAATATCATGTCGCTGTCCCTGCGTTCTACTCTTGCAAATTCTATATTTAGTTCATCGATTTTTGTGTATTGGAGACCTAAAAAATAGCTCATTATGTCATCAGCCATATCTGAAAAAATATTTTTCATCGTTATATCGTATTTCTGTGTCATATTTCTTCCTTCCATCTCTCTTCATCTTACCTTTATTATATCATACGAATATTAAAAATACAGATTATTGTTCTATCATTTTTATATCAAAATTTTGCAGCAATAAGTCTTCTTGCTATTATGCAATTTATATTGTAAAATCTTATTAAATTAAAATAAAGAAAGGAAAGCGGTACATGAAAATTGCAAAATATGATAGTGAAGGAATTAGAAAAAAATTACTGTATGTAATTGACAAATACAAAATCACATTAAACACTTTAAGTAAAGTAACAGATATTGATATTAATTGGCTTTCAGATTATATAAATGGAAAAAGAGAAATAGACGCCCTATCAGATAATCTAAAAGGCTTCTTTTTTACCGATTTAATCTTTCTTCTGTCAGACGGAATGGAAATTGATAAAGATGAAAGAATAAAAGGAGTTATTAATGTACTAGTACAAATATTCGACCTCAAATATGAAACTATATCACTTTATGCAGGATTAGAAAAACAAGATATCGAAAACTTTATGAATGACACTAACTCAATTAACTATGAAAAAAAATATAAGTTAGCAGCGGCTTGTATGATGCTTCATTATATATTCAAACAGCCAATAATATATAAATAATCGACCATTTAAAAATATTTTACCCTAAAGCAACGATTTTTTATTGCGCCGATCATTATCTAAAAGATTATAACTTACAATATTATCGATAAATTGATTTCAAAATCAAACAATAAAAGAGGACTTCCCAATTAAAATTAGAGAATGTCCTCTTTTTCTATATTACTTTCAGTTTGTCCAAGTTATATAGTTATTACCTGTTTTTGCCACTGGCACAGGACCTAAATAAGCTATGCCGTTCAGTGAAGCACTATATTTATGTCCAGAGATATTAGAAGTAGTAACAGAACCACTAAAACCAGATACTGGGGTATATCCACCACTAAAACCAGAAGTTAAATCCGTTATATGCATTAAACCTGTGAAACTTGTAGCTGGAATATCCAGTTTTATTGAGTAATAAACAGTACCTTTTGATACCCACAAACTCAATACTCCTACATCACCAATAAAATCTTCATTTGGAAGGATTATAGAATTATCTTTTATCAATGTAAGCGGTATTTGGGCTTTTTCACCTTCTTTTAATTCTACTGCTATTTTATAAGTAAGCTCATATGTATTAACCATCTTAACTGGATCTTTCTGTGCTAAAGCCGTTATCGAGCTGGAAAATAGCGTAACTAGCATGAGAACAATTATGAAGATCTTTTTAGCTAGTTTTTTTAACATACCATACATCTCCTTTTTTGTAGTCAATATGCTTCTCGGTACCAAAAAGCATATTGACTATGATTTTATCTGAAGGAAATGGCGCCAATTTCTGTTAATGTTATTATAAACCAATTATCTTCATCTGGGAAGGTGCTAAATTAGGTCAATTTTTTTTTATCATACATTGTCACTATATATAATATATTGTCGAAATTGCGACCGTTTTTCGGTCATCAATAAACTTTAAAAAAAACAGGCATCACGCCTGTTTATAATCCTAATTCATCAATTTTTTTATCTCATCTTTTGACAACTCTGTAATCTCTGCTATTCTGTCGATGTCCATACCTTCTTTTAACAACTTCTTTGCTATTGAAATTTTTTCTTTTTTTTGCGCCTCTCTCAATACCCTTCTCAATACCTTTCTCAATACCTTTTTCTATTATCATTTTGTACGTTTCAGATTCTTCAATCCTAAACATCCTCAT
>NZ_BBKT01000081.1 GCF_000747665.1 Thermoanaerobacterium saccharolyticum | reverse complement strand
GCCTAACTGCGAGAAAGGACAATTCGAGCAGGGACGAAAGTCGGGCTTAGTGATCCGGCGGTAGAGAATGGGATTGCCGTCGCTCAACGGATAAAAGCTACCCTGGGGATAACAGGCTGATCTCCCCCAAGAGTCCACATCGACGGGGAGGTTTGGCACCTCGATGTCGGCTCATCGCATCCTGGGGCTGAAGTAGGTCCCAAGGGTTGGGCTGTTCGCCCATTAAAGCGGTACGCGAGCTGGGTTCAGAACGTCGTGAGACAGTTCGGTCCCTATCCGTCGCGGGCGCAGGAAATTTGAGAGGATCTGCCCTTAGTACGAGAGGACCGGGGTGGACAAACCGATGGTGTACCAGTTGCGAAGCCATTTGCACAGCTGGGTAGCCAAGTTTGGAAGGGATAAACGCTGAAAGCATCTAAGCGTGAAACCCACCTCAAGATAAGATTTCCCATCCGAAAGGAGTAAGACACCTTGGAGAAGACGAGGTAGATAGGCCGGAGGTGTAAGAGTAGAAATACTTTTAGCTGACCGGTACTAATAAGTCGAGGACTTGACCAAAGGAAAGCATTGTGCAGTATTCAAAGTTCATTTAAAAGATTTCCGGTGGCAATAGCGGAGGTTAAAAACCCGTTCCCATACCGAACACGGTCCCAAATCGGGGTCCCCCGAAAAGTCGCAAGACTTTTTGGGGTGATAGTGAAGCCCTCCAGCGCCGATGGTACTTAATTTTAGGGAGAGTAGGTCGCTGCCGGTAAAAATTTATAAAAGAGGTAGTCTGTTTTAAATAGACTATCTCTTTTTTGATTTTTATGGTATAATAAGCGTTAAAATATAAGAAGGGAAGTGAAAGAATGCTGAAAAGTAAAAATATTGAACTTGTACCGTTTGAGTCCAAATATATCAAAAAATTTGTAGAATTTCGTAATAGTGAGGACAGTAGAAATTTTTTGATGACTGGTATACCATATCCTGTGACAGAAAATTCAGTTTTAGAGTGGCTTAGTAAGAGGGCAAATCCTAATGAGTCAGGTGAATTTGCAATTATTTATAATGAAACTAAAGAATATATAGGCAATATTTCATATGGTAATGTAGATTGGAAAAATAGGCATTGTGAAATTGCGATAGTGATAGGTGAGGAAAAGTATAGAAATAGAGGACTTGGTTCGGAAGCTGTAATGACATTATTAGATTTTATATTTAATGAATTAAATTTGCATCGAGTAGAATTAAAAGTATATGATTTTAATGAGAGAGCAATAAGATGTTATGAAAAATGTGGTTTTAAAAAAGAAGGATTGCTGAGGGAAGTTGTATATAAACATGGTCGATATATAAACGAGTGGTTAATGAGTATTGTTAAAGATGAATTTTCTAGTTACAATTTCCAGGGGAATAATTGAAAATATACATGATGGAGGAAATATGAGAGCTTTTTTAGCTGTTAAATTAAGTGAGAATATTATAAATGATATTAAGAAATTGCAAGAGGAGTTAAAGAAATATACAGTAAAAGGAAGATGGACAAATGAAAATAACTTACATATAACTCTTAAATTTTTTGGTGAAATAAATGAAGAACAAGTTAGTGAAATAAGAAAGACAATAGATGATATTTCTGTGAATTTCAAATCTTTTTATATTAGATTAAATAAAATTGGTTGTTTCAAAGAAAAAGATAATATAAGAGTACTATGGATGGATGTTAAAAATGATAATAACCTTATATTATTACATGATGCCATTGAAACAGAATTATCTAAGGTTGGATTTAAAAAAGACGATAGAAAATTTAAAGCTCATATAACTGTTGCAAGAGATATCATTTTGAAAAAGAGCATAGAAGAAATAAACAATCTATATAAATTAGATTCTGATTACTTTGCAGTATCAAATATATATCTTATGGAAAGCAAACTGGAGAATAATAGAAGAGTTTATAAATCTATCTTTGAAGTTCCACTAAAGACGAATAAGTAGGTACAATACCTACTTATTATTAGGTGTTACATATAATGTTTTTTGATTTGTGTAAATTACGAAACCTGGTTTTGCTCCTGACGGTTTTTTTTACGTACTTTCTTAACGTGTAATCAACTGGTACATTTGAGGAGTTTTTTGCCTTGCTATACGTTGCTGCTAATTTTGCGGCTTCTAAAATGGTGCTGTCAGGTACAGTTTTGCCTTGAGTCTTAATTATGACATGTGAGCCTGGTATGTCTTTAGTATGTAGCCAAATATCTTCAGAATCTGCAAATTTAGTTGTCAAGTAATCATTTTGTACATTATTTTTTCCAACATATATATCAAAATTATTCGACGAAACGAAATGCAGCGGTTTTGATATTGTCTTTTGGCGTTTATTTATCTTTTTCTTTTTTATATATCCTAAGTCAGATAATTCTTCCCTTATTTCTTCTATTTCAGAAGGAAGTGTTGATTGTTCGACGTTTAAAAGTTGACCTTCTAAATACTCTATTTCTCGTTTTGTTTCTTCTATTTGCTTAGAAAGAATTTCAATTGCATTTTTCATTTTGCTGTATTTTTTTAAAATATATTTGGGCATTTTCATTTGGAGTATAACGTATATCAAGAGGTATAGAAATTTCATCTCCTGTGTAGTAATTTGTAGTTTTTAACACGTCTGTTTTATCTTTAAATTTATATAGATTACTTGTTATGAGTTCACCATATAGTCTATATATGTCAGCATTTTTTGCTTCTTTTAATTCTTCTACTTGTTTTTCAACTTTATTATATAGTTTTTCTAAGAGGTTTTGAATTAGCTTTTTTTAAATCATGCGATCGCCCTCGCATGTTTTCTGCGTTGGCCTTTTCTTTATAAAAATTTAATGCTGCTTCATTTATGCTTTTGTAAAATATCAAATTTTCATAGTGTGTAAGCTCAATAATCGAGAATTCTAATGGATTTCCGTCAATGTAAGCAATACATGGTTTAAAGATTGAATTATTTATATGATTCTTTAAAATATTAAGATTTAAATTTAATTTTTCTATATCATTTTGAGTTAATTCATCAACATATTTGTCGTATATTGAGCTTCTATATGCAATTTCTCTTGACAAAACAGGGCTAAATCCTTCAAAAAGTTCCAAAAGAGCTTTATCAACTTTTTTGCCGCTTTTTAATTTTAATTCCCTTGATAAATCTTCTTTTGTAAAATTTTTAATTGTAAATTTATCTTGTAGTGGTGGCATTTCATATTTTATATCAGGAACTATTTCGCGTATTTTGCTCATATCTTTGTACACTCGTTTAATGCTATCGACAATCATTTTGCTTTCTTTATCTATTAATATGATATTGCTGTATCTTCCCATTATTTCTATTACTAATGTTTTTATGATTTCTTTTTCTAATTCATCACGACTTAAAACATCAATAAATAAAATTCTGTCGAATCCTCTTTGGTATATATCTATAATTTTCCCACCTTGTAGATATTTCCGAAGTAACATGCAAAACATAGGAGGAGTAATGGGATTTTCTTTATTTTCATCTGTTAAATATGCTCTTGGGAAATTTGCATTTGATGATAAAAGCAATTTATAATTGTTACCGTTATTTCTGACAAAAATTATAATTTCATCTTTTTCAGGTTGATATATCTTATCTATTTTCCCATCTAGCAATGTACTTTTTAGTTCATTGACTATTCCATATAGTGTTATGCCATCCAAAGCCATGTTGAACATTCCTTTCTAAATGCAATTCTATTTAATAGTATACCACGGCATAAATTTATTACAAATAAAGCGATGATATGATGATTGCAAAAAATTAATTGAGTAAATTATATAACCAGTTTTTTTATAAATTTATGTTATAATATATATGCGTTATTTGTGGTAAGAGGTGAAAAAGTTATGAAATTTACAAAGATGACTGGATTAGGCAATGATTTTATAGTGTTAGAAAACTTAGAAAACAAAGAATTAGAGTATGACGTGTTAGCGAAAAAACTGTGTGATAGACATTTTGGCATAGGCGGAGATGGTCTTTTGATAGTGGAGCCATCTGGAATAGCAGATATTAAGATGAGAATAATCAATTCAGATGGCAGTGAAGCAGAAATGTGTGGAAATGGAGCACGCTGCTTCGCAAAGTACGTCTATGAAAATGGCATAGTCTCAAAAGGTAAAATGTCTGTAGAGACATTGTCTGGCATTGTAATGCCAGAATTGATATTTGAAGATGATGTGGTGGATAAAGTAAGAGTTCATATAGGAAATCCTATTTTTAGGCCTGATTTAATACCTGTAAAAACAGATAAAAATCAGTTTGTGGAAGAAATGATAAAAATAGATGGTAAAACTTACATTGTAACTTCACTATTAGTTGGAGTGCCACATACTGTAATTTTTGTTAATTCCATTGACGAAAATATGATTGTGAATGTGGGCCCATTAATTGAAAAGTTACAAATATTTCCACGTGGAACAAATGTTGATTTTGTCAAAGTTGAAGATGAAAATAATATTGCGGTGAGAACTTGGGAGAGAGGTGCAGGCTTGACTCTTGCATGTGGGACAGGTGCTTGTGCTTCTGCAGTTGCTTCTGCATTAACAAATAGAACAATGAGAAATGTTTATGTTCATTTCAAAAAAGGCGATCTGTATATTGAATGGACATCTGATAACAATATTTATTTAACAGGTAAAGCCGAAAAAGTTTTTACTGGTGATATAGATATTGTTTAGAAGAAAATAATGTTGATTATAATATTGATGGGTGATATGATGATAAAAAGCATGACTGGTTTTGGCAGAGGGGAAGCAAATGAAAATGGCTTTCACGTCTTAGTTGAAATAAAAACTTTAAACCATCGTTTTCTGGATTTGTCGTTAAAGCTTCCTAAAGTTTTAAGCGGATTGGAAGATAGAATTAGGATTAAGATTAGTGATACCATTAAAAGGGGCAGAGTGGAAGTAAATGTTTCTTTTGAATCGCCTGAAAAAGGCCTTGAGACACTTGGGATAAATTATGATCTTTTAAACCAATACATAAATATAATTCGCAGCTTGAAAGAAAATATCAATCTTTTAGATGATATAAAAGCAACCGATATTTTATCGATGCCTGGGATAATAGATGTAAAAAGCATTGATGTAGATATTGATGGCGTATGGACTGTGCTGGAAAAAGCATTAGACATGAGCATAAAAAATGTGATTGACATGAGGGTTTTAGAAGGTATAAAATTAAAAGACGATATAATAAATAGATTAGACATGTTAAGTGGTATAATTGAAAAAATAGAGGAAAGAGGACCAGTTGTTATAAACGAGTATAAGAGGAGACTGGAGATTCGCATAAATGAGCTGATTGGAGATGAATTTGATCAAAGTAGGTTTTTAACTGAAGTGGCTATAATGGCTGATAGAACAAGCATTTCAGAAGAGATAACAAGGTTTAAAAGTCATATTAGTCAGTTTAGATTTTCTTTGGAGAGTTCTATGCCTGTAGGGAAAAAATTAGATTTCTTGACACAAGAGATGAACAGAGAGGCAAATACAATCGGGTCTAAATCTATAGATCTTGATATAATAAACGGAGTTATAGAATTGAAAGATCAGATAGAAAAAATAAGGGAGCAAGTGCAAAATATAGAGTAGGAGGATAATTATTATGGCCATCAAGCTAATAAACATAGGGTTTGGCAATATTATTTCGGCAAATAGATTAGTAGCCATTGTTAGTCCTGAGTCTGCTCCTATAAAAAGAATTATACAAGAGGCGCGGGACAGAGGTATGCTTATTGATGCTACATATGGTAGAAGGACTAGAGCTGTTATAATAACAGACAGCGACCACATAATATTATCGGCAGTTCAGCCTGAGACAGTTGCAAATAGATTGAGTTCGAAGGATATAATTGATGAAGAAATTGTTGAAGAAGAATCTGAAGATTAAGGGGAATGATGTTATTGTATAA
This sequence comes from Thermoanaerobacterium saccharolyticum, assembly GCF_000747665.1. Lineage (GTDB taxonomy): Bacteria > Bacillota > Thermoanaerobacteria > Thermoanaerobacterales > Thermoanaerobacteraceae > Thermoanaerobacterium > Thermoanaerobacterium saccharolyticum. The sequence goes on along the minus strand of NZ_BBKT01000081.1, from coordinate 6,487 downwards.
TAAAGGTTTATTGATTGTAATATCTGGTCCATCTGGAGCTGGAAAAGGAACAGTTTGCAAAGCACTTTTAAAAAAAGATGAAAATCTTAAATTAAGTATATCAATGACTACTAGAAAACCTCGCAATGGCGAGGTTGATGGTGAGAACTATTTTTTCACCACTGTTGAAAAGTTTAAGATGCTTATTGAAAATAATATGCTTTTAGAGTGGGCGAAGGTGTACGATAATTATTATGGAACACCAAAAGAGTTTGTGCAAAAAAACATAGATGAAGGTCATGATGTAATTTTAGAGATAGACATTCAAGGCGCTTTAAAAGTTAAGGACAAATATCCAGAAGGTGTTTTTGTATTTATTTTGCCGCCGTCTATGGAGGAGCTTAAGAATAGAATCAAAAAAAGGGGAACAGAGACAGAAGAAGAGATTTTAAAAAGATTTAAAAGTGCTTACGAAGAGATAAATTTCGTCTCCAGATATAATTATGTTGTGATAAATGATGATGTTGATTTGGCTGTTGATAAAATTCTTGCCATTATAAAGGCTGAAAAGTGTAGGGTTGATAGAAATAAAGGATTATATCTTGAAATAAAGGAGAGATGTTAAATGATTTTATATCCATCAATAGTAGATTTAATGAATAAAATTGACAGTAAATATACTCTGTGCGCTTTGGTTTCAAAACGTGCAAGACAATTAATAAATGGTGAACCAAGTCTTGTAGAGACAGACTCAAAAAAACCTGTGACAATTGCTACTGAGGAAATAAATAAAGGACTTATAACATTTGAAAGGCAAAAATTTGGTTTAAAATAGAAGGTGTTTTAATGGCTTATACAAAAAATGTGGTCATTGGTGTTACTGGCGGTATTGCTGCATATAAGTCAGCGGATTTGGTTTCAAGACTTGTTAAAAAAAATATAAATATCGATGTAATAATGACAGAGTCTGCTACAAAATTTATTTCCCCATTGACTTTTGAATCATTATCTCATAATAAAGTTGTAGTTGATATGTTTGATAGTCCTAAGTTTTGGGAAATAGAGCATATAGCGTTGGCAGAAAAGGCGGATGTATTTGCTATCGTTCCTGCTACGGCAAATATAATAGGCAAAATAGCCAATGGCATAGCAGATGATATGCTTACAACTACCATAATGGCTACTGATGCAAAAATTGTTATTGCACCTGCGATGAATACAAATATGTATCAAAACATGCTATTCCAAGAAAATTTAAAGAAGCTTAAGTCTATTGGATATTCTATAATAGAACCTGAAGAAGGAAGATTAGCCTGCGGTACATTTGGCAAAGGTAAATTAGCAAAAATTGAGGATATAGAGAAAAAGATATTGGAATTATTAGGAATGGGAAAAAATGATTATGATGGTATTACTGTTTTGGTCACTGCGGGGCCTACAGTTGAACCAATTGATCCAGTAAGGTATATTACAAATCGTTCTTCTGGGAAAATGGGTTTTGAAATTGCAAAGGCTGCAAAATCTCGAGGGGCTAATGTTATTTTGATTTCAGGTCCTACAAGTATAGAAGATCCAATCGATGTTGAGACTATATACGTAAATACCGCTCTTGAAATGTACAATGCGGTTATGAGATTTAAGGGCAAAGTCGATGTTTTTATTGGAGCTGCGGCTGTTGCTGATTATCGACCAGAGATATATGAAGTTAACAAAATAAAAAAAAGTGACGATGTACTTGTATTGAAGTTGGTTAGAAATCCAGATATTTTATATGAGTTTGGAAAAGAAAAAGGCAATACTTTTTTAGTCGGTTTTGCTGCAGAAACTGAAAATCTGATAGAGAGTGCTAAAGATAAGATTATAAGAAAAAATTTGGATTTAATAGTTGCTAATGATGTTTTAAAAGAAGGCGCTGGATTTTCGGGTGATACAAATATAGTTAATATCATAGATAAGAATATGAACGTAAAAGAGTATCCTTTAATGAGTAAAACCGATGTAGCACATGTAATACTTGATGAGATAAAAAAATTTTTTATTAGATAGCCTAAAGCGGCTTTTTTTTTATGGGGGTATTTATGTTTGCTGATGTTGTTTTAAGTGAGAATTCACGAAATATCGATAAGATTTTAACTTATATTGTGCCAGATGGCATTAATAATATAAAAATAGGTGCTAAAGTTTTAGTGCCTGTAAATCGAAGTACAGTAGAAGGATACGTTATAAATTTATCAGAAAAAACAAGCGTACCAATAGACAAAATAAAGCCGATAGTTGGCGTTGTGGATGATATTGCGTTGTTTGATGATAAATTGTTAGATTTAGCTTTTTGGATGAAAGATTACTATAAATGCAATATTTCTGAAAGCTTGCAATGTATTATACCATCAGGGGCAAAAAGTGGCATAAAAAAGGTAAAGACACTTAGGCTTAATAATGATTTTGTTGATGATTGCAAAATTACTCAGAGGCAACTTGAAATTATAAATTATTTAAAGATAAACGATTCGGTTACATTATCAGATTTGGTAAAAGACTTAAACGTAAGCTATTCAACTGTAAGAAGTTTAATTAAAAAGGGAATTTTGCAATTAGATTTTAGAGAGATAAAAAGGTTTAAAGTGACAGACTATAATAGAACTAAAAAGCATGTTCCTACTGAAGAACAAGAGCAGGTTATAAACGAAATAAAAAAAATCATTGGAAAAGGTATCTTTGAGAAGTATCTTTTGTTTGGTGTCACTGGAAGTGGGAAAACAGAAGTTTATCTTCAGCTTATTGAGAAGTGCATCGAATTAGGAAAAGAAGCAATTGTTCTGGTGCCGGAGATATCTTTAACGCCTCAGACTATTGAAAGATTTGTTTCAAGATTTGGTAATTTGGTTGCTGTTTTGCATAGCGGATTATCCGATGGAGAAAGATTTGACGAATGGAGAAAAATTGTAAATGGGGATGTGAAAATTGTTGTTGGCGTTAGAAACGCTGTATTTGCACCATTTTCTAATTTAGGGTTGATAATAATAGATGAAGAGCATGAAAATACTTATAAACAATCTGATTTTAAGCCAAAGTACAATGTAAAAGAAGTTGCGGAAAAAAGATGCGAGATAGAGAAAGCTGTTTTGCTGCTGGGTTCGGCGACACCTCAGGTTGAAACGTACTATAAAGCTCTCAATAAAGAATATAAACTTTTAAGATTAAATAATAGAATAGGGATTAGTTTGCCTGAAGTTGAAATTGTCGATATGAGTCGTGAATTGGCAGATGGCAATAATTCGATATTTAGTAGAAAACTTTATTATGAAATTAAAAAAAATTTAATTAAAGGTGAACAGACTATTTTGTTTCTAAACAGAAGGGGATTTTCTTCATTTGTCGTATGTAGGGATTGTGGGTATGTTCCTGAGTGTCCGAATTGTGATATATCACTTACATATCATGCAGATGATGGAAAGTTAAGATGCCATTATTGTGGATATAATATTAGCACAGTTCATACGTGTCCTAAATGCGGAAGTAAGCGAATTAGATATTTAGGTATTGGAACGGAGCGTGTAGAAAAGGAAGTTAAGCGACTATTTCCTAAAAGCCGGGTTTTGAGGATGGATATCGATACTACTAAAACAAAGGGAGCTCATGAAAAAATATTTAATGAATTTAGAAGCGGAAATGCAGATATATTGATAGGTACGCAGATGATTTCAAAAGGCTTTGACATACCAAATGTGACGTTGGTAGGAGTTATTCTGGCGGATATAACGCTTAATATACCTGATTTTAGATCAGGCGAAAGGACTTTTCAGCTTTTAACACAGGTAGCTGGAAGAGCTGGCAGAGGAGAAAAGCCAGGAAGAGTAATAATTCAGACATATGAAGATGATAACTACAGCATAGTAGCTGCAAAAAATCAAGATTATGAGGCTTTTTTCAATGAAGAGATACATTATAGAGAAACATACATGTACCCTCCTTTTACACATTTATTAAATATATTAATATTAGGGACAGAGAAAAATAATGTAATATCTGGTGCAGCATTGGCACATAATTTGATTATTAAAACTATTAACAAAAATGAGATAAAGAGTTATAATAAAGTATTAGGTCCATCATCTGCCCCTATAGAAAGAATAAAAAACAATTATAGATGGCAGATTATTGTAAAATCAGTCGAAAGAAGTGTTTTGGAAGATATATGTGATGCTTTAAATAATCATAATTTTATAAAAGGCGTCAAAATATCGTATGATTTGGACCCGCTTAATTTAATTTAAGGAGGATTTATATGGCTTTAAGGTATATTAGAAAAATTGGAGATCCTATACTGTATAAAAAGGCAAAATATGTTGATAAAATAGATGATCATGTTATTATGATTTTGGATGACATGGCTGAAACTATGTATAATGCTGATGGTGTGGGGCTTGCTGCAAATCAAATTGGTATTTTAAGAAGACTTGTGGTGGTGGATGTTGGAGATGGTTTGATAGAATTGATAAATCCAGAAATAATATTAGAAGAAGGTGAACAAATAGGAAAAGAAGGATGCTTAAGCGTTCCTAATGTGACAGGAGAAGTCAGACGGCCTAAAAAGGTAAGAGTAAGGTATCAAGACAGAACTGGAGAGTATAAAGAAATCGAGGGAGAAGATTTTTTAGCCAGAGCATTGTCACATGAAATTGATCATTTAAATGGAATATTGTTTGTAAATAAAGCGATAAGGATAATAAATGACGAGGAAGAGAAAATGGAGGCGGAGTGATTTGAACATTGTGTTTATGGGTACTCCTGAATTTGCTGTACCTTCACTTAAAAGGTTGGTTGAATTTGGCCATAATGTTATGTTAGTCATAACACAACCAGATAAGCCTAAAGGCAGAGGCAAAAAGATGTCTTTTCCACCTGTAAAAGAATATGCCATAAAACATGATATAGAAGTTTATCAGCCACTTAAATTAAAGAATAATGAGGAAGCATTTGAAAAAATAAGGGGTTTGAATCCTGAATTAATAGTTGTAGCTGCATATGGCAAAATTCTTCCAGAAGAAATTTTAAAAATCCCGAAATTTGGGTGTATAAATGTTCATGCATCTTTGCTTCCAAAGTACAGAGGAGCTGCACCCATAAATTGGGCTGTAATAAACGGTGAAAAAGAGACAGGCATTACTATAATGTATATGGAAAAAGGATTGGACACTGGTGACATTTTATTGCAAAAGTCAATACCAATATTAGAAGAGGATAATGCTGAGACGATACATGATAAACTGGCTGCATTAGGCGGAGATGTTTTAATAGACGCTATAAGCATGATGAGCAATGGTACTTTAATGAGTGTAAAACAGGATGATAGAAAAGCAACGTATGCTCCGATGCTGGAAAAATCGATGGGGCTTATAAATTGGGGAAAAGATGCCATTGAAATAAGAAATCTCATCAGGGGATTGAGGCCATGGCCTGGTGCGTATACGTACTATAATGGCAGTATGTTAAAAATTTGGTCCGCTGACGTATATCATTATTTCGGTGATGAAAAACCCGGCACAATTATTGATTCAGATGATACTTTGATAATAAAATGCGGTAAAGAAGCGTTGAAGGTAATAGAAATTCAAGGTGAAGGCACGAAAAAGATGAATGTTGAGGATTATTTAAGAGGACACTTAATAAAAAAAGGTGAGAATTTAGAGGGGATAACAATTTGAATGGGAAAAAACGTGTTTTTTTTGGATTATTGAGCATATTGATATTGTTAATGGCATTAAGTATTTTTTTTCTTTTCTATATTGTGAAAAGCAGAAGCTCAGTTTTGTATAATTTTTTAATAGGATTTGTAATTTTGTTCTTTTTTGCAATTACTATTGTCTTGATTTTTACAGCTTTTGGATTTCTGTATGTGATTTATACGGGAAAAAACAATGAGATGCTGAATAAAACATTATTATTGCTGATAGATGAGTTATATCCACTTTTGGAGATATTAGGTGGTATATTTGGTGTGGAGAAGGAAAGGATTCAACAGTCATTTACAAATATCAATAACTTTTTAGTAAGTTCAAGAAAATGCAAGTATTTACCTGAAGAGCTATTGATATTGACGCCGCATTGCATACAGTTTAATGAGTGTAAATTTAAAGTTACCAATGACATTGATAATTGTCGAAAATGTGGAAAATGTCAAGTCAACGATTTAATAAGTTTGTGTCAAGTAGTTGTTGGCAAATTTTTTTTCTTCAAATGTTATCCGCATAATGTTTAACATATTGTGAATTTTCGTGCAATTGTTTTTGCTCTATTCTTCTTTTTATATTGCACCTTTTATATGACTTTTAGTTCACTTAAGCATTTGTATCTGAGTATTTCCCTTATTGCTTTTCGACTGTTTGTCATTGCACAACCTTCAAACGGCATTACCGCCTCTTTGTATGTGATATGTCTTTGCTTTTTTCTGTTTTTTGTTTACATCAGCTGCTGATAGTTTTATTTCTTCTTTTATCTCTGCTAATTT
>NZ_BBKT01000082.1 GCF_000747665.1 Thermoanaerobacterium saccharolyticum | reverse complement strand
CAGGGGTTTATATACGACAAAGCAGATTTCGCGTGAGAAAAGGCAAATCTGGTGTAGGGACCATACTTTAAAGAGCGGAAAAACCGCATGGAGGACAAAAGCCTGTCCCATATTAACTTTACAGTATAATAATGCTACAAGTTATCTCAAAAGTAAACATAAAGGCCGTAAAATAAAAGATGTGGCGGCCTGTGCCATGTACTTAATTTGATATTTTAGATACATGGCAATAGATGTGATTTCTAAATGATGATTTTAAAAAGAGGTAATTTCCAATTATCAATGTGTTTCTATTAAATTTTAAGAAGTGGGACAAATTTATTGTCTACAAAAATAATTATACGAGGAGGTAAATTGATGTCAATAGATGATAGGATTGAAGACCTTCTTAGAAGAAGAGAGATGGTTTTAGAAGGCGGTGGTTTAGATAAAGTAGAGAAACAACATCAAAAGGGAAAGCTTACTGCAAGAGAGAGGATATATAAGCTTTTAGATGAAGATAGCTTTGTGGAAATAGATGCGTATGTTGAGCACAGGTGTATTGACTTTGGCATGGAAAAGCAAAGGATACCTGGTGAAGGCGTAGTGACAGGGTATGGGACAATAGATGGAAGGCTTGTCTACGTGTATGCACAAGACTTTACGGTCTTAGGAGGATCATTAGGAGAGTATCATGCAAAGAAAATCACAAAGATTATGGATATGGCTTTAAAGATGGGCGCACCACTCATTGGATTAAATGATTCTGGAGGTGCCAGAATACAGGAAGGTGTCGATGCTTTATCGGGATATGGCAACATATTCTTTAGAAATACGCTGGCATCAGGCGTAATACCGCAAATATCGGTGATAATGGGGCCCAGCGCTGGAGGTGCAGTTTATTCGCCTGCTCTTACTGACTTTATATTCATGGTAGACAAGACAAGTCAGATGTTTATAACCGGACCGCAGGTCATAAAAGCCGTTACAGGGGAAGACGTTTCGGCAGAGGAGCTTGGTGGATCGATTACTCACAGCACGAAAAGCGGTGTTGCACATTTTAGAGCCGAAAATGACGAAGAGTGTTTGAAGATGGTGAGAAAGCTATTAAGTTACCTTCCATCAAACAATTTGGAAGACCCACCACAGTTGATGACAGATGACGACATAAACAGATTTTCCGATAGGCTTATTGAGATAATCCCAGATAGTCCTAATAAGCCATACGACATGAAAGAAGTGATTTCGGAAATAGTGGATGAAGGTGTCTATTTTGAATCACAGGCAATGTATGCGCAAAACATAATAACGGCATTTGCAAGGCTTAACGGAAGGACGGTAGGCATAATAGCAAATCAACCTAAAGTTTTGGCTGGATGTCTCGACATCAATGCGTCTGATAAGGCATCAAGGTTTATAAGGTTTTGCGATGCATTTAACATACCGCTTCTCAATATAGTAGATGTTCCAGGATTTTTGCCTGGAACGAATCAAGAGTACGGTGGAATAATACGCCATGGGGCAAAGATGTTGTACGCTTACTCTGAAGCTACAGTGCCAAAAGTGACTCTTATTGTAAGGAAAGCTTATGGCGGTGCTTACCTTGCAATGTGCAGCAAAGACTTAGGAGCTGATTTTGTTTTGGCATGGCCTACTGCTGAAATAGCGGTCATGGGACCTGATGGAGCAGCAAATATAGTTTTTAAGAATGAGATAAAATCGTCTGATGATCCTGTCTCTAAAAGAAATGAGAAGATAAATGAGTACAGGGAGAATTTCGCAAGTCCATACAGGGCAGCAGCGAGGGGATATGTAGATGATGTGGTTTTGCCACAAGAGACGAGACCTCGCCTCATCTCGGCGTTTGATATGCTTATGAGCAAAAGGGAATCAAGGCCCAGCAAAAAACATGGCAATTTTCCTGTTTAAAATCGATTTAAGGGGAAGTGAAAGAATGGAAGAGATAAATGAAGAAATAGTTGCTGTCATTGAAGCTGCGATTTATGCGGCATTTGGTCAGTACGAAAAGAATTTTCGCATTAAGGTCATAAAGAGAATGGACTCAAATATGCCCGAATGGAGAAAAGCTGGAGTTTACAATCAGATGAGATAGATGAGGAGGATGGAAATGAAAAAATTTATAGTGACTGTCAATGGGAAAAAATACGATGTGGAAGTAGAAGAAGTAAAAGTTGATGTGGCAAGTGAGAAAAAAGCAAAAGTAGATGCTGTTGCTAAAAATGTGGTAGATGTAAGTGCAAAAAGCACACAGGTGGAAGTGAAAAATGAAGTCAAAGACGGTTCTGCCATCAATGCACCGATGCCGGGAACTATATTGGATGTCAAAGTAAGCCAAGGTCAGACTGTCAGACGCGGCGATGTGCTTTTAATACTGGAAGCCATGAAGATGGAAAATGAAATTACGTCACCTTACGATGGTACAGTAATATCCATAAATGTTTCAAAGGGTGCCTCTGTAAATACAGGCGATGTGCTTTTGTACTTAAAATGATCTTAGTGTATAATTTTAGTAGGCAGTAAAAAATAGAAAAAGGAAGGTATCCAAAAAATACCTTCCCTTCGCATGAATCATCCGCTATAATGTTTAATAGAAAATAAAAAGCGTTATAGAGGTGATTACATGCTAGATATAAGTTTAAATGAAAATGAAATAAATTTCAAGGACTTAGAAGTAGAAATTTATAGATTAGCATGCGAAGAAGCTTGTAAGATAATGGCTCAAATCCTTATGGAAATAGATGATAT
>NZ_BBKT01000083.1 GCF_000747665.1 Thermoanaerobacterium saccharolyticum | reverse complement strand
TCCTCTGCTGCCAGGGGTTTATATACGACAAAGCAGATTTCGCGTGAGAAAAGGCAAATCTGGTGTAGGGACCATACTTTAAAGAGCGGAAAAACCGCATGGAGGACAAAAGCCTGTCCCATATTAACTTTACAGTATAATAATGCTACAAGTTATCTCAAAAGTAAACATAAAGGCCGTAAAATAAAAGATGTGGCGGCCTGTGCCATGTACTTAATTTGATATTTTAGATACATGGCAATAGATGTGATTTCTAAATGATGATTTTAAAAAGAGGTAATTTCCAATTATCAATGTGTTTCTATTAAATTTTAAGAAGTGGGACAAATTTATTGTCTACAAAAATAATTATACGAGGGTGGATAATAAAAGAAATTTTTTCAAAATTACATAATACTGAATTTATAAAGTCTATTGAATTGCGCATAGGAGGATTTGAATTTTATCCTATACCAGATTTATTTATAAGAAATTGTGATAAGTGTAATAAAAACCTATATAATGCAATAGATATATACAATACTATTAAAGATGATACGGCTATTTTAAATTTAAATTGTGATTGTTATAATGATTTTAAAGAAAAAATGTATATAGAAGACGATACGATAGCTAGTATTCCCATAAAGGAGAGAATTTCCAATTCACTGGAATATCTTTTATATAAAATAGTATAAGAAGGAGTGGGATTTTTGTTTTATATACCAATTTTGCTGACTATTATTGCTAACGTTTTTTACCATATTTTTCAAAAGATGATACCAGAAAAGTCAGATCCATTTGCATCACTAATTTTGACATATTGTACTGCATTAATAGGTTCTCTAATAATATTTATTTACTATCATAAAAATATTAATGTGATTAATTCGTTTAAAGGATTAAATTGGACAAGTTGTGCTCTAGGATTGTCTATAATTTTATTAGAATTAGGGTTTCTTCTTGCATATAGGGTAGGATGGGATATAAGTTTTGGTGCAATAGTTTCAAACGTCTCTGTTACACTATTATTAATACCCATAGGTATAATATTTTTTAAAGAAAGCATTTCAATGGCAAATTTGATTGGTATATTGTTTTGCATTATTGGATTAATATTAATTAACTATAGATGAGAAAAATTGATAACATTAAAAAAGCTTATCAGGTGGTAAAAGGAAAAAATAACTGTATTAAACGAATTGACAGTATATAAAAAAAAGAAAGTGGGAAATTTATATGGAATTTTCAACTCAAGGTGAAAGGCTAAAGAAAATCAGGGAAATGCTTAAGATGAAACAGAGAGAACTACAGGATAAAAATATTACAAGAGGCTTTATAAGCATGATTGAAAGTGGTAGAAGCACTATGAGCAAAGAAACAGCTTCTGCCATTGCGGAGAAATTTAATAAAAGAGCCAAAGAGATTGGCATAAATCTAAACATAGATGGTGAATACCTTTTAATGACGCCTGCTGAAGAAGCCGAATATTATTGTATCCAAAAATTAAAAGAGATTAACAATGAAGATGATTTAAGCAAAATAAATGAATTGCTTGAAATTGCAGAAAAATATGGGAGAAAACGAGTAAATGCACTTATTGACATTAAAATTGGCGACATAATGTATAATGCAAATAAATATATAGATGCAATACTAAACTACAACAAAGCTCTTGAAATATTGATGATGTATGGATTCAAGGAACA
>NZ_BBKT01000084.1 GCF_000747665.1 Thermoanaerobacterium saccharolyticum | reverse complement strand
AAGATTATAAGTTTTGACTGGATAAATTCAATGATGATCCAATTAATTCTAAGATTAACAAATCTATATCAGGATGGGGTAGTGAAACAACTTCATCAAGTTTATCAAGAGGAGACATTATATATTATGATTGGACTGGAGATGGTATATGGGATCACGTTGCTATAGTAACAGGCTTTGATAGTTCTGGTGCTCCTCTTGTTAGCTGTCATACTACCGATTATCACAATATAAAATGGAATTATGGTGGAAGTTCTTGCAAATATAGTTGCATACACATTAATAATTATATTTAATATGTTAATGTGTTGCATTGATTTTAACCCTTATAAATATAGGGCAATTTTTATGTACTCTTATATTTAAAAATGAATTCAAATTGTAAATTTATATCTGATTTTGCATACTCTAAGTAATATGGTAAAGAGTATGCAGTGTTTTTTAAACAATTTTCAATGGAGGTGAGTGGTAGTGAGATTGTTTAATAAAATTGTTTTATGTTTTTTGATATTTTTTGCCTTTATTGTAGCTGGATGTTCATCTAAAAGCAATAATAGTGTCATTAAAGAAAAGGAAAATAATTCAATAGCGCAAAAGTATTTCAATATGCTAACTAAGGAAGATAAAATTAAAATTTCAAAGGCGTCTCCGGAAGAAATAATAAATATCTATTATAATAGCATAAATAATAAGAATTATAATCTCGCCGTTGTTTGTGCCTCCAATTTTTTAAATAATGCAGCAAATAAATCATCTGAAGATATTAGTTATGTGTATAATGAACATATAGAATATTTGAAAAATATAAAGAGAATTGACATCAAATCAATAGAAGTATATCCAGATACGATGAAAAAGAATGACAGTGAAAGTGTAGAAAAATCTTCTAAGCTTTACTGCATCTATTATATGCAAAAATCGAATGATATTAACAAATTTCCTGAGGAAGGGTACTTTACCGGATTTATTACAGTTTCTAAGTCACCTTTATATGGTGGCTGGTGTATAAGTTATATTGCTTCATCACCATAAATTTTTTTTAAGAAAAGCTATATACGGGAGGGAGATCTTTTATGAAACATCTAATAAGATTAACAGCAGTACTGTTTATAACGGCGTTTTTAATAGGTATAGTGATTACAGGGTTTACTTCAATACCGAAAGCAAGCGCAAAAGAATCGGTTAGTCTGAGCAATACAACAAATTTTGATGACCCTATTGCAGTAATTAAAGGGATGATTCAAGCAATTAACGATCAGGATCCTTATGAGTATATGAACTATTTTACCAATTCTAATCGCACAGCCATGACACAATTTCTTTCAAGTAATAAATCAGAATCAAATTCTTTAAAGAGAAGGAAGCCAAGTTGATCCAAATTAAAGAGCTTCCAAAGGAAGTAGGTGTAGTAGCTGCAGGTATTTCATCTGGAGAAAACTTAAATTTGGATGATACACGTGTTTTTATGCGAAAT
>NZ_BBKT01000085.1 GCF_000747665.1 Thermoanaerobacterium saccharolyticum | reverse complement strand
TCTCAGCTTTCATAACAATGATGGCTCTAAAGAGGGCATGACGAGAATAACCTCTAGGGCCAAATTTAGAAGGCGGGAATTCAGGAATGGAAGACAAATCAAGATTGCTAAATAAAGAAGTATAAAAATCAATTTTAGGTTGAGAAGTAAAAAGGTCAATAATGTTTAAAACTTGTTGAAGCTGGTACATGTAGGGTTTCCTCCTTTAATGTTTAATGATGCTAATAATACAATAATTCGACATAAAAGGCAGGAAATCCTACATATCAGATAAAAAATTTTCAGGGTGATAAGAAAAAAGCATATCTTAAAAATGGCTAAAATCAAGGCTTTTGAGATATGCACAAGTCTAATTTTAAATGAATTATAGAGGTGATGTTATGAAGAAGTTGAAAGCTATGATTGTAGGGCCTGGCAATATATTCAAAAAGGCATATTTACCATTCATATTCAATTTAGATATGATTGAAATAGTTGGCATTGTAGGCAGAGATGAGAAAAAGCTTTTAAAGTATAAAGAGAATTACAAAATTAAGACATATGCTTCGATAGATGAAGCAATTGCTTTGAAACCTGATTGTGCTTTTGTTCATGCTTCTACTGATAGCCATTACGAAATTGTAAAAAAACTTCTCACAAATAATATTCATGTTTATGTGGATAAACCTTTGACAGATGATTATAAAAAGGCTGAAGAACTTTATAATATTGCTCTTAACAATTCACTTGTTTTAACTGTTGGCTTTAATAGAAGATATGCACCATTGTATATTAAGGCATTAGATCATTTTGGAGATGGAAAACCTGAATTGTACATTATGAAGAAAAATAGAAGTGGCGGTGTTGGAGGTGATAGTAAATTCACCGTTTACGATGACTTTATACATGTAGTTGATACACTGTGTTATCAAATTGGCGATGTTGAAAACCTAAATATTTCACATGTAAAAGCAATAAAAGAAAATAATAGCTTAAAATATATAAATGTTGAAATTTCTTCGGATAATGAAGTCGCAATTGGTGTAATGCACAGAAACAGCGGCATAGATGAAGAAGTGCTGGAGTTGCATGGTCATGGAAAAAGTGTAAGAATTGAAAATCTCGAAAAATTACGGGCGTTTGATGGAGAAACCGTATCAATTTATAATCATCATTCTTGGGACAGCGTATCATACATAAGAGGTTTTGAAAGTGCAGTAGATAGTTTTTTATGTTCTATAAATTCTAAAGAAATAAATGATGATGAAATAAAGCTTTCTTTAAAGACGCATCAATTGGTTGAAGATATTATGAAAAAGATAAAATAAAAAGTTTATAAAATAAGTGTAAAAGAGTGAATTTAAAGTATTTCGGTAATATGTCAAGGGGTGATTGAAAAAAATTAAAAAATTTTTTAAAAAAACAGCTAAAAAAGAGCATAGCAAAGCTAACCATTACTAAAAACAGCAATGGAAATATATGTTAATTATGGTAATGGGATATTGTGTTAGTATTTACAATCATCTCCTTTCATTGCTGGTGGTTTATAAAGTTTTTCTTCGCGCAGCAGAGCAAAGACTAACCTTACAGCTTTGCGTGCCGTTAAAACTAAAGCACGTTTGTGTTTATGAGTTTTACCTTCATTAAATTTGCGAGCATAGTATTGTGAAAACTCAGGACAATATTTCCTAAGTTGGTCGGCTGCTTGAATAAAGT
>NZ_BBKT01000086.1 GCF_000747665.1 Thermoanaerobacterium saccharolyticum | reverse complement strand
CGTCTTCTTCGGTTATTTGATAACTATTAAGCAATGTAAACATGAAATCATAAGCCTTTGCGTGTCCAAGGGCTTCGAATGTATCTCGAAGAGGCTTTCCTCCGACAGTCAATCCATCTTCCAGGAGGATCTTTGTTTCACTTAAAGTGAGAGTATTTCCTTCAAGAGCATTACTGGACCATGTAAGGCCTATGCGATAGTAGTTTTTAATTTCATGAAGCAAATGGCCTTCAAAGGGACGCTTTTCATCAATGGCCAGCTTGTAGCGGTCGATTTTTTCATATATAGTCATTGATTAACACCACCCTCCGTAACCACTTTTTGCGTGGTAATAATTCCGCTTGTTACTTCGCTGCCATTTTCAGCACCACACCACGGACAATTTATGCTTTCTCGTTCTTTCCCACCGGGATATCCTGCGTTTGATATGGTTACAGCGAATCGTTTACCACAGGCTATGCACTTGTATATGCCATTATTGAGCAATTTAATACCTCCCTTTTTTAGTATGTGACTTTCTCGCCAGATGGCAGTATAAAAGAACTCTCGTATTTACATCCGGCAGCTTCGGCTATTTTTTTTAACTCATCGACAGTGAAAGTTTCCCGCTTCATCTTTTGATTAAAGGCCTGTGGACTTTTCCCAGACATCCTTCCAAGTTCGGAGACACTTATTCCAAGCTTTACGCATAGAATTTTCAGCTGTTCAGATACTGACATATAACCACTCCTTTCCCTCTCCTTTCGATATTCTCATTATAAACGAATATATTTAATAAATCAACGATAATATTTCTATTTTATTGAGAATCGTTAAATTGGTCATTGGCACCATAAACAATATCGTTTATA
>NZ_BBKT01000087.1 GCF_000747665.1 Thermoanaerobacterium saccharolyticum | reverse complement strand
TGCAAGGCTTCCTGCGTAGATAGCACCGATAGGTGTGACGCCTCCAAATACCAAAGAGTATACGCTCATGACTCTCCCTCTAAATTTATTGCTGGAATTAAGCTGTACAGTGGTATTTGCTGATGCGGAGAAAGTAATCATAGAAAATCCAGACAAAGCAAGGAGAATTGTTGTAAGCCAATAGTAGCTTTGAAAACCGATTAAGATTTGGAAGACACATAAGCCACATCCACCTAATATGAGGTAAAATGGTTTCGCACCTTTCTTGCTTAATGATGCAAGTATGAGAGCGCCTATTAATGCGCCAACACCCATGGATGACATGAGAAAACCGTATCCTGTGGAATTTTGATTTAAGATGTTTTTTGCGAACACAGGTACTAAAACATTGAAATTTATGGCGAATGTGCTTAAAACTGCCATCATAAGTATAGTAGCGAAGATTATTGGAGTATTTTTGATGTAGAGAAGCCCTTCTTTTATGTCGGCTATCACATCTTCTTTTTTTAACATTGCTCTTGATTTGTTCATTTTTACGTCAATAAGGATTAAACCAGTGATTACTGCAATAAAGCTTAATGCGTTAAGGTAAAAGCACAGTGCATAACCTAAAAGACCTATAAGCACGCCTGCGATACCAGGTCCTATAATTCTGGCTGCATTGAATATTGAAGAATTAAGCGATATTGCATTCATCAAGTCTTCTTTGCCAACTAAATCGATTATAAATGATTGTCTTGCAGGGTTGTCTATGG
>NZ_BBKT01000088.1 GCF_000747665.1 Thermoanaerobacterium saccharolyticum | reverse complement strand
CGAGAAAGACAATTCGAGCAGGGACGAAAGTCGGGCTTAGTGATCCGGCGGTAGAGAATGGGATTGCCGTCGCTCAACGGATAAAAGCTACCCTGGGGATAACAGGCTGATCTCCCCCAAGAGTCCACATCGACGGGGAGGTTTGGCACCTCGATGTCGGCTCATCGCATCCTGGGGCTGAAGTAGGTCCCAAGGGTTGGGCTGTTCGCCCATTAAAGCGGTACGCGAGCTGGGTTCAGAACGTCGTGAGACAGTTCGGTCCCTATCCGTCGCGGGCGCAGGAAATTTGAGAGGATCTGCCCTTAGTACGAGAGGACCGGGGTGGACAAACCGATGGTGTACCAGTTGCGTAGCCGTACGCACAGCTGGGTAGCCAAGTTTGGAAGGGATAAACGCTGAAAGCATCTAAGCGTGAAACCCACCTCAAGATAAGATTTCCCATCCGAAAGGAGTAAGACACCTTGGAGAAGACGAGGTAGATAGGCCGGAGGTGTAAGAGTAGAAATACTTTTAGCTGACCGGTACTAATAAGTCGAGGACTTGACCAAAGGAAAGCATTGTGCAGTATTCAAAGTTCATTTAAAAGATTTCCGGTGGCAATAGCGGAGGTTAAAAACCCGTTCCCATACCGAACACGGTCCCAAATCGGGGTCCCCCGAAAAGTCGCAAGACTTTTTGGGGTGATAGTGAAGCCCTCCAGCGCCGATGGTACTGATTACTCGGGAGAGTAGGTCGCTGCCGGATAATATATTCCTCAGTAGCTCAATGGTGGAGCAACCGGCTGTTAACCGGTAGGTTGTAGGTTCGAGCCCTACCTGAGGAGCCAAGATGTGGCCCCGTGGTCAAGTGGTTAAGACATCGCCCTTTCACGGCGGTAACATGGGTTCGAATCCCGTCGGGGTCACCATAAATTGAGGGCCTTTAGCTCAGTTGGTAGAGCGGTCGGCTCATAACCGATTGGTCCGGGGTTCGAGTCCCTGAAGGCCCACCATAAGTTAATAAATATTGCGGCCCAATAGCTCAGTTGGTTAGAGCGCCAGCCTGTCACGCTGGAGGTCGAGGGTTCGAGCCCCTTTTGGGTCGCCATTATTATACTAATTTTAAATACGCCTCGATAGCTCAGTCGGTAGAGCAAGGGACTGAAAATCCCTGTGTCAGTGGTTCGATTCCACTTCGAGGCACCATAAGAAATAAAGAGTTTCAGCATTTATGTTGAAACTTTTTTATTTTGCAAAAAACGAGAAAATAAAAAATCCTGCTTAAGCAGGAATCTTTTATTTTTAACTTTAAAATATAATTGACTTTTAACCTGACTTTTGCAGCAAAAAGGAATAAAAAAAGCCCCTGAAACCTTTAAAATGAAGGCTTTCGGGCTTTTTGCTTTTGTCAATAAGTTGTAGTGGAAATGTCATTTTTTTACTTCTCCTAAAATTTTTTTAATTTCTCCTAACCTCATATATTTATGCCCAAATTCGATACCTAGTTCTTTGCCTATATCTTCAAGAACATCATTATTAAAATCAAAAAGATAATAATTCTCCTGTATATAGCTGCAGGATGCTTTGGCTAGGCTTTCAAGTATAGCTGAAACAGAATATTTGCCTTTTAGTCTGTATTCAAGTATCCTTACAATTACAAGTGATATAAAGCATATCAGAAAATGAGCATCAA
>NZ_BBKT01000089.1 GCF_000747665.1 Thermoanaerobacterium saccharolyticum | reverse complement strand
TAAAAATGACAGGAAAGACCCTAAGACAATTGCAATGCTAGTTAAAGATGGAAGATATGTTGAACCTAATATACCTGAGGGTATATACAGCGAACTTAGAATTGCAGTGGACATAAGAGAGATGCTTACAAAGGATTTAAACAAGATAAAGAACCGAGTTGCAAGATGGCTTGATATATACTTTCCTGAGTTTAATAAAGTTTTTGCAGATTGGGAAGGGAAAGCAGCACTGATAACATTAAAAGAATTTCCAACGCCTGCAAAGATATTAGGGATTGGAGCTGAGGAAATACTTGCAGCTTGGAAAAAGGAAATTAATCGTGCTGTAGGTGCAAAGAGGGCTTTAAAGCTTATAGAAGCTGCCAGTCAAAGTGTTGGTAAAAGAGATGGCATTGAGATGGCAGAAGTGGAGATAAAAATTATACTTGAACAGTACGAAATGCTTGTAAAACAGTTAAAAAAAATAGAAAGCAAAATAGAAGAACTTTTCATGCAAGTACCTGGTGCTAATGAAATGCTAAGTATAAAAGGTGTAGGAGTAATAACAGCAGCAATATTTATTGCTGAAGTTGGCGACATAACAAGATATGAGCATCCAAAACAAATCCAGAAGCTTGCGGGTTACAATCTGGTAGAGAATAGTTCAGGACAGCATAAAGGGCAAACCACCATAAGCAAAAGAGGAAGAAGGAGGCTAAGAAGTGCTCTATACAAAATGATAATGCCAATACTTGCAAACAATAAAGAATTTCAGGAATTACACAAATACTACACCACAAGAAAAGAAAACCCGCTTAAAAAGAAACAGTCAATGATAGTTTTATGCTGCAAGCTAATCAGAGTATTTTTTGTCATACTGAAAAAAGGAGTAAAATACAACGGAAATAAGATGTTAAGAGATATAAAAAAGACCAGAGATTAGGAATGCTGCATAAATTGCACCGCTGTGGTGATGATACACCGCAGTCCCTCGTCAGTCAAGGGCAAGGACCACGTCTCAGCTTTGCTGCGTTTCACTTCACAAAGCTGACCCTTGACAGCCTCGCTCCTGCGATGGTTTGGATAATTAAGCGGTGCTAAAAATAAAAGCAAATAAAGATTTAAAACTCAATTTAAAAAATTCGAA
>NZ_BBKT01000090.1 GCF_000747665.1 Thermoanaerobacterium saccharolyticum | reverse complement strand
TGAACCCAGCTCGCGTACCGCTTTAATGGGCGAACAGCCCAACCCTTGGGACCTACTTCAGCCCCAGGATGCGATGAGCCGACATCGAGGTGCCAAACCTCCCCGTCGATGTGGACTCTTGGGGGAGATCAGCCTGTTATCCCCAGGGTAGCTTTTATCCGTTGAGCGACGGCAATCCCATTCTCTACCGCCGGATCACTAAGCCCGACTTTCGTCCCTGCTCGAATTGTCTTTCTCGCAGTTAGGCTACCTTCTGCCTTTGCACTCTTTCGCGCGATTTCCTTCCGCGCTGAGGTAACCTTTGGACGCCTCCGTTACTTTTTAGGAGGCGACCGCCCCAGTCAAACTGCCCGCCTGTCAGTGTCCATATGCCGGTTTACGGCTCCTATGTTAGAATTTCGGTAATATCAGGGTGGTATCCCAACGTTGGCTCCATATAGGCTGGCGCCCATATTTCTTAGCCTCCCACCTATCCTGTACAGATATTACTAAAATTCAGTGACAAGCTGCAGTAAAGCTCCATGGGGTCTTTCTGTCCTGTCGCGGGTAACTCGCATCTTCACGAGTACTACAATTTCACCGGGTCCCCCTTCAAGACAGCGCCCAAGTCGTTACGCCTTTCGTGCAGGTCGGAACTTACCCGACAAGGAATTTCGCTACCTTAGGACCGTTATAGTTACGGCCGCCGTTTACTGGGGCTTAAGTTCTGAGCTTTGGATTTTCTCCTAACCCTTCCCCTTAACCTTCCAGCACCGGGCAGGCGTCAGCTCCTATACTTCGTCTTTCGACTTAGCAGAAACCTGTGTTTTTGGTAAACAGTCGCTTGGGCCTCTTCTCTGCGGCCTTTCGGCACTCCTTCTCCCGAAGTTACGGAGTCTTTTTGCCGAGTTCCTTAATGAGGGTTCTCCCGCTCGTCTTTGGATTCTCTCCTCGCCTACCTGTGTCGGTTTGTGGTACGGGCACCTCATCCTCGATAGCAACTTTTCTTGGCAGCCCCTTCGAAACTTCGCCTTACGGCTCCCCTTCACAGCTCTTATGAGCTTTGGTACTTCACTCAAAGCTCTTTTCGTCGCTGCTTGGACGTGCTCTACCAACCGCACGCTTTTCTTATCTCGCTGCGTCCTTGCTTCTCTTTTGGCGGATTTCGGTGGTACCGGATTTATTACCGGTTCTCCATCGCCTACGCTTTCGCCTCGGCTTAGGTCCCGACTTACCCTGGGCGGATTATCCTTCCCCAGGAATCCTTAGGCTTTCGACGGTAAGGTTTCTCGCCTTACTCTCGTTACTTATACCGGCATTCTCTCTACTGTACTGTCCAGATTCGCTTTCGCTTATCCTTCGTCCTGTACAGTACGCTCCCCTACCATTCTTTTTTAGAATCCGTAGCTTCGGTGGCATGTTTTAGCCCCGTTTATTTTCGGCGCGGGATTTCTCGACCAGTGAGCTATTACGCACTCTTTGAATGTATGGCTGCTTCTAAGCCAACATCCTGGTTGTCTTGGAAATCCTACTTCCTTTACCACTTAACATGCTCTTTGGGACCTTAGCTGTCGGTCTGGGCTCTTTCCCTTTTGACCACGGATCTTATCACTCGTAGTCTGACTCCCAGGGTCTCAATATGGCATTCGGAGTTTGATAGGCTTCGGTAACCTTTTTGGCCCCTTGTCCATTCAGTGCTCTACCTCCATATTTCCTTCCCCCTGAGGCTAGCCCTAAAGCTATTTCGGGGAGAACCAGCTATCTCCGAGCTCGATTGGAATTTCTCCGCTACCCACAATTCATCCCATGACTTTTCAACGTCAACGTGGTTCGGGCCTCCACCAGATCTTACTCCGGCTTCACCCTGATCATGGGTAGGTCGCACGGTTTCGGGTCTATGATATGCAACTTTCGCCCTTTTAAGACTCGCTTTCGCTTCGGCTCCGCTTTCGCTTAACCTCGCTGCATATCTATAACTCGCCGGTCCGTTCTACAAAAAGTACGTGGTCGCTTTCGCTTCCACTGCTTGTGGACATATGGTTTCAGGTTCTCTTTCACTCCCCTCCCGGGGTTCTTTTCACCTTTCCCTCACGGTACTATGCGCTATCGGTCACTTAGGAGTATTTAGCCTTGGGAGATGGTCCTCCCGTCTTCCCACCGGGTTGCCTATCCTGTGGTACTCTGGATCCCACTCGGTATATTTCGCTTTCGCCTACAGGGCTTTCACCTTCTTTGGCCTGCCTTCCCAGGTCTGTTCGGCTTCGCTTTATATACCTTATCGTGGTCCTAAACCCCCGGCACTCAATTAGAACTGCTATTTCTCTATTTTTGGCTTTTTAACAATTCTAATTGAGTGCCGGGTTTGGGCTCCTTCCTTTTCGCTCGCCACTACTCAGGAAATCGACTTTTTCTTTCTTTTCCTCGCGCTACTTAGATGTTTCAGTTCACGCGGTTTCCCCTCCTCATGGCTATGTGTTCACCATGGGATGCTTAAGTATTACCTTAAGCGGGTTTCCCCATTCGGATATCTCCGGATCTACGTCTGCTTGCGACTCCCCGGAGCGTTTCGCCGCTTGCTGCGTCCTTCTTCGGCTCTAAGTGCCTGGGCATCCACCATACGCCCTTTCTAACTTGACCTATTTTCATTGCTTTTTGAAAATATTATTAACGCTCACAAATTCCGCTTACTATATATCATCGATTCTCTTCGCTTGTTTGGCTAACGCCGTCTATGCGTTGTGACGGCTTTCGCTTTCGCTCATACGCCAAACTGCGCTTCGTTCATCGTGATATATTGCGTAAGCTTCATTAATCGTTCGCTTTTAATAATATTTTTCATAACAATGTTTTTTGGTTAATTGTAACTCGTTTCTTGTTACCCTTTTTAGCATTGTGCAGTTTTCAAGGTTCACTTTTCTGAGGGATTTAAACCCTCAAAACTGAACAGTGAGATATTCGTATTTATTTTATCGCTCACACAGGCTTCGCGTTCTATGTGTCTTCGATTCTTTCAGCTCGTTTCGCTAACGGCACTTAACGACGTCCTGTCGTAGTGCCTCTCGCGTGGTCCTTCACGCTCGCACGCTTCACTCGCTTCATTCATCGGACACATTTTCGAACTCTTCGCTATGTGTTCGCTCTTAAAATAAATACTCTTTACTTATCCTTGTTGTAAGGATTTGCTCCTTAGAAAGGAGGTGATCCAGCCGCACCTTCCGATACGGCTACCTTGTTACGACTTCACCCCAATCATTTACCCCACCTTCGGCAGCTCCTCCCTTTCGGTTAGGTCACTGACTTCGGGTGTTGTAAACTCTCGTGGTGTGACGGGCGGTGTGTACAAGGCCCGGGAACGTATTCACCGCGGCATGCTGATCCGCGATTACTAGCAACTCCGTCTTCATGCAGGCGGGTTGCAGCCTGCAATCTGAACTGGGACCTGTTTTCTGGGATTCGCTCCGGATCGCTCCTTCGCTGT
>NZ_BBKT01000091.1 GCF_000747665.1 Thermoanaerobacterium saccharolyticum | reverse complement strand
CTTGACACAAACTATCTATAATAAGCTGTTGACAAATGTGACTTACAAAATAAGGACAGATAATGCTCTGTCCTTATTTTTTTATCTTGCAATTGAAGAAAAATTAAAAGCTAAAAATGCTTTTTTGTTCTCTAAAATGATATTTTCGTTCCTAAATTGATAATATTTAAATGAAATTTTGTATGCTGAAATTAATAAAAAATTTTTATAAAAACTGTAACGAATTTCATTTTAATTTGTTTTTATTTATGAAGAGAAAAAATTAGTGAGGTGATAGTGTGTTTAAAAAATTCTTGTCTATTTTTCTGCTGACAATAATAATGATGACATCACTTTCAACTACTGGTTTTGCGGATGACGGCATTTCGAAAAAACTGGTGACAAGTCCAGTAAAGCCCAATTGGATAGCCATATCCCAGTTTATTAACACATTCGACATATCATCAATGGGAAAATCGACCGTCGACAGTGTATTATATGCTTTCAGCGTCGACAAAATCAGAATTGATGCGTATCTTCAACAGTACAAGAACGGAAACTGGGTGACAATTAAAAGCTGGTCAAACACATCGACAGATATTAGCTGCTCCATAAGTGAAATATGGTATGTGGAAGAAGGGTATTATTACAGGCTTGTCACGAAAGGTACAGTCTATAGAAATGGAGTTCAATTAGAGCAAGCTAACTATACAAGCGATGCACATTGGTATTAAAATATGAGCTATTATAGTTGTGAATGATGATGCAGAAAGATAAAAGTATGGAGTTGATATTGATGAACAATGACATATTTATAAAAAGAGGAAACGGAAAACTGACTGTGTCTAATGGGGAATCATTGCTTTTAAATATCAATCCTGACAAAAACTCTTTTGATAGAACAATCGATGATGACGCATTGCTAAAAAAGAAAAGAGAAAACAACTTTTTAATATTATTGTTAAATAACTTTGTAAATCAATGTTATAGGTATAAAGTGCTTATTAAAGAAGGTTACTTCTTTATTCTGTGTGATAAAGACGGTTATGTGATTGAAATTATAGCTAATGACCAATTAAATAAAGATTTCAAAAAGCTGCAATTTAGAGAAGGCATAAGTCTAAGGCTTGAAGACAGTGGCACAAATGCAATCAACATAGCCATGGAATACAAAAGTCTTGCACAGTTATACGGGAAAGACCATTATTGCGACTTGCTTAAGAACTGGTATTGTACTGCAATGCCTATTACAGATCATTATAGCAAAGAAATAGTTGCATATCTTGATATATCCCGCATAAAGATTCCCAGCATAAAAGAGCAGAGCATCACTCTAAAAAACATAGCAATTTACCTTGAAAATTGCATATCGTATAGAAGTGAAAATATGTCTTTCGTAGAAGAAGAGATCGATGACACTGATAAGCATATCTTATCATCATTAGTCCGAAATGGTATAAGGAAAGCAGTAATGGACGAAGTAGGCATATCTGATAGAACATTGAGAAATCACCTAAATAAATTAGGCATATTGTTTGATGCAGACAATGATATAAAAATAATAATGACAGCCATAAACATAGGCATCATAGACACACATGGCAATATATTGTAGAATGAAGTTCCGGAATTCGGCACTTACTTCATAAAAAAATGTGCCGAATTTCGGAACTTCCCAAATGTTGGACTTGGAGTTATAATGTAGTCAAACAAACGAATGGCCATTCGATGTTTAATAAAAATGTAGTTAGTATGCTGTTTTGGTACCGAAATAGTAGTACTAACTATAAAATGGAGATGTTTAGAAATGAAAAGGTTCTTAGTTTCACTTCTACTGTGCTTGACATTAGTTTTTTCGACAACTGTTGGTTTTGCAGATCAAAATGTTATGCAAAAGGATAATTCTGCAGTAAATGTTAAAGAAGATAACTTAAAAGAAACTGATAAAATAAATATGATTGAGCGCATCAAAGCAAATGAAATTTTTCCTTCTGAAGGTATTTTACAAAAGTTATCAACAGAGAGTACTTCTTTTAAATAACTTGATATTCTTAACTTTGTGAGAGACAAAAAAAGAAGTTCACCCCAAATGTCGAATATATAAGTAGTAACCCAATTTTAACAAAAGAGGTGAACCTACTTATGTATATTCGACAAGAATGCTTATTTTCCTTCGACGAATTAATAAAATTTCAACCAGAGACAAAACTTGAAATGGTTTTGTTGCATCTTGATTTCTCAAATGTCGTGCTTTCATTATCAAGGCCCGAATATAAAAGAGGCCCTAAAGGATATGATCCACTGCCTTTGCTTTATGCCTTGATTGCTATGCAAATTGAGAAAATTCCCACTATAGCAAAACTTGTTGATAAACTAAAATCAGACCCTGTATTTAGATATAACTGTGGCTTCAATGTATTGGGTCCTGTACCATCTACATCAACCTTTAGCCGATTTTTAAACCTGATATCAAAGTCGGATGCACTGGAAGAAGACTTTAAGCAATTAATACTTAAGGCTAAAAACCTCAACATAATTGATGGTGCTAATATAGCTATTGATTCAACTAAATTGAACTCTTTTGAAAAGCCAAAACCTAAATCCAAGCTAAAAGATGATGGTAAATCTCCTAACTGGGGAAAGAAAAAAGATACTGATGGCAATGATATAAAATGGTTTGGATGGAAGCTACATATATTAGCCGACTGTAAAAGTGAGCTTCCACTTGCCATAGAAATTACTCCTGCAAGTGTAAATGATAGTATTTTAGCAATAACCTTTATTAAAGAAGCTAAAAGAGTTCTATGGCAATGCCTTTAATGTAAAACACTGTATTATGGATTCTGGCTATGATATAAAAGAGAATTACGATTATATTATGAATGAATTTCATGCACAACCAATCATAGCCTACAATAAAAGAGGAAGTTTCGCTCCACCAGAAGGACTAAATGAAAGACTTCATCCAATTTGTTCTATGGGATATGAACTTGTGTATTGGGGCAAAGACGGTGATTATCTAAAATTCAGATGCCCACATGTATTAGGAAAGGCAGATTGTCCTCATGGTTCTTCTTGGTGCAGCAGTTCAAACTATGGGTATTGCCTTAAAATCAATTACAAGAAAAACAACAGGTATTTTAGCTTTCCAATAAGAAGTTCTGATGAGTGGCAGGAAATATATAACCTTAGAACTTCTATTGAGAGATGTAACAGCAGATTAAAAGAATATTTAAATACTGACAATAT
>NZ_BBKT01000092.1 GCF_000747665.1 Thermoanaerobacterium saccharolyticum | reverse complement strand
CCTCTATTATCACTTTTAATAGCAAAGATGATATATTGATATTCTTGATAGATGAAGGATTGTCGCTTTTAAAGAATCAAATACTGGAGAAAATAAGCCACATGAAAAATTCTATAGAAAAAACTAAGGGAGCATTCCTGTAATAAAGAAATATAAGATTTGAAATAAAAAGTACCTCCTGATAAAATACAAGATGTCGATTGTTCATGAACACGACTCTCAAATAACAAGGAGGTACCTAATATGAAGTATAACCAAAATACAAAAATAATGCAAATAACAGAAAAGACATTAATTGTAGGTGTAGACATTGCTAAAGAGATACATCACGCTAGAGCTTTCGATTTCAGAGGAATAGAATACGGTAAGCGTATTGAATTTAGCAATGACATTGATGGAATGAAAAGATTTTTAAAATGGGCTGCAGATATTATGAATAAAAGCAACAAAGAGCATCTTATGGTTGGCATGGAACCAACAGGCCATTATTGGCTCTGCTTTGCACAGTTTCTTAGAGATAAGAACCATAAGGTGGTACTGGTAAATCCATTCCATGTAAAGAGAAGTAAGGAATTTGATGATAACTCGCCAACTAAAAATGACAGGAAAGACCCTAAGACAATTGCAATGCTAGTTAAAGATGGAAGATATGTTGAA
>NZ_BBKT01000093.1 GCF_000747665.1 Thermoanaerobacterium saccharolyticum | reverse complement strand
AATCATTGTTATGAAAGCTGAGAAATTCGGTGAGATTTCTGATCTCATTGATTATCTTAATAATAATCTTATTATTGCTCACCTCTGCGGTTTTGATATTTACTAAAAAGTTGCCCTCTTATTGGACTTTTTGATCGTTTCCTTAAAAATTTTGATCATAAATATTTGTCTTATGTTATGCAGAATCAAGTTAATATTCTTAAGGATTTCGGCCTTATTTCTGGTGAATCTATTTCTTTGGATTCTACTCCTATTAAGGCTAATACTAAGTTCAAATAATCCTAAGTGTTTTTCTAAAAATAAATTCTCTAAAGATAATCAGCCTAAGTCTGACAAGGATTGTAGACTTGGTGTTCATACTGCTTCTAATGATTCTTCTAATAAAAATTTTGAATTTTATTGGGGATATAAAAACCATATTATTATTGATTCTTTGTCTGGTCTTCCTATTGCTGAAGTAACCACTCCTGCTAATATCCCCGATTTTGATGCTGCAATCCCTCTTTTATCTGAAACCAACAATTGGTTTAATCTTGAAGGTGTCAATTTTATTGCTGACAAAGGCTATGATGTTAAGAAAGTCTATAGTTTTGTGAGAGACACCCTCCATGGTCATTGTTTTATTCCTCTTAATAAGAGAGGCTCTAAAACGCATAAATTAACTGATGATGGTCATGTTGTCTGTGATGCAGGTATTCCAATGATTAAAGATGGTAAAGAGTATTTCGATGGTTTTATTAAGCAAAAACATCGTTGTAAATACTATAAGTCTAAAAATGATTCTCTTTGCCCATGCCATCATCCCAAATACTTTAATGGCAAAAAGTACAGGGGTTGCATTAAATATACTTCTATATCTACTGATTACAGGTCTTCAATTGATAGAAATTCTATATATTTCAAATCCAAATATAAATTAAGGACAGAATCAGAAAGATATAATTCCCACTTTAAAGCTTTAGATTTTGAAAGGGCATTAACGTTAGAAACATTGATTCTGTAAGTAATTTAAATACT
>NZ_BBKT01000094.1 GCF_000747665.1 Thermoanaerobacterium saccharolyticum | reverse complement strand
TGCTTCGGCTGTAGCAGCTCTTCTTAAGTATGATGGAAATTTGTAAAATCTGCTGTCAAAATCGTACTTTGATTTGTTTTTCTTTCGTATTGTGTATTAATTTTTCTATAAAGTTTAACTGTTTTTCCACAGTTGCCAATGTTGATATGGTATTCCATTCGTCATTGATTATACTTATTATGTACGACAATGCTTCATTGTATATGGCTATAGTATCATTGAATGATTTGTCTGATACTTTGATTTTAAATTTTACAGTTTTAATGCATTCCATATCAACACCGCCTTTACAAATAAAGTTTTTCTTACTATAATTGTATCATAAAATATTTTAGTTGTAAAAAGGACGGTATTTAAAATGAATATAGGTTATAAAACAAATAGACATGCATGTTATAATCTAAATTATCATTTAGTTGTCGTAACAAAATATAGACATAAATGTTTGACAAGGGAAATATTAGAACGATTAAAAGAAATAATAGAAAATTTATTTTCTAAATGGAATTGCATTCTTATTGAATTTAATGGAGAGGCTGATCATATACATATTTTGTTTGAAGCACCTCCGCAAGTACAACTTTCTAAATTGATAAATAATCTAAAAACAGTAACTGCAAGATTAATACGTAAAGAGTATGCTGAACATTTATCTAAATTTTATTGGAAACCGTATCTGTGGAACAGAAGTTATCTTATTTTATCATCTGGAGGCGCACCAATTGAAA
>NZ_BBKT01000095.1 GCF_000747665.1 Thermoanaerobacterium saccharolyticum | reverse complement strand
AGATCTTACTCCGGCTTCACCCTGATCATGGGTAGGTCGCACGGTTTCGGGTCTATGATATGCAACTTTCGCCCTTTTAAGACTCGCTTTCGCTTCGGCTCCGCTTTCGCTTAACCTCGCTGCATATCTATAACTCGCCGGTCCGTTCTACAAAAAGTACGTGGTCGCTTTCGCTTCCACTGCTTGTGGACATATGGTTTCAGGTTCTCTTTCACTCCCCTCCCGGGGTTCTTTTCACCTTTCCCTCACGGTACTATGCGCTATCGGTCACTTAGGAGTATTTAGCCTTGGGAGATGGTCCTCCCGTCTTCCCACCGGGTTGCCTATCCTGTGGTACTCTGGATCCCACTCGGTATTTGAAGCTTTCGCCTACAGGGCTTTCACCTTCTTTGGCCTGCCTTCCCAGGTCTGTTCGGCTTCGCTTTATATACCTTTTTTGTGGTCCTAAACCCCATCACCATTGGTGATGGTTTGGGCTCTTTCCTTTTCGCTCGCCACTACTCAGGAAATCGATTCTTTCTTTCTTTTCCTCGCGCTACTTAGATGTTTCAGTTCACGCGGTGTCCCCTCCTCATGGCTATGTGTTCACCATGGGATGCTTAAGTATTACCTTAAGCGGGTTTCCCCATTCGGAGATCTCCGGATCTACGTCTGCTTGCGACTCCCCGGAGCGTTTCGCCGCTTGCTGCGTCCTTCTTCGGCTCTAAGTGCCTGGGCATCCACCATACGCCCTTTCTAACTTGACCTATTGTTTCCTCGTTTTTTTCGTTACCCTTTTTAGCATTGTGCAGTTTTCAAGGTTCACTTATCTGAGGGTCTTAAACCCTCAAAACTGAACAGTGAGATATCGTATTTATTTTTTCGCTCACACAGGCTTCGTGTTCTATGTGTCTTCGATTCTTTCAGCTCGTTTCGCTAACGGCACTTAACGACGTCCTGTCGCAGTGCCTCTCGCGTGGTCCTTCACGCTCGTACGCTTCACTCGCTTCATTCATCGGACACATTTTCGAACACTTCGCTATGTGTTCGCTCTTAAAATAAATACTCTTTACTTATCCTTGTTGTAAGGATTTGCTCCTTAGAAAGGAGGTGATCCAGCCGCACCTTCCGATACGGCTACCTTGTTACGACTTCACCCCAATCATTTACCCCACCTTCGGCAGCTCCTCCCTTTCGGTTAG
>NZ_BBKT01000097.1 GCF_000747665.1 Thermoanaerobacterium saccharolyticum | reverse complement strand
WTAACATCTGGTATACTTTATCTGCTGGTAATGGATATGTATTCAGCTATTCTGTTCGTTGTGCGGATAAGGAATTTAAGAAATATGTTCTTGACGAAAATGGATATAAATACAGAGGAGATAACTTCAAGATAAAATCCAGACTTTATCCAAGAGAAATATTAGTAACTACCACTAAAGGAAGAAAGATGAAAAAGATAGTTGATGAGAAGCAGGTTGTTTTCTATAGTGAGGAATATGCTTTGAAAGCAAAATATGAACGAGCCGCTGCAATAGAAAAAGCCAAAGATTTAATTAAAAATCCAGCGAAATATAATAAAGCTACATCTTACGGTGCTTCCAAATATGTAAAAAATCTCATTTTTGATGATGAAACTGGCGAAATATTGGAAAGTGCTCGTCAACACCTAGTATTTGATGAGGAAAAATTAAAAGAAGAAGAAAGATTTGATGGATATTATGCAATAGTTACTAGCGAATACAAAGAATCTGATGATAAAATTATTGAAATGTATCGTGGTTTATGGAAAATAGAAGAGGCTTTCAAGATAACTAAAAGCGATATTGAAAGCAGACCAGTGTATTTATCACTGAGAGAGCATATTGATGCTCATTTTCTGATATGCTTTATATCACTTGTAATTGTAAGGATACTTGAATACAGACTAAAAGGCAAATATTCTGTTTCAGCTATACTTGAAAGCCTAGCCAAAGCATCCTGCAGCTATATACAGGAGAATTATTATCTTTTTGATTTTAATAATGATGTTCTTGAAGATATAGGCAAAGAATTAGGCATTGAATTTGGGCATAAATATATGAGGTTAGGAGAAATTAAAAAAAATTTTAGGAGAAGTAAAAAAATGACATTTCCACTACAACTTATTGACAAAAGCAAAAAGCCCGAAAGCCTTTATTTTAAAGGGCTTAGGGGCTTTTTTTATCCTTTTTTGCTGCAAAAGTCAGGATACCATACCCAAAAATCACAAGCAATAAAATAATTTCAGTAAAATTTTTTAGTTAATCGTTTATAAAAAATTCTTAGTGTATAATTTTAGTAGGCAGTAAAAAATAGAAAAAGGAAGGTATCCAAAAAATACCTTCCCTTCGCATGAATCATCCGCTATAATGTTTAATAGAAAATAAAAAGCGTTATAGAGGTGATTACATGCTAGATATAAGTTTAAATGAAAATGAAATAAATTTCAAGGACTTAGAAGTAGAAATTTATAGATTAGCATGCGAAGAAGCTTGTAAGATAATGGCTCAAATCCTTATGGAAATAGATGATATTCTACTAGAAAAAAGGGACAAAAAGGAATATAGATGTAAAAGGTAAAAAGCATAACAAACATAAAGACAATTATGGGCACTGTTGAATTGATAAAAGAATTTATGAACA
>NZ_BBKT01000098.1 GCF_000747665.1 Thermoanaerobacterium saccharolyticum | reverse complement strand
GGAGGAGCTGCCGAAGGTGGGGTAAATGATTGGGGTGAAGTCGTAACAAGGTAGCCGTATCGGAAGGTGCGGCTGGATCACCTCCTTTCTAAGGAGCAAAATCCTTACAACAAGGATAAGTAAAGAGTATTTATTTTAAGAGCGAACACATAGCGAAGTGTTCGAAAATGTGTCCGATGAATGAAGCGAGTGAAGCGTACGAGCGTGAAGGACCACGCGAGAGGCACTGCGACAGGACGTCGTTAAGTGCCGTTAGCGAAACGAGCTGAAAGAATCGAAGACACATAGAACACGAAGCCTGTGTGAGCGAAAAAATAAATACGAATATCTCACTGTTCAGTTTTGAGGGTTTAAGACCCTCAGATAAGTGAACCTTGAAAACTGCACAATGCTAAAAAAGGGTAACGAAAAAAACGAGGAAACAATAGGTCAAGTTAGAAAGGGCGTATGGTGGATGCCCAGGCACTTAGAGCCGAAGAAGGACGCAGCAAGCGGCGAAACGCTCCGGGGAGTCGCAAGCAGACGCAGATCCGGAGATCTCCGAATGGGGAAACCCGCTTAAGGTAATACTTAAGCATCCCATGGTGAACACATAGCCATGAGGAGGGGACACCGCGTGAACTGAAACATCTAAGTAGCGCGAGGAAAAGAAAGAAAAGAGGGCCTCCCAGCGGAGAGACTCCGTTGGGAAGGCAAGTCGATTTCCTGAGTAGTGGCGAGCGAAAAGGAAAGAGCCCAAACCATCACCAATGGTGATGGGGTTTAGGACCACAAAAAAGGTATGAAAAAGCGAAGCCGAACAGACCTGGGAAGGCAGGCCAAAGAAGGTGAAAGCCCTGTAGGCGAAAGCTTAGCATACCGAGTGGGATCCAGAGTACCACAGGATAGGCAACCCGGTGGGAAGACGGGAGGACCATCTCCCAAGGCTAAATACTCCTAAGTGACCGATAGCGCATAGTACCGTGAGGGAAAGGTGAAAAGAACCCCGGGAGGGGAGTGAAAGAGAACCTGAAACCATATGTCCACAAGCAGTGGAAGCGAAA
>NZ_BBKT01000099.1 GCF_000747665.1 Thermoanaerobacterium saccharolyticum | reverse complement strand
CCATTAGGCCCTATAAGTCCTGTAAGAGAGCCTTTTTCCAGTTCTATATTGACGTCTATCAAGGCTTTTATGCCGCCGAAGTCTATAGATACGTCTTTAATTGACAGTAAACTCACTGCTTTTCTCCCCTTTCTTAAATAATTTTTTGAGGGAAAATTCTTTTGTACCCATCAATCCTTCTGGTCTGAATAGCATTACGACAATTAAGAGGAGTGAGTATATGACCATTCTTAGTGCAGCATAATCCTGCAGCACTGCGTATACGAATGTGAGGAAGATTGCTGATAGTATTGATCCTGTTATGCTGCCAAGTCCGCCTAATACAACCATTGTCAAGATATCGAATGACTTCATGAAGTTGAATGTCTCTGGCTGTATGATGTAGAAGTTGTGGGCGTAAAGGGCACCGCCTATTCCTGCGAAGAATGCACCTATTGTGAACGCCAATGTCTTGTAGTACGTTGTGTTTATACCCATTGATTCTGCTGCTGTCTCATCTTCTCTAATTGCAACACAGCATCTGCCGTAGCTGGAGTTTATGAAGTTTCTGATTAAGACGACAGTTATGACTGCCATCCAGAATACCCACGTCCAGTTTGTGTACTTTGGTATTCCGGAAAGGCCGCTTGCTCCACCGACGTATTCGGTGTTTAGAAAGATTACTCTTATTATTTCTCCGAATCCAAGTGTTGTTATAGCGAGATAGTCGCCTTTTAATCTCAATGATGGGATGCCTATCAATATTCCAGCTATTCCTGCTGCTATGCCGCCTACTAGTATTGCCAGAGGAAACGGCAATCCTAACTTGTATGTTATGATGGCAGATGTGTATGCACCGATTGACATAAACCCTGCATGACCTAATGAAAATTGTCCTGTAAAGCCATTGATAAGGTTAAGGCTTACAGCAAGTATTATATTTATGCCCATCAAGACAATATTTACCACGTAGTAATCATTTAAGATATTAAGAGATATTAAGGCTTGTATCAGAGCGTAGAAAATGAATAGTGCTATTAAGATTATCAACCTGTTTTTCAATATTTGCTTCAACTTTACCACCTACACTTTCTCTCTTACATTTTTGCCAAATAGTCCTGTTGGCTTAATCAACAGTATGATTATGAGTATTGCGAATGAAACACCGTCTCTGTATAGAGAGCTGCCGTAGCCGGAAACAAGTGCTTCTA
>NZ_BBKT01000100.1 GCF_000747665.1 Thermoanaerobacterium saccharolyticum | reverse complement strand
ATTAAAAGCTGGTCAAACACATCGACAGATATTAGCTGCTCCATAAGTGAAATATGGTATGTGGAAGAAGGGTATTATTACAGGCTTGTCACGAAAGGTACAGTCTATAGAAATGGAGTTCAATTAGAGCAAGCTAACTATACAAGCGATGCACATTGGTATTAAAATATGAGCTATTATAGTTGTGAATGATGATGCAGAAAGATAAAAGTATGGAGTTGATATTGATGAACAATGACATATTTATAAAAAGAGGAAACGGAAAACTGACTGTGTCTAATGGGGAATCATTGCTTTTAAATATCAATCCTGACAAAAACTCTTTTGATAGAACAATCGATGATGACGCATTGCTAAAAAAGAAAAGAGAAAACAACTTTTTAATATTATTGTTAAATAACTTTGTAAATCAATGTTATAGGTATAAAGTGCTTATTAAAGAAGGTTACTTCTTTATTCTGTGTGATAAAGACGGTTATGTGATTGAAATTATAGCTAATGACCAATTAAATAAAGATTTCAAAAAGCTGCAATTTAGAGAAGGCATAAGTCTAAGGCTTGAAGACAGTGGCACAAATGCAATCAACATAGCCATGGAATACAAAAGTCTTGCACAGTTATACGGGAAAGACCATTATTGCGACTTGCTTAAGAACTGGTATTGTACTGCAATGCCTATTACAGATCATTATAGCAAAGAAATAGTTGCATATCTTGATATATCCCGCATAAAGATTCCAGCATAAAAGAGCAA
>NZ_BBKT01000101.1 GCF_000747665.1 Thermoanaerobacterium saccharolyticum | reverse complement strand
CTAAGGTTATATATTTCCTGCCACTCATCAGAACTTCTTATTGGAAAGCTAAAATACCTGTTGTTTTTCTTGTAATTGATTTTAAGGCAATACCCATAGTTTGAACTGCTGCACCAAGAAGAACCATGAGGACAATCTGCCTTTCCTAATACATGTGGGCATCTGAATTTTAGATAATCACCGTCTTTGCCCCAATACACAAGTTCATATCCCATAGAACAAATTGGATGAAGTCTTTCATTTAGTCCTTCTGGTGGAGCGAAACTTCCTCTTTTATTGTAGGCTATGATTGGTTGTGCATGAAATTCATTCATAATATAATCGTAATTCTCTTTTATATCATAGCCAGAATCCATAATACAATGTTTTACATTAAAGGCATTGCCATAGAACTCTTTTAGCTTCTTTAATAAAGGTTATTGCTAAAATACTATCATTTACACTTGCAGGAGTAATTTCTATGGCAAGTGGAAGCTCACTTTTACAGTCGGCTAATATATCTATCTTCCATCCAAACCATTTTATATCATTGCCATCAGTATCTTTTTTCTTTCCCCAGTTAGGAGATTTACCATCATCTTTTAGCTTGGATTTAGGTTTTGGCTTTTCAAAAGAGTTCAATTTAGTTGAATCAATAAGCTATATTAGC